>NZ_JAOWGM010000029.1:0-40078 GCF_030333125.1 Citrobacter sp. CK206
CTCGTTCAGGTTGAGAAGGTATAAGGAGTAACCGATGACAACCCAATATGGATTTTTTATTGACTCCAGTCGTTGCACCGGTTGCAAAACCTGCGAACTGGCCTGCAAAGACTACAAAGATTTAACCCCGGACGTCAGCTTCCGCCGCATCTATGAATATGCGGGCGGCGACTGGCAGGAGGATAACGGCGTCTGGCACCAGAATGTCTTTGCCTACTATCTTTCCATTTCCTGCAACCACTGCGAAGACCCGGCCTGCACGAAAGTGTGCCCGAGCGGCGCGATGCACAAACGCGAGGACGGCTTTGTGGTGGTGGATGAGGACGTCTGCATCGGCTGTCGCTACTGCCATATGGCCTGCCCGTACGGTGCGCCGCAGTATAACGCCGCCAAAGGCCACATGACCAAATGCGACGGTTGTCATGACCGCGTTGCCGACGGCAAAAAGCCGATCTGCGTCGAGTCCTGCCCGCTGCGCGCGCTGGACTTTGGCCCGATAGAAGAGCTGCGGAAGAAACATGGCACGCTGGCGGCCGTTGCGCCGCTGCCGGGCACGCACTTCACCAGACCGAACATTGTGATTAAACCCAACGCCAACAGCCGCCCGACCGGGGATACCACGGGTTATCTGGCAAATCCGAAGGAGGTATAAAATGGGAAATGGATGGCATGAATGGCCGCTGGTGCTGTTTACGGTGTTCGGTCAATGCGTTGTCGGCGCATTGATTGTCAGCGGTCTGGGCTGGTTTGCGGCGAAAGACGATGCGGCCAGCAGACAGCGTATTGTGCGCGGCATGTTCTTTTTATGGGTCGTCATGGGGCTGGGTTTTCTGGCGTCGATCATGCACCTCGGCTCGCCGTTCCGCGCGTTTAACTCGCTTAACCGGGTGGGCGCTTCCGCGCTGAGTAATGAAATTGCCGCTGGCTCTGTCTTTTTTGCCGCCGGCGGTTTCTGGTGGCTGGTGGCTGTGCTCGGCAAGATGCCGGAAGCACTGGGCAAAATCTGGCTGCTGGTCAGCATGGTACTCGGGGTGGTATTTGTCTGGGCAATGACGCGGGTCTATCAGATCGATACCGTTCCTACCTGGTATAATGGCTACACGACGCTGGCGTTCTTCCTGACGGTGTTCCTGAGCGGGCCGCTATTTGCAGCGCTGATATTGCGCGCCGCGCGCGCCAGATTCAACGGCACGACGTTCGCAAGCATCAGCGTGCTGGCGCTGTTAGTCTGCGCGGCCGTAATCATCATGCAAGGCATGTCGCTTGGGACGATCCACAGCTCCGTGCAACAGGCAAGCGCGCTGGTTCCAGACTATGGCCGCTTGCAGGTCTGGCGCGTAGTGCTGCTTGCTGCCGGGCTGGGTTGCTGGATATGCCCGTTAGTGCGCCGCAAAGAACCGCACGTCGTCGGATTGTTGCTGGGGTTAATCCTGGTGCTTGGCGGCGAAATCATAGGTCGCGGATTGTTTTACGGCCTGCATATGACCGTCGGAATGGCCATTGCAGGTTAACTTACGCGTGCGGGGAAACCCGCACCTTTCAGGATGGTTTCATGACTTCTTTTTCACAACGTGACGATTTTTCTATGGCTGCACGCGTGCTGGGCGCGTTGTTTTATTATGCGCCAGACAGTACCGAAGCCGCCCCGTTGGTTTCAGCGTTAAAAACCGACGGCTGGCAGGCGCAGTGGCCACTTTCACCGGAGGTTCTGGCGCCGATTGCGGCGGTTTTTCAGGCCGACATCGAGGAGCCGCTCCCGCAAGCCTGGCAACGTCTGTTTGTCGGTCCCTGGGCGCTTCCGTCGCCTCCCTGGGGGTCGGTCTGGCTGGACCGTGAAAGCGTGTTGTTTGGCGAGTCTACGCTGGCATTACGCCAGTGGATGCGGGACAACGGCATCCAGTTTGAGATCCAGCAAAATGAACCGGAAGATCATTTTGGTTCCCTGCTGCTTTTGGCTGCCTGGCTTGCGGAAAATGGCCGTCATAGCGAATGCGAACAACTGCTGGCCTGGCATCTGTTGCCGTGGTCTGCGCGCTTCCTGGCGGTTTTCATCGAAGGCGCAAACCATCCATTTTACCAGGCGGCAGGTGAGCTGGCACAGCAAACGCTGGCGCAGTGGCAGTCTCAGTTGCTGATCCCCGTCGCCGTAAAACCGCTGTTTCGCTAACGCTTTTTCAGGCAGGGCGCGCCCTGCCTTTATCGCCAAAAACCGCTTGTTTCCCCTTCTCGATAAGTGACAATGTCACTTTAACTTTCCATTTTTAAGACAATTCTTCACATTCGCGCACATCCTTCGCCCTGTAAGGGCAAATGAGCAACGGGCATGCATAGCCTGCTAATTTAAATACCTGTCTCGCTGGAATCCTTCCCGACGTGTTGCTATAGCTCAAAACACCCTGCCGCTACATGGCATAACAACACGCAACGTCTCTTTCGTTGCCATAACGCATGCAAACAGGGAGACACACCGCAATGCACACCTTTACGTTAAAACGCGTGCTCGGGTTTACTGGCGCGATCGCTCTTGTGCTGGCGCTGCTGGTCTGGGGAGTGGGTCTGGAAACCATTAAAGCGCGTCAGGTTGATCTGCTTTATTTGGGCAAACAGCATTTACTCCTCGTCTTTACCTCCATGTTCTTCGCCTTAGTTATCGGTATTCCCAGCGGCATTTTACTGAGCCGTCCGGCAGCCAAAGGATTCGCCGAATACGTAATGCAGCTCTTTAATGTAGGCAATACTCTGCCGCCTCTGGCCGTACTGGCACTGGCGATGGTGATTATCGGCATTGGCGACGTTCCGGCGATTTTCGCGCTGTTCCTCGCCTCGCTTCTTCCCGTCGTGCGCAATACCTACGCCGGGCTTTGTTCTGTTCCCGCCTCCCTGATTGAAGCCGCGAACGGCATCGGTATGACGAAATGGCAGCGTCTGCGTCAGGTTGAGCTGCCCAATGCCTGGCCGGTGATGCTTGCAGGGATTCGGATCGCGACGGCGATTAATGTGGGTACGGCCCCGCTGGCGTTCCTGATTGGGGCCAGCAGCTACGGCGAGCTGATTTTCCCCGGCATTTACCTCAATGACTTCCCGACGCTGATTCTGGGCGCAACGGCAACCGCTCTGGTGGCGCTGATTCTCGACAGCCTGCTTGCCCTGCTTGGCCGCATCCTCAGTCCGCATACGGCCTGATACAACGATAAGAATAAGGAGCGCTGAATGACATTAAAAAAACATCTGCTGGGATGGCTTGCCGCCGCGTTGCTCGTTACCGGACAGGCTCAGGCGGCCCCGTTGATCCTTGCAACCAAAGGTTTTACCGAACAACACATCCTTTCCGCCATGACCGTGCAGTACCTGCAAAAAAAGGGTTTTCAGGTTCAGCCGCGCACCAACATTGCGGCGGTGATTTCACGTAATGCCATGGTGAATAAGCAGATTGATATCACCTGGGAATACACCGGCACGTCCCTGATCATTTTTAACCACATTGATAAACGGATGAGCCCGCAGGAATCCTACGATACCGTCAAACGCCTGGATGCGAAGCTCGGACTGGTATGGCTAAACCCGGCGAATATGAATAACACCTACGCGTTCGCCATGCAGCGCAAACGCGCCGAAGCAGAGAACATCAACACCCTGTCGGAAATGGTGGCGAAAATCGAACACATCCGCCAGACCGACCCTGACAATAACTGGATGTTAGGTCTCGACCTTGAGTTTTCCGGGCGCAGCGACGGGATGAAGCCGTTGCAGGATGCCTACCAGATGCAGCTTGACCGTCCGCAGATTCGGCAAATGGACCCGGGTCTGGTCTATAACGCCGTGCGCGACGGCTTTGTGGACGCCGGTCTGGTGTACACCACGGATGGCCGGGTGAAGGGTTTTGACCTCAAGGTGCTGAAAGATGATAAAGGCTTCTTCCCAGGTTACGCTGTCACGCCTGTCGTCCGTAAAGAGATACTGGATGCCCATCCGGGGCTGGATGATGCGCTGAATACCCTTTCCGGGCTGCTCAATAACGACGTCATCTCGACGCTTAATGCGCAGGTCGACATCGATCACCAGTCACCCCAGCAGGTTGCGCGCACATTCCTGCAACAAAAAGGTCTGCTGTAAGGAGCGCTTATGGATACGATTCATTACATGATGGATAACGCGGGTTATCTGACGAGCCTCACTCTTCAGCATTTGTGGCTGGTTGCGCTGGCCGTCGGTCTGGCGATTATCATTGGCGTGCCGCTGGGCATTCTGATTGTTCGTCATAAATGGCTGGCTACGCCGGTGTTAGGGGCGGCGACGCTGCTGCTCACTATCCCGTCCATCGCATTATTTGGTTTGATGATCCCGCTGTTTTCGCTGATCGGTCAGGGGATTGGCGCCCTTCCCGCAATTACCGCCGTTTTTCTTTACTCGTTGCTGCCGATTGTGCGCAACACGCACACCGCGCTCGACAGTTTACCGCCGGGCTTGCGCGAAGCGGGACGCGGAATTGGCATGACGTTCTGGCAGCGTTTGCGCTGGGTAGAAATTCCGATGGCCCTGCCGGTGATTTTTGGCGGGATTCGCACTGCCGTCGTCATGAATATCGGCGTGATGGCCATCGCCGCCGTTATTGGCGCTGGCGGCCTGGGGTTACTGTTACTGAACGGCATCGGCGGGAGTGACATCCGCATGTTAATCGCCGGTGCGCTGATGATTTGTCTGTTGGCCATTGTGCTCGACTGGTTGCTGCATCGCCTGCAAGTCGTACTGACACCTAAGGGGATACGATAATGATAAAACTGGAAAACCTCACCAAACGCTTTTCACAGAAGAACGGCCAACCGCTTAACGCCGTTGATAACATCAATCTGAACGTGCCGGAAGGTGAAATGTGCGTGCTGCTTGGGCCGTCAGGCTGCGGCAAGACCACCACCCTGAAGATGATCAACCGGCTGATCGCGCCCAGCAGCGGCAATATTTTCATTAACGGACAAAACACCAGTGCGATGGATACCGTCACGCTACGGCGCAACATTGGCTACGTGATCCAGCAAATTGGCCTGTTTCCCAACATGACCATCGAAGAGAACATCACGGTTGTCCCACGTATGCTGGGCTGGGATAAAACCCGCTGCAAACGTCGCGCGGAAGAGTTAATGGACATGGTGGCAATGGATGCGAAAAAGTTTCTGCATCGCTACCCGAAAGAGATGTCTGGCGGTCAACAACAGCGCATCGGCGTGATCCGCGCGCTGGCGGCCGATCCCCCGGTGCTGTTGATGGATGAACCTTTCGGTGCGGTGGACCCGATTAACCGCGAGGTGATTCAGAATCAGTTTCTTGATATGCAGCGGGCGCTGAAAAAGACGGTGATGCTGGTCAGCCATGATATCGATGAAGCGCTGAAGCTGGGCGACAGGATTGCCGTATTTCGCCAGGGCCGCATTATACAGTGCGCCAGCCCGGATGAATTGCTGGCAAAACCGGCGAATGAATTCGTCGGCTCATTTGTCGGTCAGGATCGTACGCTAAAACGTCTTCTGCTGGTTTCGGCGGGCGACGTAACCGACCAACAACCCACCCTGACCGCCCGCACCGCCACCTCGCTGGCAGAGGCGTTCGGCATCATGGACGATAATGATATTCGCGCGATCACCGTTGTCGACAGCGACGGCAAGCCGCTTGGCTTTGTGAAGCGTCGTGAAGCCAGGAACGCCAACGGCACCTGCGCGGATATAATCCACCCGTTTCGCGTCACCGGAAAAGCGGAAGACAACCTGCGTATTGTGCTGTCGAAACTGTACGAGAGTAACACCAGCTGGATGCCCATTGTCGATGAGGAAGGACGCTATAACGGCGAAATCTCGCAGGATTACATTGCCGATTATCTCAGTTCAGGCCGTACCCGTCGGGCGCTGAATATTCACGAAAGTAGCTAAACGCCGGATGGCAGCTACGCTTTACCCGGCCTACGGAGCACATTCTTGTCGGCCCGGTAAGCGAAGCGCCATCGGGCAGTTCCCCCTGCGCACGCAGTGCTTTTGCGTCCCGCGCTGTTTACCCGCAAAATAGACACTCCTGAAAATGCCTGTGTGGTCTGCCCATGCACCGCCTACATACATACCCTGATCTGCGAGCGATGTTTCGCCGCCTGTTAATCGCGACAATAATTGGCATCCTTGCCGCACTGGCGGTAGCCGGGTTTCGTCACGCCATGCTGGTGCTGGAATGGCTTTTTTTACGTAACGATACGGGAAGCCTGGTGAATGCCGCGACAAACCTTTCTCCCTGGCGACGGCTGATCACCCCCGCCGTGGGCGGTCTCGCGGCAGGTGCGCTGCTCTGGGGCTGGCAGAAAATGAATCAACAACGCCCCCATGCCCCCACCGACTACATGGAAGCCCTGCAAACAGATGGGCAATTCGATTACGGGGCAAGTCTGGTGAAGTCCCTTGCTTCGCTGCTGGTCGTCGCCAGCGGTAGCGCCATCGGGCGCGAAGGGGCCATGATCTTACTGGCAGCGCTGGCGGCATCCTGTTTTGCTCAGCGTTGCACCCCGCGTGAAGAGTGGAAATTGTGGATCGCCTGCGGCGCTGCGGCAGGGATGGCCAGCGCGTATCACGCCCCGCTGGCGGGCAGCCTCTTTATCGCGGAAATCCTGTTTGGCACGCTGATGCTGGCGTCGCTGGGCCCCGTTGTGATTTCCGCCGTCGTGGCATTACTGACCACCCATTTGCTCAGCGGCGGTAATGCCCTGCTCTATACGGTTCACCTGTCACTGGATTTACATGTGCGGGAATATGCGATGATTATCAGCACCGGGCTGGTGGCTGGCGTCTGCGGGCCGCTGTTTATGTGGTTAATGACCACCACTCATAACGGTTTTATTCGGCTGAAATTATCGCCTCCGTGGCAACTGGCGCTGGGCGGATTCATCGTTGGCTTACTATCCCTGCTGACGCCGGCCGTCTGGGGAAATGGCTACAGCGTCGTGCAGTCATTTTTGCTCTCCCCGCCGCTGCTCTCCGTTATCGCCGGGATCTTCATCTGCAAATTACTCGCCGTACTCGCCAGCAGCGGTTCCGGTGCGCCCGGCGGCGTCTTTACCCCCACGCTGTTCATCGGCTTGTCGATTGGTATGTTATACGGTCGGATGTGGGGATTCTGGCTTCCGGGAGCGGATGAGATGGCAATATTGCTGGGATTAACAGGAATGGCGACGCTGCTGGCGGCAACAACACACGCGCCGATGATGTCGACGCTGATGATCTGTGAAATGACCGGGGAGTATCGGCTACTCCCCGGATTACTGATTGCCTGCGTGGTGGCGTCGGTCTTATCGCGAACGTTACGCGAGGACTCGGTCTACCGACAGCACACTGCCGAGCATTGACAGACGGATATATTGCCCCAGCTCGCGTTGTTCGGCACGCGGCAAATAAGGCAGTTCGCCAATCAGCGGCGCAGGCAGTTTTTTGCTTAACACATCAATGATTTCGGCATAATGCGCCAGTCCGGGATTGATGCGGTTCGCCACCCAGCCGATCAGCGGTAATCCGTCATTAGCAATAGCCTGTGCGGTCAGCAGCGCATGGTTAATGCAGCCTTCCTGAATCCCCACCACCATCAGCACCGGTAACTGCTCCTGCACGACCCATTCAGATAACGGACGCAGGTCGTTCATCAGGCTGCGCCAGCCGCCGGTGCCTTCCACCACGACGTGGTCAACCTTTTCGCTCAGGCTGGCAAGCCCGTTAGATAACAGGGTGTAATTGATCGGACAGCTATGCGCCACGCTGCTTTCGTCTTCGCTCAGCGCAATCGGATTGATCGCCTCATAAGGCAGCTCAATAGAAGAGACGCTCTGCAACACCAGCGCATCTTTATTGCGCATGCCTTCCGGCGTCTCTTTGCTGCCTTTCGCAACGGGTTTATAACCTGCGACGCTTTTGTTCCCTGACGCTAACGCTTGTAGTAATGCGCGGGAAACCACTGTCTTCCCAACAGAAGTGTCTGTACCTGTAATAAAGAAACGCTTCAGCATCACTAACTCCACCGTTATGCTTCGAAAATATAAGCCAGGAAAATAATACAGTGGAGAAAGTCTAAGGTATGACAATCGCGATCAGCTTGCGTTAGCGCAAATTTTCGTACGACAGTTAAAAAATGTTAACCCTGTAATAGACGAATCAACAAAGAACCGTTATACATCGCGTCTTTTACCAGTGCGGCACCCGCCATTGTCCCTTGATTGGAAAACTGCGTGCTTTCGACGGCGATATGTTTGCTATACGCCGGCAGCGCCTGTTGACGGATGCTGTCCGCAATTGCCGGAAAAAGGATTTCCGCCGCTTTGCTCAGCGGCGAACCGATCAGAATTTTTTGCGGATTAAATAAATTCACCATGATCGCCAGAATGCGGCCAACATGCATCCCGACGCCGCTAATGATATCTTTCGCCAGCAAATCCCCCTGCACCGCCGCCTGGCACAGCGAATCCACCGTCAGCGGCTGCCCGTGCAACGAAGAACTCATTGACTGATTGAGTCGCAGTTGCGCCAGTTCAAGCACGCTGTCCACGCTGGCGATCGTTTCCAGACAGCCGTGGTTCCCGCAGTAACAACGTTTACCGTAGGGGTCGACCTGCGTATGGCCGATCTCCACCAGACTGCTGCTGCCCGCATGCAGTAAGTGGCCGTCGGTAATCACGCCAGCCCCAACGTTGTGATCAATCACCACCTGAATAACATCACGCGCGCCGCGCGATGCGCCAAAAAGCGCCTCAGCCATCGTCCAGGCGCTGATATCATGCTGAATATAGACCGGTACGCCGGTGTGGTGTTCGAGGGTTTCCCCCAACGGCATCTCTTTGACATCGTCGTAAAACGGCATGCGGTGCACAATGCCATTCTCAGTATCAATAATACCGGGTAAGGTGATGGCGATAGAGGTCAGGCGTTCGAGTTTTTGCTGGTGACGGATAAAAAACTGATCGACCATAAAAATGATGCGTTCAAGCAGCGGAGTCTCAGAAACCAGCGGTAGCTCAAGGCACTCCTCCACCACCAGCTTGCTGCTCAGGTCACGCAGGGCGAGAAAAATCTCGCCACGGCTGATACGAATAGACAAATAGTGCCAGGCCTCGGTTTCCACCACCAGCCCGACCGCCGGGCGACCACGGCTTCCCGCCTCTTTGATCTCCAGCTCCTGAACTAAATGCGCTTCGAGCATTTCGCGAACAATTTTAGTGATACTGGCAGGCGCCAGTTGCGCCAGACGAGAAAGATCAATTCGCGACACGGGGCCCAGCTGATCAATCAGGCGATATACCGCGCCAGCATTGGTCTGCTTGATTTGATCGATATGCCCTGGCTGACTATCAGCAACCACCTCTGACTCCCTTTATTTTCGCGCTCCGAAATAATCTGTGGGCTATGGTGAATGACTTCAATAGTTGTCGTCAACTTTTTACTTAGCCGTGTGATTTACTGCACATTTTCATCCCTTTTTAAACTAAATTAAGCGCGCTTTGCGGCCGTTAAAAGTTGATGGCGAAATCGTTGCGCAGCGTGACTTTGTTCATGATGTTTCGGCCATACCAGCCACATTTCCGACACGGCGTCCGCTTCGGCAATGGGCACCCAACGCATTTCATCAAGCTGTACCCGTTTAAACGAGGCGGGCAGGATCGACACCCCCAGTCCTGCGGCTACCAGCCCGATAATTGTCATCGCCTCTCCAACCTCCTGAGTGATCGCCGGAGTGAGATGGTAACGGCGCATCAGGCCGAGAATATCGTCATACAACCCCGTTCCGACATGCGGATCAAAAAAGACAAACGGTTCTTTCGCCAGCTCCGCCAGCGTCACGACCGGCTTTTGCGCCAGCGGATGTTCACGGGGGATCATCGCCAGCAGCGGTTCATGCAGAATCACTTCCCAGTCCAGCGTATCCGGCAATGAGGTATTGCGCAGTAACCCCATATCCAGCGCGCCTTCATTAAGCGGCGCAATCTGCTCGCGGGTGTTCATTTCACGGGTCTGCATATGCACATCCGGGTAGTCCTGGCGAAACAGAGACAGCGTATCCGAGACGGCTTTAATAAACGGCGCGGATGAGGTGAAGCCAATGCGCAGCTCGCCGGTCTCCCCCTGATGCAAGCGTTCCGCGCGGGCGGCGGCCTCATTCACCAGCCCAAGGATCTGCCGACTGTCTGCCAGAAACTGCTTACCCGCCGCCGTCAGCGCAACGCTCCGGTTGGTTCGCGCCAGCAGCCGTGCGCCAATCTGCTGCTCAAGGGTCTGGATCTGCTGGCTTAGCGGGGGTTGAGAGATGTTCAGCCGCGCAGCCGCCCGGCCAAAATGCAACTCTTCCGCAACCGCCACAAAGTAACGTAGATGACGAAGTTCAATATTCATATTTTATAAATATTATTTGAGATTATTAATATATTAGACAGAATATTTTGATTTTCCTACTCTTAGCACTGAGGTCATACCCGTCACCATAATCACGGGGATGTTGAGCAAGGATTTCAAGTGAGTCGTATTACTGCTGTCGACACCGCAACGGCGAGCGATGTTGATGAACATATTATTTCCCAGCCGGTTCAATATATAAAACGTGGTACATCCCAGTTTATGCGCGTTACGCTGGCGCTATTCTCCGCCGGGCTGGCGACGTTCGCCCTTCTCTATTGCGTACAACCGATACTGCCTGTGTTGTCCCATGAATTTGGCGTCTCTCCCGCCAGCAGCAGTATCTCGCTTTCCATCTCCACCGGCATGTTAGCCATCGGGCTGCTGTTTACCGGCCCGTTGTCCGACGCGATCGGCCGCAAACCTGTAATGGTGACAGCGCTGCTGCTGGCCTCCTGCTGTACGCTGCTTTCCACCATGATGACCAGCTGGCATGGCATTTTAATCATGCGCGCGCTGATTGGCCTGTCGTTGAGCGGCGTCGCCGCGGTAGGCATGACCTATTTAAGTGAAGAGATCCATCCCAGTTTCGTCGCCTTCTCAATGGGGTTGTACATTAGCGGCAACTCGATTGGCGGCATGAGCGGGCGTCTGATCAGCGGCGTATTTACCGACTTTTTTAACTGGCGCATCGCACTGGCGGCGATCGGCTGTTTCGCGCTGGCGTCCGCATTGATGTTCTGGAAAATCTTGCCGGAATCCCGCCATTTCCGACCGACCTCATTACGCCCCAAAACGCTGTTCATCAACTTCCGCCTTCACTGGCGCGACAGGGGTCTGCCGCTGTTATTCGCAGAAGGCTTTTTGTTAATGGGGTCGTTTGTCACGCTATTTAACTATATCGGCTATCGGTTGATGCTTTCGCCCTGGGAACTCAGCCAGGCCATTGTGGGGCTTTTATCGGTGGCTTATCTGACGGGCACCTGGAGCTCGCCTAAAGCAGGCGCCATGACGACGCGTTATGGTCGCGGCCCAGTGATGTTGTTCTCAACCGGCGTGATGTTGTTCGGGCTATTAATGACGCTGTTCACGTCGCTATGGCTGATTTTCGCCGGAATGCTGCTCTTCTCCGCCGGATTCTTTGCCGCGCATTCGGTGGCAAGCAGCTGGATTGGCCCACGCGCGAAACGCGCCAAAGGCCAGGCATCTTCCCTGTATCTCTTCAGCTATTACCTGGGTTCCAGCATTGCCGGGACGTTAGGCGGGGTATTCTGGCACAGCTATGGCTGGAACGGTGTGGGCGGGTTTATCGCGCTGATGCTGCTTCTGGCGCTGCTGGTTGGCTCCCGCCTGCATCATCGTCTGCACGTTTGATAAAGAGAAGCCCGGGTCGAGCCCGGGCATTCTTTACAGCTCAACCAGCGCTTTGGATTACCACAATCCCAGGATGGAAGAAGCCCCCATCAATTCCCTGACGGCATCCAGTGCCAGAAGAGCAAAGATAACCCAGATAATTGGATTCATCATGCTGTGTGTATTTATTTTTATTGTTGAGGTTTGACTTTACCCCGCGCGATACCCAAAAGCGAGACCGGAAGATAAAACTACCTGTAATGGTGGGCAACACTGACGATATCGCTTCCGAATGCCGTAAATATCACCCGGAGGATAATAAGACCTGAACGCCATATTGTATCCCGATCACCGTCGCATTCATTAATATATGCAGGGTAACAGGCATTAATAACCCTCTAGATTTGACTCTGGCGATAATAAGCACCTGTGATATTAAAAATAACATCAATAATGTTCTGATATCGGCGTACTGCGTATGCATCAGCGCAAACAGCGTTGAAACGGCAAGCGACGTCGCCCACACCTTATCATTGAACCAGTACTGAAAGGCGTTGAACAGACACCCTCTGAAGACGATTTCCTCGTAGACCGGGACGAGGAAAATCAGTGACAGGTTGGTCAGCCAGAAAGCGTAGTTATGCAATGAAACCTGCGTCATAACCCACGCTTCTGTTTTTCTCATCCCCAACATAGCAGGTAAAAGAAACTGGATGATCAGAATGGCGCCAAACAAAATAACAAACCACTTTGCACTCAATGTGCCTTTTCCCAGACCGTCTCTTTTTCTAAAAAAGAGATAATACAGCGGGACCAGAATAAGAAACTCCAGCACAAACATCAGCGGTAAAAGTAACCCACTTTCCATTAATTGCGCACTGCGGGTAAAAAACAGTGGCGTAAATGTAATACCAAACATCAGCATAAACATAGAAAAGCAGCCTGACACTGCTTTTGTCCTGACAATATAGGCGTTATTGATTTCCTGTTGCATCCCTGTTCCCTGTTAATATTTCACCAGTGTGCTTCACGACACCGCCATTTATGATAAGAAGTATCATTATCACTTACAACCTACCAACATTTCTGCCATCGTTGCTATCAGAGCATAAACATGTATGAATCAGGGTAAACTCCTCACATTCGCAGAACACGACGGGAACACAACAATGTCCAACAAGAGCCACTACCAACAACTCACCCGCACTTTCCAGCGCCTCTCCCGCTTTTCGCATCTCTCCGCTATCGCCAGTTGGGATATGTTCACCATGATGCCTCCCGGTGGAAGCACCGCGCGAGGCGAAGCGCTGGCCGAGCTGAACGTGCTGGAACATCAGTTATTGACTGACCCGAAGGTTGCGCAGTGGATAGCCGCCGCCGGGCAGGAAGATTTGAACGATGCTGAGCAGGCGAACCTGCGTGAAATGGCGAGGCGGCACCATCAGGCGGCCCTGCTGCCTGAGTCACTGGTGGAGGCGAAATCGCTGGCGGGGAGCCGGTGTGAACACGCATGGCGGAGTCAGCGTCCGGCGAATGACTGGCAAGGATTTGCGCAGAATCTGAAAGAGGTTGTGAAATACAGCCGTGAAGAGGCAAAACTTCGCGCCGAAGCTAAAGAATGTTCGCCCTACGATGCCCTGCTGGATATTTTTGAGCCCGATATGACCAGCGCCCAACTGGATGTTCTGTTTGCGGATGTCAAAACCTGGCTTCCCGATCTGTTAAACCGCGCGGTGTCAAAACAGTCGCATCAGCCACTGATTGCGCCGGTCGGCCCGTTCCCGACGGCGCTACAGCGTGAACTGGGACTGGAAACCATGTCGCAGTTAGGGTTTGATTTTAACGCCGGTCGGCTGGACATCAGCGCCCACCCGTTCTGCGGCGGCGTGCCGGAAGATGTGCGCATCACCACGCGCTATGATGAAAATGAATTACTCAGCGCGCTCTTTGGCGTGATCCACGAAACGGGGCACGCCCGCTATGAACAGAATCTGCCCCACGCCTGGCAGGGTCAGCCGATCGCGTTTGCCCGCTCCACGGCCATCCATGAATCCCAGAGTCTGTTTTTCGAGATGCAACTGGGTCGCAGCACGGCATTCCTCAAACGGCTCATTCCCGCCGTTAAACGTCATTTTGGCGATCAGCCCGCTTTTGAAGAAGCGAATTTCATTGCCTGGAATCAGCGGGTGAAACCGGGCTTTATCCGCGTGGATGCCGACGAAGTGAGTTATCCTGCCCATGTTATCTTGCGCTATGACATTGAACAGGCGCTGATTAACGGCGACATCGAAGTGGATGATATTCCCGCGCTGTGGGATGAAAAAATGCAGGCCTGGCTGGGGCTGTCAACCGCGGGAGATTACCGTAACGGCTGTATGCAGGACATCCACTGGACCGACGGCGGCTTTGGCTACTTCCCGTCTTATACGCTGGGCGCCATGTATGCCGCACAGCTGTTTAGCGCTGCCCGTCGCGCATTGCCGGATCTGCATAATCAGATTGCGCAAGGCGATCTCAGCGCCTTGTTTGACTGGCTGCGACAAAATATCTGGCAGCACGGCAGTCGCTTTACTACCGCGCAGCTGATCGCTCAGGCCACCGGAGAACCGTTGAGCAGCCGTTACTTCCGGGCGCATCTGGAATCACGCTATTTGTCATGATGTCTCTTGTTTGCCCGATAGCGTCAATCTGTCGGGCCGGTTGTACATACCGTTACACACCGATACCAATGACTCACGGAAGCCCTCGATTTACAGCGATATAGTGATTTCACCGGCCCCGCAGTGGGGTTGAATAAAAAACCAAATCGAGGGTATCAGAATGAAAAAAGTATTAGCTCTGGTTGTTGCCGCTGCTATGGGTCTGTCTTCTGCTGCATTTGCTGCTGAAACGGCAACGTCCACGACGGCTCCGGCTGCGGCACCCGCTAAAACCGCACCGGCAAAAACCACGCATCACAAAAAACACCACAAAGCAGCGGCTCAGAAAGCGCCTGAACAAAAAGCGCAGGCAGCGAAAAAACACACCAAAAAAGCGGTAAAACATACTGCGGCTAAACCGGCAGCTAAACCGGCGGCATAAGGTACTGGCGAGTTCTATGGCGCTCCCCCGCGCCATAACACACGGCGCTAAATCATCGGGTTTAGCGCCGTTTCTTCGGAGGGTTAACGTGTTTCGTTACCGCTTTGAGTTGATTCTCACCATGCTTATATTATGCGCCCTTATTGCCACGCATTTTTATATTTCCTGAATGTAGTTATCTGATTTTACTCCCACTTTCCTGCCGTCACGTCTATAGTATTCACTGAGGGTTTGCTTTTAATAATCATAATTACCCACACAGAGTGTGATATGCATAAAACCATTGCGGTATTACTGGGCGTAATTTGTCTTTCCCCTGTCGTTGTTCATGCGGATGAGGCTGATACCACCACGGATACCCGTGAAGCCAAAACGTTATTTTTTGACCATGACGATCGGGTCAAGGTTGAAGATCCAACGCAGTCGCCGTGGGACGCTATTGGTCAACTGGAAACCGCCAGCGGCAACCTGTGTACCGCCACGCTCATTTCATCTCATCTGGCGCTCACCGCCGGACACTGCTTGTTAACGCCGCCGAAAGGGAAGCCAGATAAAGCCGTGGCTTTGCGTTTCGTATCGCAAAAAGGTCTCTGGCGTTATGAAATTCACGGTATTGAAGGTCGGGTCGATCCGTCTCTGGGAAAGCGCTTAAAGCCTGATGGCGATGGCTGGATTGTCCCTCCGGCCGCCGCGCCGTGGGATTTTGGTTTGATTGTGTTGCGTTATCCGCCGTCCGGCATTACCCCACTGCCCTTATTTGAAGGTGATAAAGCCGCGCTAACCGCTGCCCTGAAAACCGCCGACCGCAAAGTGACGCAGTCAGGTTACCCGGAAGATCATCTTGATACGCTTTACTCACATCAGGATTGCCTGATTACTGGTTGGGCGCAAAACGCGGTGCTCTCTCACCAGTGCGACACGCTGCCCGGCGACAGCGGTTCTCCGTTAATGCTGCATACCGACGCTGGCTGGCAGTTGATTGGCGTACAAAGTTCCGCTCCGGCGGCAAAAGATCGCTGGCGGGCTGACAACCGCGCGATTTCCGTCACCGGCTTTCGCGACAAACTGGAAGCGCTGACTCAGGAATAGATGATGGTTCCCGTGCGCTGCCCGCCGTAACGGGCAGCATAGCTGTCAGGCCAGTTTTATCATGATCATGCCGATAAGCAGCAATACCACGCCTACCCAGCCTTTGTTGTTCAGACGCTGTCCAAAAAGCACCCACCCGGCTGCCAGCGTGGCGGCGATACCAAATCCGCCCCACAACGCATATGCCACCGAAAGATCAATGCCTTTCACCGCCTGAGAGAGCGCGCTGAAGGCCGCCAGCACTGCGGCCAGCGACAGAATGCCATAGAACTTGCGACGAAAGCCATCAGAAAACTTCAGGAACACGTTAGCGATGATTTCCAGAACGATCGCCATCGCCAGCCACGCGGCATGAACCCACTCAAACTGCGGCATGCGTCGCCTCCTTCGCGGCGTTTACTGGCTTGCGCGTACCCGATTTGATCAGCGCAATCCCGAATACCAGCGTAACCAGACCCGCAATTTTCATGGCCGATAAGGCTTCGTCAAATAACAGCACGCTAAACAGCGTAATAAATAAAATACCGATGCCTTCCCACAAGGCATACGCCACGCCAAGCGCAATTTTTTTTACGGCAAAAGAGAGAAAAATATACGACAGCGTAATCATGACCAGCATTAAAATAAAACCCGTGTTGCCATTGCTTACGCTTGCCCATTTCATCGACAGCGTTCCGGTAATTTCAGCCGCAATGGCAAGGGCTAATAAAATCCAGTAAAACATGGTGCTTCTCCTGCTTGAGAATATAGTCCTTCGGGCCTGCCGCATGCAGCAAACCAAAAAATAAAATGAATTAGCCAGGCGCGTAACGCCAGCTCAGGCAGAAGTAAGGGACTAAAGCGCGTTGCGCCAGTGCTGCTCACCAGCAAGCAGGAAAGAGGAAGAAGTGCGAAGAAGTACGGTCTGTGTAGAAAAAAACGTCCTGAACATATTGTCCATAATATTACAATTATCCGCAGTGTTGCTTCTCGTCATCGCGGATGAAAATTGTCCTCGGTAGTTAAACACGTCTGATTTGTACCACAGCCTTAGAATTAACTCAAAACCTTTTCACTTCTTTACCCGCGCCGTTTGATTTTTGTTAGCACAGCCCGACAAAAATCACATTATTATAAAGAGTAAGAACAAAAATTCAGGAATTATCATGGCAAAACCGATCATCACGCTTAACGGCCTGAAACTCGTAATCATGCTGGGAATGCTGGTCATCATTCTCACCGGTATTCGCTTCGCTGCCGATATTATTGTGCCGTTTATTCTGGCGTTATTTATTGCGGTGGTACTGAGTCCGCTGGTGCAGCGCATGGTCAGGCTCCGCATCCCGCGGGTTTTAGCCGTATCGATACTGATCGGGATTATCGTGATGGGCATGGTGTTGCTGCTGGCCTATCTCGGCACATCGCTAAATGAGTTAGCCCGCACGCTGCCACAATACCGCTCATCATTGGTTGTGCCGCTGAAAAACATTGAACCGTGGCTACAGCGCCTGGGCATCGGCGTCTCGGTGGATGAGCTGGTGAAATATATCGACCCTAACGCTGCCATGACGCTGGTGACGAATTTGCTGGCGCAGCTGTCTAACGCCATGTCATCCATTTTCCTGCTTTTGTTAACCGTGGTCTTTATGCTACTGGAAGTTCCGCAGTTGCCCGGTAAACTCCAGCAGATGATGGCCAGGCCGGTTGAAGGTATGGCCGCGATTCAGCGCGCAATCGACAGCGTATCGCATTATCTGGTGCTGAAAACGGCGATCAGCATTATCACGGGCGTTGTGGTCTGGGGAATGCTGGCGCTGCTGGAAGTTCGTTTCGCATTCGTCTGGGGACTGCTGGCTTTCGCACTTAACTACATCCCCAATATTGGCTCGGTTCTGGCCGCAATCCCGCCTATTGCGCAGGTTCTGGTGTTCAGCGGTCTTTATGACGCGCTGGTGGTGCTGACGGGGTATCTGATTATCAATCTGGTGTTCGGGAATATCCTTGAGCCCCGCATCATGGGGCGTGGATTGGGCCTTTCCACGCTGGTGGTTTTTCTCTCCCTGATCTTCTGGGGGTGGTTATTAGGCCCTGTCGGCATGCTGCTTTCCGTACCGTTGACGATCATCGTTAAGATCGCGCTGGAGCAAACCTCCGGCGGGCAAAGCATTGCCGTCCTGCTCAGTGACTTGAATAAAACCTGATCTCTTCAGATGCAAAAACGGCCTCCTGAGAGGCCGTTTTATGACTTGCGCCGGTAAAGATTAAAGCGCTTTCAGAATCGCATCCACGCTGGCTTTCGCATCGCCAAACAGCATATGCGTGTTGTCTTTAAAGAACAGCGGGTTCTGCACCCCGGCATAGCCGGTATTCATCGAGCGTTTAAACACGATAACGTTTTGCGCTTTCCAGACTTCCAGAACCGGCATACCGGCAATCGGGCTACGCGGATCGTCCTGCGCCGCCGGGTTCACCGTGTCGTTCGCGCCGATAACCAGCACCGTATCGGTGTCAGCGAAGTCGTCGTTGATTTCGTCCATTTCCAGCACGATGTCATACGGCACTTTCGCTTCCGCCAGCAGTACGTTCATGTGACCAGGCAGGCGCCCTGCAACCGGGTGGATGCCAAAACGCACCTTGATACCGCGCGCGCGCAGTTTCTCGGTGATTTCCGCCACCGGGTACTGCGCCTGCGCAACCGCCATGCCATAGCCAGGGGTAATGATGACCGAGTGCGAATTTTTCAGCATGTCAGCCGTATCTTCCGCCGTGATCTCACGGTGTTCGCCCGCGACCTGATCGTCGCCAGTAGAAGATCCATCGCTGCCGAAACCACCCGCGATAACGCTGATGAAAGAGCGGTTCATCGCCTTACACATGATGTAAGACAGAATCGCACCCGAAGAACCGACCAGCGCGCCGGTGACGATCAGCAGGTCGTTGCCCAGCATAAAGCCTGCCGCCGCCGCTGCCCAACCGGAATAGGAGTTCAGCATGGATACCACAACCGGCATATCCGCCCCGCCAATGGACGCCACCAGGTGCCAGCCGAAAGCCAGCGCAATAATGGTCATCACCAGCAGCGCCAGAACCTGCAAGCCAACGCTTTCGGTACGTACAAACACCACCAGCAGCAGGAAAGAAACCACCAGCGCCGCCAGGTTCATTTTGTGACGATTCGGCAGCATCAGCGGTTTGGACGAAATCTTACCGCACAGCTTGCCAAACGCCACCACGGAACCGGTGAAGGTAACCGCGCCAATGAAGATGCCGAGGAACACTTCCGTCAGGTGAATATTCACCAGAATCGGTTCCAGACCCGCCTCGTGGTACAGGTAGCTGTTAAAGCCCACCAGCACCGCCGCCAGGCCGACAAAGCTGTGCAGAATCGCCACCAGCTCCGGCATTTCGGTCATTTCAACGCGTTTCGCCAGACGGATACCGATCGCCCCACCGATAATCATCGCCACCAGAATCCAGGCAACGTTGCCGGTATCCGGGCCGAAGATCGTCGCCACCAGCGCAATCGCCATCCCGGCGATACCAAAGTTGTTACCCTGTCGGGACGTCTCATGCTTAGAGAGCCCGGCCAGACTGAAGATAAACAGGATCGCGGCAACAATGTATGCAGCTGTAACTAATCCTCCAGACATGTGTTACCCCTTAGTTTTTCCTGAACATTTTCAGCATACGCTGAGTCACGGTGAAGCCACCGAAAATATTAATGCTGGCGATAAGCACCGCGATAAAGCTCAGGAAACTCACCCAGCCTCCCTGGCCAATCTGTAACAATGCCCCGACAACGATAATCCCTGAGATGGCGTTAGTCACAGACATCAACGGCGTATGCAGCGCGTGCGAAACGTTCCACACCACGTAGTAACCCACCACGCAAGCAAGTGCGAAAACGGTGAAGTGGCCGAGGAACTCTTTCGGCGCCACGTCAGCCAGCCAGCCAAACAGAATGATCGCCAGCGCCATCAGCGCATATTTACGCCACGGTGAAACCGGTTTTTCCGCTTCTTTCGGCGCAGGAGCCGCTTGCGGCGCAGCCTGCGGCTGAGCAGACACCTGAATCGGCGGCGCGGGCCAGGTAATTTCACCGTCACGCACGACCGTTACGCCGCGCACAACCACGTCGTCAAAGTCGACGTCGATATTGCCGTCTTTCTCTTTGCACAGCAGCTTAAGCAAGTTGACCAGGTTGGTGCCGTAAAGCTGGGAGGATTGCGTCGGCAGACGGCCCGGCAGATCGGTGTAACCGATAACCTTCACGCCATTGTCGGTCGTGGTCACCTGACCGGCGACGGTGTATTCACAGTTACCGCCGTTTTGCGCGGCCAGATCGACAATCACGCTGCCGGACTTCATGGAATCAACCATCTCGCGCGTGATCAGCGTCGGCGCTGGTTTACCCGGGATTAGCGCGGTCGTGACGATAATATCGACCTCTTTCGCCTGCGCGGCAAAGAGTTCCATTTCCGCTTTTATAAACGCTTCGGACATCACTTTGGCATAGCCATCGCCGCTGCCCGCTTCCTCTTTAAAATCCAGTTCGAGGAATTCAGCGCCCATACTCTGAACCTGCTCTTTTACCTCTGGACGGGTATCAAACGCACGTACAATGGCGCCGAGGCTGTTTGCCGCGCCAATGGCCGCCAGACCTGCGACGCCCGCGCCAATCACCATCACTTTCGCTGGCGGCACTTTGCCCGCAGCGGTAATTTGCCCGGTAAAGAAACGACCAAATTCATGTGCGGCTTCCACAATCGCGCGATAACCGGCGATGTTGGCCATTGAACTCAGGGCATCCAGCGACTGCGCGCGCGAAATACGCGGCACGGAGTCCATCGCCATCACGGTTACATTGCGTTCCGCGAGTTTTTGCAATAACTCAGGATTCTGCGCCGGCCAGAGGAAACTCACCAGCGTCGTGCCCGCATTCAGTAAAGGAATTTCATCGTCTTCCGGCGCATTGACCTTCAGGATGATCTCTGACTGCCAGACCGCATTTCCCTCTACAATTTCTGCGCCCGCTTCTGTAAATGCCTTATCGTCAAAACTTGCCAGTTGACCCGCGCCGCTTTCAACCGCGACGGTAAAACCCAGTTTCAGCAGTTGCTCAACCGTTTTTGGCGTTGCTGCGACTCGGGTTTCATTGGTTAACCGCTCTTTTGGTATGCCAATTCGCATAATGTTCCCTTCCATCGGTTTTTTTGATGATGGTTTGTCAGTGATCGCAGGATGCATACGCACGCCTGCGTAAGAGGTAAGTGCTACCCCGGAAAAATAAAACAGTAACAAACTCTCTATAACCTACTGAAAATAGCGCCTGTGATCTAGCGCCAAAAAACAGTATTTATTATGAAATTTGCAAAATATGAACGATTCAGCCCACAAACAGGAATAATGACCTTGAAATCGCCTTCAGTGACCGATAATTCGCTCAAGCGAAGCGGCAAAACATGATTTAGCGCCATCGACATTCAATCGTTTAACATTAAATTAACTTATAAAATGCGTATGCTTTATCAGTTTTGCCGGTCAAGCGCCTGTTTTTTAGACATATCACCAAATGTTATCATTCTTGTCACTTCAGGCGGTACGATGAGTGAAAAATGACGCAGACATTTGCAGGGTTTAAATGCAATAATCAGCCACGTTTCTAGTCAATAACAATACCAGTACCTGGTTTGCGCAAGGCGAAGGATTATTTTTATGAAGCTTAAGAACACTCTCCTGGCGTCCGCACTGCTTTCTGCGACTGCTTTTTCCGTAAATGCAGCGACAGAACTGACGCCGGAGCAAGCGGCAGCACTAAAACCTTATGACCGCATTGTGGTCACCGGGCGTTTTAATGCCATTGGCGATGCGGTAAATGCCGTATCCCGCCGCGCAGATAAAGAAGGTGCAGCCTCTTTTTATGTTGTTGATACGTCCGATTTTGGCAACAGCGGTAACTGGCGTGTCGTGGCTGACGTTTATAAATCAGACGCGCCAAAATCCGACGCGCCTCAAAACCGTGTAATTAACGGTATCGTCGAATTACCGAAAGATCAGGCCGTGCTGCTGGAACCTTACGACACCGTAACGGTGCAGGGTTTCTACCGTAGCCAGCCGGAAGTGAATGACGCCATCACCAAAGCAGCAAAAGCGAAAGGCGCCTACTCGTTCTACATTGTGCGTCAGGTCGATGCCAACCAGGGCGGCAACCAGCGTATTACCGCGTTTATCTATAAAGAAGATGCGAAGAAACGCGTTGTCCAGAGCCCGGACGTTATTCCTGCTGATTCCGATGCGGGTCGCGCAGCGCTGGCCGCCGGCGGTGAAGCGGCGAAGAAAGTGGAGATTCCGGGCGTCGCGACGACCGCTTCTCCAAGCGCTGAAGTCGGACGTTTCTTCGAAACGCAATCCTCAAAAGGTGGGCGTTACACTGTCACTCTGCCTGACGGAACGAAAGTCGAAGAGCTGAACAAAGCGACCGCTGCGATGATGGTGCCGTTTGACAGCATCAAATTCACCGGCAACTACGGCAACATGACGGAAGTCTCCTACCAGGTTGCCAAGCGTGCGGCGAAGAAAGGCGCGAAATATTATCACATTACCCGCCAGTGGCAGGAACGTGGTAACAACATGACGATCAGCGCCGACCTGTATAAGTAAAGTACGCTCCCGCCATCCGGTGTTGTCATAACGCCTGATGGCGAGACCAGGCATCTTATCCGGCCTACGTGTTAGTAGGCCTGATGAGCGTAGCGCCATCAGGCGCCAATACGATGCTGCCCTATGTGAAATCTACCCACCTTTAGCATTTTTAGTCACAAATGTTTCAGAGATCATTGCATGCGGTCTCTTCTCTCCGTAAAATCCCGCGCCTTAGTGGCTTTCACCATTTTTATGCGTTTTGCCAAAATAATTATTCTCCCACTCTCGTTTTTATAACTGGATACCGATGGAAAAGAAACTGGGACTGAGCGCGCTGACCGCGCTGGTTTTAAGCTCAATGCTTGGCGCAGGTGTGTTTAGTCTGCCACAGAACATGGCAGCGGTGGCCAGCCCGGCAGCGCTGCTGATTGGCTGGGCGATTACGGGCGTCGGGATACTGCTACTGGCTTTCGCTATGCTGATCCTGACGCGCGTTCGCCCGGAACTGGATGGCGGGATTTTCACCTACGCGCGCGAAGGTTTCGGCGAACTGATCGGTTTCTGCTCCGCCTGGGGATACTGGCTCTGTGCCGTTATCGCCAACGTCTCTTATCTGGTTATCGTTTTTTCTGCCCTGAGCTTCTTTACCGATACGCCGGAACTCCGCTTGTTTGGCGACGGCAATACCTGGCAGTCCATCATCGGCGCGTCGGTACTGCTTTGGGTGGTGCACTTCCTGGTGCTGCGCGGTGTGCAAACCGCCGCCAGCATCAACCTGGTCGCGACGCTGGCGAAGCTGTTGCCGCTGGGGTTGTTCATCGTCCTGGCTATCATCATGTTTAAGCTCGATACGTTCAGCCTGGATTTCACCGGTCTGGCGCTGGGCGTTCCCGTCTGGGAGCAGGTTAAAAACACGATGCTCATCACGCTGTGGGTGTTTATCGGCGTGGAAGGCGCGGTTGTCGTCTCCGCCCGGGCGAGAAATAAGCGTGATGTCGGACGTGCGACGCTGCTGGCGGTTCTCGCCGCATTGGGCGTCTACCTGCTGGTGACGCTGCTCTCTTTAGGCGTCGTCGCCCGCCCGGAACTGGCGGAGATTCGCAATCCGTCAATGGCGGGTTTGATGGTGAAAATGATGGGGCCGTGGGGCGAAATCATTATCGCGGCGGGTCTTATCGTTTCAGTCTGCGGCGCTTATCTGAGCTGGACCATTATGGCGGCGGAAGTGCCGTTTCTGGCCTCAACGCATAAAGCCTTCCCGCGCATTTTCGCCCGCCAGAATGCGCAAGGCGCGCCATCGGCTTCGCTGTGGCTCACCAACGCGTGCGTTCAGATCTGCCTGGTGCTGATCTGGCTCACAGGTTCGGATTACAACACGCTGTTGACGATTGCTTCAGAGATGATTCTGGTACCCTATTTCCTGGTCGGCGCGTTCCTGCTGAAAATCGCCGCGCGCCCTCTTCATCAGGCGGTAGGTGTCGGGGCCTGCATTTATGGCTTATGGTTATTGTATGCGTCCGGCCCGATGCACCTGTTGCTGTCGGTGGTGCTGTATGCGCCGGGATTGTTAGTTTTCCTCTACGCACGCAAGACGCATACGCACGATAATGTCCTGAATCGTCAGGAAGTGATGTTGATCGGTCTGCTACTCATCGCCGCTGTTCCGGCTACGTGGATGTTGGTGGGGTAATCGTCGCCCCATTGTTTGATGCCAAAGGAGACTACAATGGGTAAAAACCAGCCCTTGCCCATCCTTATCACGGGAGGAGGCCGCCGCATCGGTCTCGCGCTCGCGTGGCACTTTCTCAATCAAAAACAGCCGGTGATTGTCAGCTACCGGACGCACTATCCGGCCATCGACGGCCTGACGCAAGCGGGCGCGCTGTGCATTCAGGCCGATTTTTCCACCGATGACGGCGTCCTGGCATTTGCTGAGAAGATAAAAACCCATACGCCAGGCCTGCGGGCTATTTTGCATAACGCCAGCGCCTGGATGGCCGAGGCGCCTGGCACCCCGCTCTCTGACGTGCTGGCATGCATGATGCAGATTCACGTCAATACGCCCTATCTGTTAAACCATGCGCTGGAAAGACTGTTGCGCGGCCACGGACATGCGGCCACCGATATCATCCATTTTACGGACTATGTTGTGGAACGCGGCAGCGACAAACACATCGCCTATGCCGCCAGTAAAGCAGCGCTGGATAATATGACCCGCTCCTTTGCCCGCAAACTGGCCCCGGAAGTGAAAGTCAACGCCATCGCCCCGTCGCTGATCCTGTTTAACGAAAACGACGACGCCGAGTACCGTCAGCAGGCGCTCAATAAATCCCTGATGAAGACAGCGCCCGGCGAGAAAGAGGTAATCGACCTGGTGGATTACCTTCTCACCAGTTGCTTCGTTACCGGCCGCAGTTTCGCCGTGGATGGCGGCCGGCACCTGCGTTAATGCAGTTTGATCCAGCAAAATATCAGCAGCCATGCGCTCAGGCCCCAGCACACCACCGCCCCGCCGAGCGCAACGGGCAAACGCAGAAAACCGGTGAAATACCAAAGCGTGGCGAGGTAGACAAAATAAGGGATGATCGACCACATACTGAATACAATGGTCGTGCGTAACGCGTCAATTCCGCGCTCGCTGGCGACAATATAGTGGGCAATCAGTGCAAATGTCGGAAAAAGCGGAATTAATCCGGCGATATAGTAATTTTTTGTTTTTGCCAGCAAACCAATCAATACCACCACCAGCGCACCCAGCGCGGCTTTTATCACGAGTCCCATTTCGATGCCTTAACACATCAATAACATTGAGGCTGTAGCATAACGGAAGCGCTCTCGTTTAGAAAAGATTAATGGAAGGGAAAACGGAGGCGGTGTATGTTGGCGTTTTCTCCGCGTAATGAACGTTATGAACACCATCGTATTTGTTGAGGATGACCCTGAAGTTGGCTCGCTAATTGCCGCTTATCTGGCGAAACACGATATTGAGGTGCTGATTGAACCTCGCGGCGATCTGGCTGAAGAGACGATCCTTCGCACGCAACCCGAGCTGGTGTTACTGGATATCATGCTGCCGGGCAAAGACGGCATGACCATTTGCCGCGATTTGCGAGGCCGCTGGCAAGGACCGATTGTCCTGCTGACCTCGCTGGACAGCGACATGAACCACATCCTGGCGCTGGAAATGGGTGCCTGCGACTACATCCTGAAAACCACGCCCCCTGCCGTGCTCCTCGCTCGTCTGCGCCTGCATTTACGGCAGAATGAACTCACCGCGCAGGCAAAAGGCATTCAGGATACGGCAATGACCCCGCATAAAACGCTGCGTTTTGGCGCGTTGATTATTGACCCGGTCAATCGTTCAGTCGCACTCTCCGGCGAACCGGTTTCGCTTTCCACCGCCGATTTCGAATTACTCTGGGAACTGGCAACCCATGCCGGGCAGATTATGGATCGCGACGCGCTGCTGAAAAACTTGCGCGGCGTCAGCTACGACGGCATGGACCGCAGCGTGGATGTCGCTATCTCAAGGCTGCGTAAGAAATTGCAGGATAACGCCACCGAGCCCTATCGAATCAAAACGGTTCGCAACAAAGGATATCTGTTTGCCCCCCATGCGTGGGAAGAGAGTCAGCGTGATTAACCGGGTGCATCAATGAAAAAACTGTTCGTTCAGTTTTATCTGCTGCTGTTTGTCTGCTTTCTGGTCATGACCCTGTTGGTCGGGCTGGTGTATAAGTTCACCGCAGAACGCGCAGGCAGACAGTCGCTGGATGATTTGATGAAAAGCTCGCTGTATTTAATGCGCAGCGAATTGCGGGAGATCCCTCCGCGCGACTGGGGGAAAACCCTCAAAGAGATGGATCTTAATCTCTCTTTCGATTTGCGCGTAGAGCCGCTCAATAAATACAAACTCGACGCGCTTACCACACAGCGGCTGCGCGAAGGCGACATCGTCGCGCTGGACGATCAGTATACGTTTATCCAGCGCATCCCCCGCAGCCATTACGTGCTGGCCGTCGGGCCGGTTCCTTATCTCTATTTTCTTCACCAGATGCGGCTACTGGATATCGCGCTGATGGCCTTTATCGCCATCTCCCTCGCCTTTCCGGTGTTTATCTGGATGCGCCCGCACTGGCAGGAGATGCTGCGCCTGGAGGCCGCCGCTCAGCGTTTTGGCGAAGGGCACCTCGCAGAGCGCCTTCACTTTGACAACGGTTCCAGTTTTGAACGTCTCGGCATCGCCTTTAACCAGATGGCGGATAACATCAACGCGCTGATCGCCAGTAAAAAACAGCTTATTGACGGCATTGCCCACGAACTGCGTACACCGCTGGTGCGTCTGCGTTACCGGCTGGAGATGAGTGAAAATCTCAGCGCACAGGAGTCGCAGGCGCTGAATCGCGATATCGGCCAACTGGAAGCGTTAATCGAAGAGTTACTGACCTATGCGCGGCTGGACAGGCCGCAGACTGCGTTAACGCTCACCGTTCCCGACCTCCCCGTGTGGCTGGCGAGCCACCTGGAAGACGTACAGAGCGTCAACCCCGGGCGCACGGTGCGGTTCAGCCAGCTTACGCCTGGCGATTACGGCGCGCTGGATATGCGGCTAATGGAGCGTGTGCTGGATAATCTGCTCAATAACGCGCTGCGTTATTCCCATTCCACCGTTCAGGCCAGCCTGTTGTTAAGCGGCAATCAGGCGACCCTGATTGTTGAAGACGACGGCCCCGGTATCGCGCCAGACGCGCGCGAACATGTATTCGAACCCTTTGTGCGCCTCGATCCCAGCCGCGACCGCGCTACCGGAGGCTGCGGGCTGGGATTAGCCATCGTGCGCTCCATCGCCCTGGCGATGGGTGGAACGGTAAACTGTCGCGAAAGTGAACTGGGCGGCGCCAGATTCACCTTCAACTGGCCCGTCTGGCACAACATCCCCGAATTTCCCCCTGCCTGACGCATAGCGCACGATGGTCAGGCTAGGTATGATGTGATATACAGTAAGTATGTTGTAACTAATATCCTTCTTTCTGCGACACTGAAATGGTGGTGATATGGCCCGTTACGATCTTGTCGAACGCCTGAATGGTACTTTTCGCCAGACAGAACACGCGCTGGCAACCCTGACAGAAAATCTCGAACAGCAACCGCTGCTGATTGCCCGCGTCTTCTCCCTCCCCGAAGTGACCAAAGAGGCAGAGCACAACCCTCTGGCGACCATTGCGGTGGAGCAGCATCTGGGAAAAGAGGCCGAATCGCTGGCGCTGCGCCACTATCGCCACCTGTTTATTCAGCAACAGTCTGAAAATCGCAGCAGCAAAGCGGCGGTTCGCCTGCCCGGCGTATTGTGCTATCAGGTTGATGATGCCACGCAGGTCGCGCTGGAAAACCAGATCCAGCACATCAATCAGTTAAAAACGACATTTGAGCGTATTGTGACGGTGGAGTCAGGATTGCCGTCAGCGGCGCGTTTTGAGTGGGTGCATCGCCATCTGCCCGGTCTTATCACGTTGAATGCCTACCGCGCGTTAACGGTGATCAAGAATCCCGCCACCCTCCGTTTTGGCTGGGCCAACAAGCACATTATTAAGAATCTGCGCCGGGATGAGGTGCTGGCGCAACTGGAGAAAAGCCTGAACACGCCGCGCAGCGTGCATCCCTGGACGCGCGAAGAGTGGCAGGCCAGGCTGGAGCGCGAATATCAGGATATCGCCGCCCTGCCGCAACAGGCGCGGCTGAAGATTAAAAGACCGGTGAAGGTACAGCCGATTGCCCGCGTCTGGTACAAAGGGCAGCAGAAACAGGTTCAGCACGCCTGTCCGACGCCGCTTATCGCGCTGATCAATACCGATAAAGGCATGACCGTGCCGGATATCGGCGAACTACTGAATTACGATGCGGACAATGTTCAGCACCGCTTTAAGCCTCAGGCGCAACCGTTGCGACTTATCATCCCCCGGTTGCACCTGTATGTGGCGGATTAACGGCCTGGCTTCATGCTGCCCACCATCAGTTCCGGGCGCACCCAGCTATCAAACTCGGCTTCAGTGAGATACCCCAGCGCCAGGGCGGAGGCTTTTAAGGTCAGCCCTTCCTTGTGCGCTTTTTTGGCGATCTCCGCCGCTTTGTCATAGCCGATGTGCGTGTTGAGCGCGGTGACCAGCATCAGCGATTCATTGAGCAGTTGATTAATACGCTCACGGTTTGGCTCAATACCGACCGCACAGTGCGCATTAAAGCTTTCCATCCCATCCGCCAACAGGCGTACCGATTGCAGGAAATTATGGATAACCATCGGGCGATAGACGTTAAGCTCGAAGTTTCCCGACGCCCCGCCCATATTGATAGCCACATCGTTGCCCATCACCTGACAGCAGAGCATGGTCAGCGCCTCGCACTGGGTCGGGTTCACTTTACCTGGCATAATCGAACTGCCCGGCTCGTTCTCAGGAATGGCAATTTCACCAATGCCGCATCGAGGGCCAGAAGCCAGCCAGCGAACGTCATTGGCAATTTTCATCAGCGACGCCGCCAGCCCTTTTAGCGCGCCGTGCGCATGAACCAGCGCATCACAGGTCGCCAGCGCTTCAAACTTGTTCGGCGCCGTCACAAATGGCGCGCAGGTGATCACCGCCAGCTCATCCGCCACGCGGCGGGCATATTCAGGATGGGTGTTCAACCCTGTGCCCACCGCCGTGCCGCCCAGCGCCAGCTCCGCCACATGCGGCAGGCTATTTTCAATATGTTTGAGATTGTGCTCCAGCATCGCCACCCAGCCGGAAATTTCCTGACCGAGCGTCAGCGGCGTCGCATCCTGCAAGTGCGTGCGGCCAATTTTCACAATGTCGGCAAACGCATGGGACTTTTTGCGCAGCGTATCAGTCAGGACATTAAGCTGCGGGATGAGATGCTTGCGTAGCGCCAGCAGCGCCGCAACGTGCATTGCGGTCGGGAAGACGTCGTTCGAACTTTGGCTTTTATTGACGTCATCGTTCGGGTGAACTTTGCGCTCCATGCCGCGAACGCCGCCCAGCAGTTCGCTCGCGCGGTTCGCCAGCACTTCGTTCATGTTCATGTTGCTTTGCGTGCCCGACCCGGTCTGCCAGATCGCCAGCGGAAATTCGTCGGGATGTTTATCGGCCAGCACTTCATCAGCCGCCTGCATAATGGCGGAGGCTTTTTCCGCCGACAGCAGCCCTAAGTCCTCGTTAACTTTGGCTGCCGCACGCTTGGTCAGCGCCAGCGCATGGATCAGCGAGACGGGCATTTTCTCCGTGGAGATACGAAAATGCTCCAGCGATCGTTGGGTTTGCGCTCCCCAAAGTTTATCTGCCGGAACATCAATCCCGCCCATCGAATCTTTCTCGCAGCGTACCGTCGTCATTACTTTCTCCTTGTTAACAATGAAGTTGAGGACATGCTCACACACCTGTCAGGATTAAGTATTGATTGCTTCATAAATACTGCATGGCGCTTTGTGCGCTTCTGAAATGCCGGGCGGCACAGCGCCTTACCCGGCCTGCAAATGTACCTTCTTATTGTCTTACTTCACGCAGCGCGTGCACTGCGAAGTCTGAATTTGCTGGAAGAAATCATTGCCTTTGTCATCCACCAGGATAAAGGCCGGAAAATCTTCCACTTCAATTTTCCAGATCGCTTCCATCCCCAGTTCAGGGTATTCCACGCATTCCAGACTCCTGATGCTGCCCTGCGCCAGCACGGCGGCAGGCCCGCCAATGCTGCCCAGATAGAAGCCGCCGTGTTTATGGCAGGCATCGGTCACCTGTTGGCTACGGTTGCCTTTGGCCAGCATAATCATACTGCCGCCCTGCGACTGAAGCTGATCGACGTAAGAGTCCATACGTCCTGCGGTCGTTGGCCCCAGCGAACCGGACGCGTATCCTTCAGGCGTTTTTGCCGGCCCCGCGTAGTAGATCGGATGATCTTTAACATACTGCGGCAACCCTTCGCCACGGTCCATCCGTTCTTTCAGTTTGGCGTGCGCGATATCACGCCCCACAATAATCGTCCCGTTCAGCGACAGACGAGTTGAAACCGGATACTGCGACAACTGTTGCAGGATCGCTTTCATTGGCTGGTTGAGGTCAACGCGAACCGCCTCGCCTTCGCCTGCCTGGCGCAATTCTTCGGGAATATATTTACCCGGATTATGTTCCAGTTTCTCGATCCAGATACCTTTGCGGTTGATCTTCGCTTTAATGTTGCGATCCGCAGAGCAGGAGACGCCCATCCCGACCGGACAGGACGCGCCGTGACGCGGTAAACGAATGACGCGGATATCATGGGCAAAATATTTACCGCCGAACTGAGCGCCTAACCCGAGATTCTGCGCTTCCGTCAGCAACTCTTTTTCCAGATCCACGTCGCGGAATGCCTGACCGTGTTCGTTCCCTTCCGTCGGCAGTTCGTCATAGTATTTTGCGGAGGCCAGCTTAACCGTTTTCAGCGTTGCTTCCGCCGACGTCCCGCCGATCACGAAGGCGATGTGATACGGAGGACAGGCCGCCGTCCCCAGTGTGCGCATTTTATCGACCAGGTAATTTTTCAGTTTGCCCGGCGTCAGCAGCGCTTTAGTTTCCTGATACAGATAGGTTTTGTTGGCGGAGCCGCCGCCTTTGGCGATACACAGGAATTTGTATTCATCGCCATCAACGCTGTAGAGATCAATCTGCGCGGGCAGGTTGGTGCCGGTATTGACCTCTTTATACATATCCAGCGGGGCATTTTGCGAATAGCGCAGGTTATCTTCGATGTAAGTGTTATAAACGCCGCGCGCCAGCGCAGCCTCATCACCGCCGCCAGTCCAGACGCGCTGGCCTTTTTTACCAACGATAATGGCCGTACCGGTGTCCTGGCAGGTTGGTAAAATCCCTTTTGCGGCAATGTCCGAGTTGCGCAGGAATTGCAGCGCGACATATTTATCGTTTTCGCTGGCGTCCGGGTCGCGCAGGATATCAGCGACCTGCTGTTGATGCGCAGGGCGCAGCATAAAGGAAGCATCGTGGAATGCCTGACGCGCCATCAGCGTCAGCGCTTCAGGAGCGACCTTAAGCACTTCCTGCCCTTCAAATTCGGCAACGGAAACGTGTTCACTGGTCAGCAGGTAATATTCGGTATCGTCCTTTTTGAGGGGAAAAGGAGCCTGATAATGGAAGGGTTTGTTCGACATTGTTCTCTCACTTACTGCTCGGTCTGGTTATTCTCTGGGCAGATGTTCCATTGCCCTGCTTACCCGTCACGCCTCCAGCGGCAGACATGTTATTGTCCTGCAACCCGAATGCGTCAGGGTGTAAAAAGCGAGTTACACTATCCTACACAATTTTTTAACAAAAACTGAGACAAGTACGACTTTTTGCGCGCAGAGGTTACTTCCCGCGGGTTTCTTGGTTTAATACGCGAATTAATTTCCATATTGAAACAGGGCTTGATAATGCAAAAACTCATCAACTCAGTGCAAAACTATGCATGGGGTAGTAAAACTGCGTTAACGGAACTCTACGGCATTGCGAATCCGTCTCAGCAGCCAATGGCAGAGCTCTGGATGGGCGCCCATCCCAAGAGCAGCTCCCGAATTGAAGGCGCTGACGGGCAAACCGTCTCGTTACGCGACGTGATTGAGCACGATAAAGCCACACTGCTGGGCGAGTCTGTCGCAAAACGTTTTGGCGAACTGCCCTTCCTGTTTAAAGTGCTGTGTGCCGCGCAGCCGCTTTCCATCCAGGTTCATCCGAATAAACACAACTCAGAAATTGGTTTCGCGAAAGAGAATGCGGCCGGTATTCCGATGGATGCCGCCGAGCGTAACTATAAAGATCCGAACCACAAGCCTGAACTGGTCTTTGCCCTGACGCCTTTCCTGGCGATGAACGCATTCCGCGAGTTCTCTGAGATTGTCTCCCTGCTGCAACCTGTTTCCGGCGCGCATACCGCCATTGCCCACTTCCTGCAAGAGCCGAATGCCGAACGCCTGAGCCAGCTGTTCGCCAGCCTGCTCAATATGCAGGGCGATGAAAAATCCCGCGCACTGGCGGTACTAAAAGCGGCGCTGAACAGCCAACAGGGTGAACCGTGGCAGACGATCCGCGTCATATCCGAATTTTACCCGGATGACAGCGGCCTCTTCTCTCCACTGCTGCTGAACGTGGTCAAGCTGAACCCTGGCGAAGCCATGTTCCTGTTTGCCGAAACGCCTCATGCCTATTTGCAGGGCGTGGCGCTGGAAGTGATGGCGAACTCCGATAACGTCCTGCGCGCCGGGCTGACGCCGAAATATATCGACATTCCTGAGCTGGTCGCGAACGTCAAATTCGTTGCCAAACCAGCCGATCAGCTGCTGACAACGCCGGTAAAACACGGTGCGGAACTGGACTTCCCGATTCCGGTGGAAGATTTCGCGTTTTCGCTGCATGACCTCTCCGCTCAGGAAACGGCCATCAGCCAGCAGAGCGCCGCCATTCTGTTCTGCGTGGAAGGCGAAGCGGTGCTGAGCAAGGGCGAGCAGCGTCTGGTGCTGAAACCCGGTGAATCCGCGTTTATCGGCGCTGATGAGTCTCCGGTCAACGCCAGCGGCGTGGGCCGTTTGGCCAGGGTTTACAACAAGCTGTAGCAACATACTGAATTTTTTAACAACTCTTGCTAAGCTAGTTAAAGGCTCACAACTTCTCCAGGCGGTTTAATCCGCCTGGTTTCATTTTTATGGATAATCGATATGAAAAAATCGCTGGTAGCTACAGGTGTGATCGTCGCCCTGGGCGTGGTCTGGACAGGCGGGGCCTGGTACACCGGGAAAAAACTAGAAACGCATCTCGCACAGATGGTGAATCAGGCAAATGAGCAGCTTAAACGCACGGCGCCTGAAGCCGCCATTGAGCTGAGCTATCAAAACTACCAGCGCGGCATTTTCAGCAGCCAGTTACAGCTGGTGGCGAAGCCTGTCGAAGGCAAGGAAAACCCCTGGCTGAAACCAGGACAAAGCGTCGTACTGAACGAAGCGGTGGATCATGGCCCTTTCCCGTTCGCACAGTTGAAATCGTTTAACCTTATCCCTGCGATGGCCTCGGTGAAGACGACCCTGGTCAACAACGACGTCACCAGACCGTTGTTTGATATCGCAAAAGGCGAGACGCCGGTCGAGATTAATTCCCGGATTGGTTATGGCGGCGATACCCGCTCAGATATCTCGCTCAAGCCGTTGAATTATGAAAATAACGGTGAAAAAGTCGCCTTTAGCGGCGGGGAATTTCAGCTGAATGCCGATAAAGACGGCAATGTCGTTTCACTGTCAGGCGAAGCGCAAAGCGGCCTGGTGGATGCCGTCAACGAATATAACCAGAAAGTCCAGATTACTTTTAATAACCTGAAAACCAACGGTTCCAGCACCCTGGCCAGCTTCGGCGAGCGTATTGGCAACCAGACGCTGTCGCTGGAAAAAATGACGGTATCGGTAGAGGGTAAAGAGATGGCCGTGCTGGAGGGCATGGTGATCGACGGTAAGTCCGATCTCGTCAACGACGGCAAAACCATCAATAGCCAGCTGGATTACTCGCTGAACAGCCTTAAAGTGCAGAATCAGGATCTGGGTAGCGGCAAGCTGACGCTGAAAGTGGGACAGATCGATGGTGAAGCCTGGCACCAGTTTAGCCGCCAGTATAACGCTCAGACTCAGGCGCTGATGACGCAACCCGAGGTGGTGCAAAATCCTGAGCTTTATCAGGAGAAAGTGACCGAAGCGTTCTTTGGCGCCCTGCCGCTGCTGATGAAGGGCGAACCGGTGATTACCGTCGCGCCGTTAAGCTGGAAAAACGCTAAAGGCGAGACCGCGCTGAACCTCTCCTTGTTCCTGAAAGATCCGGCCGCGACCACTGAAGAACCGCAAACGCTGACTCAGGAAGTGGATCGTTCCGTTAAATCTCTTGACGCGAAGCTGACGATCCCGATGGATATGGCCGTTGAGTTTATGACCCAGGTCGCCAGACTGGAAGGTTATCAGCAGGAAGATGCCGATAAGCTGGCGAATCAACAAGTCAAAGGGTTAGCCGCGATGGGGCAAATGTTCCGCATCACCACGTTGCAGGATAATACCATTGCCACCAACCTACAGTATGCCAATGGTCAGGTAACGCTCAACGGGCAAAAAATGACGCTGGAAGAGTTTGTCGGCATGTTTGGTATGCCTGCGCTCTCCGTGCCGGACGCTCCGGCTATTCCTCAGCAGTAAGTTTTCTGTACGTCCCGCGCCCGGCGGGACTTTCCCGTCGGGCCGCTATTCAAACACCTGTCCCGCTACGCTATTTTTGCGTCACCAGACGAGCGGAAATGGTCTGGCTGCGCGAATGGCTCTCTTCATGACCAATCCGTTGCAAGATGCGCTCCGCAAGGGTATAGCCAATTTCGCGGGCTGGCGTGCTGGCCCAGATGATCGGCAGATCGTCCAGCACGTTTTCCGCCACATCAGCAAACGCCGCCAGCGAGATCTGTTGTTCAAAATAGCGATCAACGCCAATTTCACCACTCTGCCGCCCCGCTTTCATCAGGCCAAACCATGCTCCCATCGCAATGGTTTCGTTGTAGCACACCACTGCGCTGATGGTCGGGTTATGCCGCAATAATGCGGTAATGGCTTCGGCGGCCTGCTTCTGGCTGGATGCGCACTCCAGCACCCAGTCGCTGTGAAAAGGCAACCCAAACTTCAGCAGCGTCGCGCAATAGCCGCCGACGCGCTCCGCGCGCGTTAATGAGGAGCTTTGCCCTCCCAGCCACGCGATCCGCTGATGCCCAAGGCGAATCAGATGTTCCGTCAGTAGCTGCGCCGCCTGCATGTTATCCGGCCGGACAGTATCCACCTCTTCCAGATAACTGGCGCGCGAGGCAAACACCACCGGAATCCCTTTTTCTTCTGCCCGTTCCCGGAGCGCATCGCTGCTACCCGCCGCTCCGGCGATCACCACGCCATCCACCCCCTGATTAAGGAGCATAGCGAAGCGCTGACTCAGCTGTTCGCCATCCTGACCGCCGTGCAACAAAAAGACCATGCGCCCCTGCGCTTCCAGCGCCTCTGTCAACCCGGCCGTGAGTTCCGCATAAAAAGGCGCAGACAGATCGCGCACAATCAGCCCAATGACGCCGCTTTGCCCACCGCGAAGCGCCGATGCCTGGCGGTTACGCACAAAGCCCAGCTGTTCAATCGCCGCGTTAACCCGCTCGCCGGTGGCTGACGAAATCCGCCCTTTGCCACTGAGCACTAATGAGACGGTACTGACGGAGACGCCAGCCGCCAACGCGACATCATGGATGGTGGTTTTTTTGGCTATAGCCATGAAAAAAGAAAGCTCCCTGATAACGTGACAGATAAAACGTTTTATCAATCACTTATATTTATACGCTTTATTATCGTTCGATAATGTGATTTGCGCCGCACTAAAATTAGGTAAAACGTTTTATCTTCTCGCTCAAATAATTGACCACAGCCTTCTTTTTCACGAGGAGTCGTTAGATGACGACGAAGACAACACCAAAAATAACATTATGGGAATTTTTCCAGCAGTTGGGTAAAACGTTTATGCTGCCCGTGGCGCTGCTCTCTTTCTGCGGGATCATGCTGGGGATCGGCAGCTCGTTAAGCAGCCACGATGTCGTCACCCTGCTCCCGGCGCTGGGCAACCCGGTGCTACAGGCCATCTTTACCTGGATGAGTAAAGTCGGCTCGTTCGCTTTTAGCTTCCTCCCGGTGATGTTTTGTATCGCAATTCCGCTCGGTCTGGCGCGTGAAAACAAAGGTGTCGCCGCGTTTGCCGGTTTCGTCGGTTACGCCGTAATGAACCTTGCCGTGAACTTCTGGTTAACGGCGAAAGGCATTCTGCCGACGACTGACGCCGCCATTCTGAAAGCCAATAACGTACAGAATATCCTCGGGATTCAGTCTATCGACACGGGGATTCTGGGGGCGGTGATCGCCGGTATCGTTGTCTGGATGCTGCATGAGCGTTTCCACAATATTCGTCTGCCCGATGCGCTGGCTTTCTTTGGCGGTACGCGTTTCGTGCCGATCGTCTCTTCCGTGGTGATGGGACTGGTCGGGCTGGTCATTCCGCTGGTATGGCCTGTTTTTGCAATGGGCATCAGCGGTCTGGGCCACATTATCAATAGCGCGGGTGATTTCGGCCCGATGATCTTTGGTACGGGTGAGCGCCTGCTGCTGCCGTTCGGCCTGCACCACATTCTTGTCGCGCTGATTCGCTTTACCGAAGCGGGCGGTACTCAGGAAGTCTGCGGCCATAGCGTGAGCGGCGCGTTGACCATTTTCCAGGCGCAGCTGAGCTGCCCGACAACGCACGGCTTCTCTGAAAGTGCGACCCGCTTCCTGTCTCAGGGGAAAATGCCTGCCTTCCTCGGCGGCTTGCCGGGCGCCGCGTTGGCGATGTACCACTGCGCGCGTCCTGAAAATCGTCACAAAATTAAGGGGCTGCTGATTTCTGGCCTTATCGCCTGTGTCGTTGGCGGTACCACAGAGCCGCTGGAATTCCTGTTCCTGTTCGTCGCGCCTGTGCTGTATGTGATTCACGCCCTGCTGACAGGTCTGGGATTCACCATCATGGCGATCCTCGGCGTCACCATCGGCAACACCGACGGCAACATCATCGACTTTGTGGTATTCGGGATCCTGCACGGTCTGTCGACCAAGTGGTATCTGGTTCCGGTGGTCGCCGCCATCTGGTTCGCGGTGTACTACGTCATCTTCCGTTTCGCCATTACGCGCTTTAATCTGAAAACGCCGGGCCGCGATACCGAAATCGCCAGCAATATTGAAAAAGTCATGGCGGGCGCGCCAGGGAAATCAGGCTATAACGTCCCGGCGATTCTGGCCGCGCTTGGCGGCAGTGAAAATATCGTCAGCCTGGATAACTGCATTACCCGTCTGCGTCTGTCAGTGAAGGATATGTCGCTTGTGAATGTACAGGCGCTGAAGGACAATCGCGCTATCGGCGTAGTACAGCTGAATCAACATAACTTACAGGTGGTTATTGGCCCTCAGGTACAGTCCGTTAAGGATGAAATGGCGGGTCTGATGAACACGGTTGAGGCATAAGGACAACGATATGTTCGATTTTTCAAAGGTGGTGGATCGTCACGGTACGTGGTGCACGCAGTGGGATTATGTCGCCGATCGCTTTGGCGCCCCTGACCTGCTCCCGTTTACGATCTCGGATATGGATTTCGCTACCGCGCCGTGCATCCTGGAGGCCATCAACCAACGTCTGGCGCACGGCGTGCTGGGTTACAGCCGCTGGAAAAACGATGAGTTTTTAGGGGCGATCGCCCACTGGTTCGCAACCCGTCACCACACCACGGTCGACCCGCAGTCGATCGTGTACGGCCCCTCCGTGATCTACATGGTGTCGGAGCTGATCCGCCAGTGGTCATCCGTCGGTGAAGGGGTGGTGATTCACACCCCCGCTTACGATGCGTTCTATAACGCCATCGAAGGCAACCAGCGTACCGTTATGGCGGTTACGCTACAGAAAAATGCGGACGGCTGGCACTGCGATATGGCCGCGCTGGAAGCGGTGCTCGCCCGGCCAGAGAGTAAAATTCTCCTGCTGTGCAGCCCGCAGAACCCTACCGGAAAGGTATGGACGCGCGATGAACTGGAGACGATGGCTGAGCTATGTCATCGTCACGGCGTGCGGGTCATCTCCGATGAAATCCACATGGATATGGTATGGGGCGCGCAGCCGCATATCCCCTGGAGCAATGTGGCGCGTGATAGTTGGGCGCTGCTGACCTCCGGGTCAAAAAGCTTCAACATTCCGGCGCTGACCGGCGCCTACGGGCTCATCGGCGATGAGGAAAGCCGCAATCGTTACCTCAGCGTATTGAAGGGGCGTGACGGGCTGTCGTCACCCGCCGTTCTGGCGCTTAGCGCGCACATTGCCGCTTATCAACAGGGCGCGCCGTGGCTGGATACCCTGCGCGAGTATCTTGCTGATAACCTGAATTATATCGCGCATGCGTTAAACACCGCGTTCCCGACGCTAAACTGGCAGGTTCCGCAATCGACCTATCTGGCCTGGATTGATCTGCGCGCGCTGAATATTGACGACCACGCCTTACAGGATGCGCTGATTCATCAGCAGAAAGTGGCCATCATGCCTGGGTATACTTATGGCGAAGAAGGTCGCGGGTTTGTTCGTCTTAATGCCGGTTGTCCACGTTCGAAGCTCGAAAAAGGCGTTAACGGGCTGATCAACGCGATCCACGCTATACGCTGACAATGATTGCGCAATAAAATTATTTATTGCGCAACATAGATTTTACGCCCGTTTTATTTTTATAATGGCGAGCACTTTTATATTAAAAAAGAGTGCGACCATGATTGATACTTCCCTTCCGTTAACTGACGTTCATCGCCACCTTGATGGCAACATTCGTGCCCAAACTATTCTTGATCTTGGCCGCCAGTTCAATTTAGCCCTTCCGGCACAAACGCTTGACGCGCTCATTCCGCATGTGCAGATCACTTCAACGGAGCCTGACCTGGTCAGTTTTCTGGCAAAGCTCGACTGGGGCGTTAAAGTTCTGGCGTCGCTGGATGCCTGTCGTCGCGTGGCCTTTGAAAATATTGAAGATGCCGCCCGCAACGGCCTGCATTATGTCGAACTGCGTTTTTCTCCGGGTTATATGGCGATGACGCACCAGTTGCCTGTTGCAGGTGTGGTCGAAGCGGTCATCGCTGGCGTACGTGAAGGGTGCCAGACTTTTGGCGTTGAAGCTCGTCTGATCGGCATCATGAGCCGTACTTTCGGCGAGGCGGCCTGTCAGCAGGAACTGGAAGCGCTGCTGGCGCACCGCGATCACATTACCGCGCTTGACTTAGCGGGCGATGAACTTGGCTTCCCAGGCAGTCTGTTCCTCTCTCACTTTAACCGCGCGCGTGATGCGGGCTGGCATATTACCGTACATGCTGGCGAAGCGGCGGGCCCGGAGAGCATCTGGCAGGCCATTCGCGAACTGGGCGCCGAACGTATCGGTCATGGCGTGAAGGCCGTGGAAGATCGCGCGCTGATGGATTTTCTGGTCGAGCAGCGAATCGGTATCGAATCCTGTCTGACGTCTAATATCCAAACCAGCACCGTTGCCTCGCTGGCTGCGCATCCGCTGAAAACGTTCCTTGAGCATGGCGTGCTGGCAAGTTTGAATACGGATGATCCCGCGGTACAGGGTGTGGATATTATTCACGAATACACGGTAGCGGCGCCGGCGGCAGGATTAACCCGCGAGCAGATTCGTCAGGCGCAGATCAATGGTCTGGAAATGGCGTTTTTAAGCGAAGCGGAAAAACGCGCATTGCGTGAGAAAGTCGCAGCGGTTTAAGCACGCAACGCCTGATGGCGCTGCGCTTATCAGGCCTGCAACGACACAACCGTAGGCCGGATAAGGCGTTTACGCCGTCATCCGGCAGCACCTACGCCTGATGGCGCTGCGCTTATCAGGCCTACAACTGCACAACCGTAGGCCGG
>NZ_JAOWGM010000029.1:40138-484648 GCF_030333125.1 Citrobacter sp. CK206
GATGGCGCTGCGCTTATCAGGCCTACAACTGCACAACCGTAGGCCGGATAAGGCGTTTACGCCGCCATCCGGCAACACCCGGCGCCAGAAGAGTACACCGTCATCACGCGAAGCACAGCGTAGAGCGATGCTTCGCTGATTCAATCCCCAGCTCAATCAACTCCATAATCTGGATCGCCTGGCTCGCCGGAACCGGGTTTTCACCGTTGCCATTCAGCGCGTCACGGATGCCCGCATAATAAGCCGGATAATTACCCGGCACCGTCAGCCAGGTCTCTTCCACACGGTCTTCGCCTTCCACGCGCGTCAACACGCCGTCACGCATGTCGTAACCCCAGTCTTCCTGCGGCAGTCGCTCACCGTTTTTCAGCCGCTCCTCTTGTGGATCGAGGCCATATTTCACGTAACTACCGCGTGAGCCATGCACGATATAACGTGCTGATTCTGCCGCCGCCAGCATCGTACCGTGCAGAATCACCCGACGCTGCGGGTAGGATAATATCGCGTGGAAATAATCCGTCGACTGCGCGCCAGGACGAAGCTGCGCCAGATCCACCGTCATGCTGACCGGCAAACCGAACAGATTGATCGCCTGATCCAGCAGATGCGGCGCCAGATCGTACCAGATACCGCTGCCAGGGCCGCCCTGTTCGCGCCAGCGATCGCGGACCTGCGGGCGGAAACGGTCGAAATGGGATTCAAAGTAAGCCACTTCCCCCAGAACGCCATCGGCCAGCAATCCTTTCAGCGTCAGGAAATCACTGTCCCAACGGCGGTTATGGAACACAGAAAGCACGCGCCCCAGGCTGCGCGCCAGGGCGTCGAGCTCACGGGCTTGTGACAGTGTCACGGTAAAGGGTTTATCCACAACCACATGTTTTCCCGCTTCAAGCGCGGCTTTCGCCAGCGGAAAATGGGTGTCGTTGGGCGTAGGAATGACGATAAGGTCGATATTCGGATCGTTAAAAAGATGCTTAGGCTCTGAGACAACCGCCACAGAAGGCCAGTCCGCCTTCACTTTTGTTTCATCACTACTGGAAACCGCCGCCAGTTCCAGACCCGGCGTCCCCACGATTAAGGGCGCATGGAAAGTCTTGCTGGCATAACCATAACCAATTAGCCCTACCCGGATGTTGTCACTCATGTCTTTGCCTCTCATGTCAGAACGGGGTCATTTCACACTATCCCTTAACCACTCACAATAGTTTAATAACCGCCAGGTTATAAAGGTTGTTGCTTAACTTAAGTCAAACATCAGTGACTTTGGGCTCTCCTGCGGCGAAAAAGTCGCTGAAATCGTTCCCGACACCCTTGCCGTCTTATTTATTGATGAGTAACATTTGCATCCTGTGTTTATGGATAAATCAAAGCAAAAAAAATGTCGTCAGTAATGAATCGCCTTATTGAATTAACCGGTTGGATTGTTCTCGTTGTCTCAGTGATCCTCTTAGGCGTCGCCAGCCATATCGATAATTACCAGCCCCCTGAACCGACGGTCTCCGTTCAGAAAAAATAAGCGTGTCCTGGCCAGTTGCGGCATAGCTACATATCGTCAGAAATGGTTTCGGTTTACAGCCAGAAAAATCAGGAAAAGATGAAAAGCGGCAAAAAAAGCGAAATATGCCGTCTGCTGGCCGCACGCTTATTGCCAGTTGTCATGAAGCGCGTTACCCTTCCGGCAGGTGCTCTGCCCACCTGATTCATGACACGTAAGAATACGCTTATTTACCCTTGCGCGCCGATTATTCTTTCCGGTGTCGTTTTGTTTATTTTTATATTCACTACTCCGTTGGTGTTATTTGTTTAATATGGATCGCTATTTATGACAGTTCAGGATTATTTATTAAAATTCCGCAAAATCAGTTCGCTTGAGAGCCTGGAAAAACTGTTTGATCACCTTAACTACACCCTCTCTGACGATCGGGAGATCATCAATATGTATCGCGCCGCAGATCATCGTCGCGCGGAACTGGTCTCGGGCGGTCGTCTGTATGATGTCGGTCAGGTGCCAAAATCAGTCTGGCATTACGTACAATAAAGAAAGTAGCGATCGGCGTTAAAAGCTTTATAATACTGGCCCCAAAATGAAATAGTCTGCCTGTTCGCGCTGGCAAATCTGGAGAAGATATGACCACAACACCGGCACAACGCATCGGGGGCTGGTTGCTTGGCCCACTGGCCTGGCTGTTAGTCGCGTTGCTGAGCGCCTCGCTCGCGTTATTGCTCTATGCTACTGCGCTGGCTACGCCGCAGACATTCCATATGCTCAGTGAGCAAAGTACCGGCAACCTGTTGTTGTGGGGCGTTTCGTTTATTACCGCCATCGCAATGTGGTATTACACCTTATGGTTGACCATCGCCTTCTTCAAGCGCCGCCACTGCGTGCCTAAACATTATATTATCTGGCTGCTGGTGTCGGTCTTGCTGGCAATTAAAGCCTTTGCCTTTTCGCCAGTCTCAGACGCGTTTGCGGTTCGCCAGCTGTTGTTCCCGTTACTGGCGGCCGCGCTGATCGTACCCTATTTCAAACGTTCGGCGCGCGTTAAAGCAACGTTTGTGAACCCGTAATACCCTTACAGTTAACCTGTTGTCGCCTGCTGTAGATTGACAGATAATAGGCGGCTTTTTTATTTCAGGCCGAAAAATGACTGATTACCTGCTGCTCTTTGTCGGAACTGTACTGGTCAATAACTTTGTACTGGTCAAGTTTCTGGGTCTCTGCCCGTTTATGGGGGTTTCCAAAAAGCTGGAAACCGCAATGGGTATGGGGCTCGCCACCACGTTTGTGATGACGCTGGCGTCTATCTGCGCCTGGCTGATTGACACCTGGATTTTGATTCCGCTCGATCTCATCTACCTGCGGACGCTGGCGTTTATTCTGGTCATCGCGGTAGTAGTGCAATTTACTGAGATGGTGGTGCGTAAAACCAGTCCGGCATTGTATCGCCTGCTGGGGATCTTCCTGCCGCTCATCACCACCAACTGCGCGGTGCTCGGCGTGGCGCTGTTGAACATTAACCTCGGTCATAATTTTTTGCAGTCGGCGTTGTACGGTTTTTCCGCCGCCGTCGGCTTCTCTCTGGTGATGGTGCTGTTCGCGGCGATTCGCGAGCGCCTCGCCGTGGCAGACGTTCCTGCCCCTTTTCGCGGTAACGCGATTGCGCTGATTACCGCAGGTTTAATGTCCCTGGCCTTTATGGGCTTTAGTGGTTTGGTGAAGTTGTAATGAATGCTATCTGGATTGCCGTAGTCGCCGTGAGCCTGCTGGGCCTGGCATTCGGCGCCATCCTGGGGTACGCCTCCCGCCGGTTTGCCGTGGAAGACGACCCCGTTGTCGAGAAAATCGACGAAATTTTACCGCAGAGCCAGTGTGGGCAGTGCGGCTATCCTGGCTGCCGCCCTTATGCTGAAGCCATCGGTAGTCAGGGTGAAAAAATTAACCGCTGTGCGCCAGGCGGCGAAGCGGTGATGTTGAAAATCGCAACGTTACTGAACGTCGATCCGCAACCTATCGATGGTGATGAACAGGAAGTTGCGCCAGTGCGTATGCTGGCGGTCATCGATGAAAACAATTGCATCGGCTGCACTAAATGTATTCAGGCATGCCCGGTGGATGCCATTGTGGGCGCCACGCGCGCGATGCATACGGTCATGAGCGATCTCTGCACCGGCTGTAATCTGTGCGTTGACCCGTGCCCGACGCAATGCATTGAATTACGCCCGGTAGCGGAAACACCTGACAGTTGGAAGTGGGATTTGAACACCATCCCCGTTCGTATCATTCCCGTGGAACAACATGCTTAAGTTATTCTCTGCATTCAGAAAAGATAAAATCTGGGATTTCGATGGCGGCATTCATCCGCCGGAAATGAAAACCCAGTCAAACGGTACGCCTCTGCGACAGGTTCCACTGGCGCCGCGCTTTATCATTCCTCTTAAGCAGCATATTGGCGCTGAGGGCGAGCTGTGCGTTAACGTGGGCGATCGCGTCCTGCGAGGCCAGCCGCTGACCCGTGGTCGCGGCCGCATGCTGCCCGTCCATGCGCCGACGTCCGGGAAGGTTATCGCGATTGCGCCCCACTCTACCGCGCACCCGTCGGCCCTGGCTGAGCTTAGCGTGATGATTGATGCCGATGGCGAAGATCGCTGGATCGAACGCGACGGCTGGGCGGATTATCAGCGTCGCAGCCGCGAAGAGCTAATTACCCGGATTCACCAGTTCGGCGTTGCCGGGCTCGGCGGCGCGGGGTTCCCGACCGGCGTCAAATTACAGGGCGGCGGCGATAAGATTGAAACGCTGATCATCAACGCGGCGGAGTGTGAACCCTATATCACCGCTGATGACCGCTTAATGCAGGATTGCGCCGCGCAGGTGGTGGAAGGCATTCGTATCCTTGCCCATATTCTGCAACCGCGTGAGGTCCTGATAGGTATCGAAGATAACAAGCCGCAGGCCATTTCAATGCTGCGTGCCGTTCTGGCCGATGCGCATGATATCGCGTTACGCGTTATCCCAACGAAATACCCTTCCGGCGGCGCAAAACAACTTACCCAGATCCTGACCGGGAAACAGGTTCCGCACGGCGGTCGCTCTTCTGATATCGGCGTGCTGATGCAAAACGTTGGTACGGCTTATGCCGTCAAACGCGCAGTGATTGACGGGGAACCGATCACCGAGCGCGTTGTGACCTTGACCGGAGAGTCCGTCAGCCGTCCCGGTAACGTCTGGGCCAGGCTGGGGACGCCTGTCAGCCACCTGCTTAATGATGCGGGCTTCTGTTCTTCAGCCGATCAAATGGTGATTATGGGCGGCCCGCTGATGGGCTTTACCCTGCCCTGGCTTGATGTTCCCGTCGTGAAGATCACTAACTGCCTTCTCGCGCCTTCCGCTACGGAAATGGGCGAAACGCCGGAAGAGCAAGGTTGTATCCGCTGTAGCGCCTGTGCCGATGCCTGTCCCGCCGATTTGTTGCCCCAGCAGTTGTACTGGTTCAGCAAAGGCCAACAGCACGATAAAGCCACCGCGCATAACATTGCCGACTGCATTGAGTGCGGTGCTTGCGCCTGGGTATGCCCCAGCAGTATTCCGCTTGTGCAGTATTTCCGTCAGGAAAAAGCGGAGATTTACGCGATCGCGCAAGAAGAAAAACGCGCGGCTGAAGCGAAAGCGCGTTTTGAGGCCAGACAGGCGCGACTGGAGCGTGAGAAAGCCGCACGCCTTGAGCGCCATAAAAATGCGGCTGCACAACCTGCGGCAAAAGATCAGGATGCCATCGCCGCAGCGCTGGCGCGCGTAAAAGAGAAACAGGCACAGGCGACTCAGCCTGTTGTCATTAACGCGGGAGAGAAGCCGGATAACAGCGCGGTTATTGCTGCCCGTGAAGCGCGTAAAGCGCAGGCGCGCGCCAGACAGGCGGAGAACGCCGCTGCGGAACCCGCCGAGCCGGTCGACCCGCGCAAAGCCGCTGTCGAAGCGGCAATCGCCCGCGCCAAAGCGCGCAAGCAGGAACAGCAGGCCGCTGCGGAACCTACCGAACCGGTCGACCCGCGCAAAGCCGCCGTCGAAGCGGCAATTGCCCGCGCCAAAGCGCGCAAGCAGGAACAGCAGGCCGCTGCGGAACCCGCCGAGCCGGTCGATCCGCGCAAAGCCGCCGTCGCAGCGGCGATTGCCCGCGTTCAGGCAAAAAAAGCAGCACAGCAGCAGGTTGTTAACGAGGAATAAATGGTATTCAGAATCGCAAGCTCGCCTTATACCCATAACCAGCGCCAGACATCGCGTATCATGATGCTGGTGTTAATCGCCGCGCTGCCGGGGATTGCCACTCAGCTATGGTTTTTCGGTTGGGGCACATTGTTCCAGATTATACTAGCCGCAGTCAGCGCGCTGGCCGCAGAAGCCGCCGTGCTTCAACTGCGTAAACAGCCGATCGCCGCTATCTTAAAAGACAATTCAGCATTGCTGACCGGTTTACTGCTCGCTGTGAGCATACCGCCTCTCGCTCCGTGGTGGATGGTGGTATTGGGCACCGTATTTGCCGTCATTATCGCCAAGCAGCTTTACGGCGGTCTGGGGCAAAACCCATTCAACCCAGCGATGATTGGTTATGTCGTTCTGTTGATTTCATTCCCGGTACAGATGACAAGCTGGCTCCCGCCGCATGACATCGCCGCAACGGCGCCAGGCCTTCTGGATGCGTTGCAGGTCATCTTCACCGGACACACCGCCAGCGGCGGCGACATGAATACGTTACGCATGGGCATTGACGGCATCAGCCAGGCTACGCCGCTCGATACGTTCAAGACTGCGTTACATGCCGGGCACGCCGTTGAACAGATTATGCAGTACCCCATCTACAGCGGCATGCTGGCCGGTGCGGGCTGGCAGTGGGTAAACATCGCCTGGCTTATTGGCGGCGTGTGGCTGCTCTGGCAAAAAGCGATCCGCTGGCACATTCCGGTCAGCTTTTTAGTGACGCTGGCTGTCTGCTCCACTCTGGGATGGGCATTCGCCGGGGATTCACTGGCGTCTCCGCAGTTGCATCTGCTTTCTGGCGCGACAATGCTGGGCGCGTTCTTTATTCTGACCGATCCTGTCACCGCCTCGACAACCAATCGTGGTCGTCTGATTTTTGGCGCGCTGGCGGGTTTGTTAGTGTGGTTGATTCGCAGTTTCGGGGGATACCCGGACGGTGTGGCGTTCGCCGTACTGTTGGCGAATATCACGGTGCCTTTGATTGATTACTACACCCGACCTCGCGTCTACGGGCATCGCTAAGGACACCCCATGCTGAAAACGATTCGTAAACACGGTATCACGCTGGCGCTGTTTGCCGCAGGCTCGACGGGGCTGACGGCGGCCATTAACCTGGTCACTAAATCGACGATTGCCGAACAAGCGGTTCTCCAGCAAAAAGCGTTATTTGATCAGGTTCTGCCTGCCGATCGCTACAATAATACCTTGCAGGACAGCTGCTTTCTGGTGAATGCTCCGGCGCTGGGCAAAGGTACACACCGCATCTATATCGCCCGTCAGGACGATAAGCCCGTCGCCGCCATTCTTGAAGCCACGGCGCCGGACGGCTATTCTGGCGCCATACAGCTCCTGGTTGGCGCTGATTTCAGCGGCACTGTGCTGGGTGCACGCGTGACAGAACATCATGAGACGCCTGGCCTGGGCGATAAAATTGAGCTGCGCTTATCCGACTGGATCACCCACTTCAGCGGGAAGACCATCGGCGCTGAGAACGATGCTCACTGGGCAGTGAAAAAAGACGGCGGTGATTTTGACCAGTTTACCGGCGCAACCATTACCCCCCGGGCAGTGGTCAACGCGGTGAAACGTGCGGGCCTGTACGCACAGACCTTACCGGCACAACTTCCTCAACTTACCGCCTGTGGAGAATAAACCATGAGCGAAATTAAAGACGTTATCGTTCAGGGCTTGTGGAAAAACAACTCAGCGCTTGTACAGCTGCTTGGCATGTGCCCGCTACTGGCAGTGACCTCCACCGCCACGAACGCATTAGGCCTCGGCCTCGCCACCACGCTGGTGTTGACGCTGACCAACCTGACAATTTCCGCCCTGCGCCGCTGGACGCCAGCGGAAATCCGCATCCCAATCTACGTAATGATCATCGCGTCCGTGGTCAGTGCAGTACAGATGCTGATCAACGCTTATGCCTTCGGCTTGTATCAGTCGCTGGGGATCTTCATTCCGCTGATTGTGACCAACTGCATCGTTGTGGGGCGCGCAGAGGCTTTTGCCGCGAAAAAAGGCCCGGCGCTGTCCGCGCTGGACGGTTTTTCCATTGGCATGGGGGCGACCGGCGCCATGTTTGTCCTCGGCTCCATGCGTGAAATCATCGGCAATGGCACGTTGTTTGATGGCGCTGACGGTCTGCTGGGCGACTGGGCGAAAGTGCTGCGCGTGGAGATTTTTCATACTGACTCGCCTTTCCTGCTGGCGATGCTGCCGCCCGGCGCTTTTATTGGCCTGGGGCTGATGCTGGCCGTGAAGTACCTTATTGACGAGAAAATGAAAAAACGCCGCGCCGAAGCCGTTGCCGCTGAGCTTCCGTCAGGTGAAACAGGGAATGTGTAATGAACAAAACAAAACGACTGGAAATATTAACGCGCCTGCGTGACAACAATCCGCACCCCACAACGGAGTTAAATTTCACCTCGCCGTTTGAGCTACTCATCGCCGTATTGCTGTCAGCACAGGCCACGGACGTCAGCGTGAATAAAGCAACCGCAAAGCTTTATCCCATCGCCAATACCCCGGCGGCCATGCTGGAGCTTGGCGTCGAGGGCGTAAAGTCGTATATCAAGACTATCGGCCTGTTCAACAGCAAAGCGGAGAATGTGATTAAGACCTGCCGGATGTTGCTTGAACTGCACAATGGCGAGGTTCCAGAGGATCGGGCGGCTCTGGAAGCGCTGCCCGGCGTCGGGCGTAAAACAGCCAACGTGGTGCTCAATACCGCATTTGGCTGGCCAACTATCGCTGTCGATACGCATATTTTCCGCGTCTGTAACCGGACACAGTTCGCCCCCGGTAAAAACGTCGAGCAGGTGGAAGAAAAACTGCTCAAGGTCGTTCCAGCGGAATTTAAAGTCGATTGCCACCACTGGTTAATTCTGCATGGCCGCTACACCTGCATTGCCCGTAAACCACGCTGCGGCTCCTGCATTATTGAAGATCTTTGCGAATACAAAGAGAAAGTCGATATCTGATGCGCCAGGGGCGACGCCGTACGCCCCGACGCATAACAATTTGTTATCCACTTCGGCTCACCTGTTTACCCGACTATGATACCGGCCCGCTTCGCTTTCTTAATGCAATGTTCTTTTGATTTAACACTTCACCAGGTTAATCGTTTTTTTAGAAACTGAAATTTCTATCTATACGTGATCCAGATCACGTTGATAACTTCGTGTAAAATTTTTTATCAAATACGGTTAAAATTACAACCAGATGACCTGATGATGCCTTTTCAATACAAAACATTACACTGGCTATTTTTCAGATAATGGCCTATATCACTACTTTAAACCTCAAATAGCAGAACATATCGCCACCATCCGCTTTTTCGCCCATCCCTGTAGTGTAAAAAACTGCCATTTTACAAATGAAGAAATTTAACGCTACATAACATTTCTCAGTCCCGATGATTCCACCACGCAAGATATATGTAACAGAATATTACAAACCCCTTGTATGGAAGGGAAAGATAGTGAACATTACTTGCCGTTTCCCCTCCCACTATAACAATCGGACGGATGAACTTGACTCATCACGCGCCAGAACACCCCCGTTAATATGGGATGTAAAAAAAGAGGTAAAAGTGTCTACTGCAAACAATAAACCAACTGAAAGCGTCAGTTTGAACGCTTTCAAACAACCGAAATCGTTCTATCTCATTTTCTCTATTGAGTTATGGGAGCGTTTTGGTTATTACGGCCTGCAAGGAATTATGGCCGTCTACCTGGTTAAACAACTGGGTATGTCAGAAGCGGATTCCATCACCCTTTTCTCTTCCTTTAGCGCCCTGGTGTATGGTCTGGTCGCCATTGGCGGCTGGTTAGGGGATAAAGTTCTGGGCACCAAACGCGTCATTCTGCTGGGTGCTATCGTACTGGCGATTGGTTATGGCCTGGTCGCCTGGTCCGGTCATGACGTTGCGATCGTCTATATGGGGATGGCGACCATCGCCGTAGGTAACGGTCTGTTCAAAGCGAACCCGTCTTCTCTGCTGTCGACCTGCTATGCCAAAGATGACCCGCGTCTGGACGGTGCATTCACCATGTACTACATGTCCATCAACATCGGTTCCTTCTTCTCTATGCTGGCGACGCCGTGGCTTGCCGCAAAATTCGGCTGGAGCGTGGCGTTTGCCCTGAGCTTCGTCGGTATGCTCATCACGGTGGTTAACTTCCTGTTCTGCCGCAGTTGGGTTAAAGATTACGGCTCAAAACCAGACTTCGAAGCGGTACATTTCGGTAAATTGCTGGCGACTATCGCAGGCGTTATCGTGCTGATCGCTATCGCGACCTGGCTGCTGCACAACCAGGGCATTGCACGTATGGTTCTGGGCGTGATCGCTCTGGGTATCGTGATTATCTTTGGTAAAGAAGCGTTCGCGATGCAGGGCGCGGCACGTCGTAAAATGATCGTCGCATTCATCCTGATGCTGGAAGCGATTATCTTCTTTGTGCTGTACAGCCAGATGCCGACGTCACTGAACTTCTTCGCAATCCGTAACGTTGAACACACTATCCTCGGTATCGCGGTTGAACCGGAGCAGTATCAGGCGCTGAACCCGTTCTGGATCATCATTGGCAGCCCGATTCTGGCGGCCATCTATAACAAGATGGGTGATACGCTGCCGATGCCGACCAAATTCGCTATCGGTATGGTTCTGTGCTCTGGCGCGTTCCTCGTTCTGCCGCTGGGCGCGAAATTCGCTACAGATGCAGGCATTGTGTCTGTTAACTGGCTCATCCTCAGCTACGGTCTGCAAAGTATCGGTGAACTGATGATCTCCGGCCTGGGTCTGGCAATGGTTGCCCAGCTGGTTCCGCAGCGTCTGATGGGCTTCATCATGGGTAGCTGGTTCCTGACTACGGCGGGCGCCAACCTGATTGGTGGCTACGTGGCTGGCATGATGGCAGTGCCGGAAAACGTTACTGACCCGCTGATGTCTCTGGAAGTTTACGGTCGCGTATTCCTGCAAATCGGTGTCGCCACTGCGGTTATCGCCGCGCTGATGCTTATCACCGCGCCGAAACTGAATCGCATGACTCAGGATAATGAAGAAAACGCGAAGGCCGCCAAAACCGCTACCGCGTAATTTTCAGGGAAACTGATATTCAGGCCGCTAACGTGCGTTAGCGGCTTTTTTTTTGCCTGATGCCGCACTACCATACGTTAAACCTCAGCAAAAAGGAGTTACCGATGAAACTGTTCTACAAACCGGGCGCCTGTTCTCTTGCTTCTCACATCACCCTGCGGGAAAGCGGTATTGATTTCACGCTGGATGGCGTTGATCTGGCGAAAAAGCGTCTGGAAAACGGCGATGATTATTTCGCGGTAAACCCAAAAGGACAGGTTCCGGCTCTGCTGCTGGACGATGGCACCTTACTGACCGAAGGCGTTGCGATTATGCAATATCTGGCAGATAGCGTGCCCGATCGTCAGCTGTTGGCACCGACAGGCACCATCTCCCGCTACAAAACGCTGGAATGGCTCAACTATATTGCCACGGAGTTGCACAAAGGTTTTACGCCACTCTTCCGCCCGGATACGCCAGAGGAATATAAACCGATTGTCCGTGCGCAGCTGGAGAAAAAATTGCGCTACGTGAATGATGCGCTCCAGGAAGGCCAGTGTCTTTGCGGCCAGCGTTTCACGATCGCAGATGCCTACCTTTTTACCGTATTGCGCTGGGCGAAAGCGGTGAAGCTGAATATGGAAGGATTAAGCCATATCGACGTTTATATGGCGCGGGTCGCTGAACGCCCCTGCGTGGCGGCGGCGCTGAAGGCGGAAGGTTTGAACTAATGGTTGTTGCGCCGGATGGCGGCTACGCCTTATCCGGCCTGTAAAACACCCCGTAGGCCCGGTAAGCGTTAGCGCCTCCGGGCGCTTTGCCGGATGGCGGCTGCGCCTTATCCGGCCTACAAAACAGCCCGTAGGCCCGGTTAGCGTTAGCGCCACCGGGCGCTTTGCCGGATGGCGGCTGCGCCTTATCCGGCCTACAGAACACCCCGTAGGCCCGGTAAGCGTTAGCGCCTCCGGGCACTTTGCCGGATGACGGCTACGCCTTATCCGGCCTACAGAACAACCCGTAGGCCCGGTAAGCGTTAGCGCCACCGGGCGCTTCGGTAAAACTCACAGCTGCGTCGCGCTGAAATAGTGTTCAGGTTTAGCAATGCGATCCTGCGCGGCCACCACCTGCAACTCGTATTCCTGCATATTTTTCGTGGCGATCATAATTTCATATACCGCCGCAGTAACGTGTTCAAGCGCTTGCTGCAACGTTGCGCCCTGCAACAGTTTTACCAGCAACAAACCGCTGGTCACATCCCCGACACCCACCGGCTGACGCATCCCGAAATCAACAAGCGGACGGCTAATATGCCAGGCTTCATCCGCCGTCACCAGCAACATCTCAAAGCGGTCGGGGCTGTATCCTGCCCGGGCGAGATGTTTAACCAGCACAACTTGCGGCCCTTCCGCAATCAGTTCCCTGGCAGCCAGTACGGCTTCATTAACATTATTGACCGCATGTTCACAGAGAATTTCCAGCTCCACCAGATTGGGCGCGATAATGTCGCTGGCCGGGAGCGCATGACGAACGTGGAACTCAGCGACGCCAGGCGCCACGATGCACCCTTTTTCAGGATGCCCCATGACCGGATCGCAGAAATATTTCGCCTGTGGATTCGCCGCTTTTACTTTACGGACAATCCCCAGAATATGCTCACCCTGCTCTGCGGAACCCAGATAGCCGCTAAGAACCGCATCGCACGTCTGAAGTTTATCGATATCCGCAATACCCTGAACAATTTCAGTCAAATGTTCGGGCGGCATAACGCAACCAGTCCATTTGCCATACTGCGTGTGGTTAGAAAACTGAACGGTGTTGAGCGGCCAGACATTCGCGCCAAGACGGCGCATCGGAAATTCAGCAGCACTGTTGCCCGCATGGCCGAACACAACATGCGACTGGATGGCGAGGATATTCTTCATGTTTACCATAACCCTAAAATAATAAAGGGGCGTGGTTTCCCACGCCCCTGCTGACTTTTTATTATTTCCAGCAAATCAGACAGTAATTCTTTTTACCGCGGCGCAACAGCGTGTAGCGCCCGAATAAAATGTCGCTGTCCTGGAAGAAATATTCCGGGTCTGACTGTTTTTCACCGTTGATGGTCACCGCATTAGAGGCGATGGTTTTACGCGCCTGACCACGAGACGGTTGCAGTTCGGAATCCACCAGCGCCTGCATCAGATCGGCACCTTTTTCCATCTCGATCATCGGCACGCCATCCTGAGCCAGTTGTTCGAAATCGGCTTCGCTGAGATCGCTCAGATTACCGTTGAACAGGCTTTCAGTGATACGTTTCGCCGCAACCAGACCTTCTTCGCCATGCACCAGGCGCGTGACCTGCTCTGCCAGCACATACTGGGCACGCGGCGCTTTACCGCTGTTCTTATCTTCTTCTTCCAGCGCATTGATCTCGGCAATGTCCATGAAGGTGAAGAATTTCAGGAAGCGGTACACGTCAGCATCTGCGGTGTTGATCCAGAACTGGTAGAACTTGTACGGACTGGTCTTTTTCGGGTCCAGCCATACCGCGCCGCCTTCGGTTTTACCAAACTTGGTGCCATCTGCTTTGGTGATCAGCGGTACGGTCAGGCCGAACACCTGGTTCTGATGCAGACGACGGGTTAGATCGATACCGGAGGTGATGTTGCCCCACTGGTCAGAGCCGCCAATTTGCAGCGTAACGCCGTGCAGTTTATTCAGGCAGGCAAAGTCATAACCCTGTAACAGGTTATAGGAGAACTCGGTAAAGGAGATACCCTGATCGTCACGGTTCAGACGTTGCTTCACCGCTTCTTTGTTGATCATCTGATTGACGGAGAAGTGCTTGCCGATGTCGCGCAGGAAGGTCAGCACATTCATGCCGCCAAACCAGTCGTAGTTATTCGCGGCAATGGCGGAATTGTCACCACAGTCAAAATCGAGGAACGGTGCAACCTGCTTGCGGATTTTATCCACCCACTCCTGCACAGTATCTTCGGTGTTCAGTTTACGCTCAGCGGCTTTAAAGCTCGGGTCGCCAATCAGACCGGTCGCGCCGCCTACCAGCGCAACAGGCTTGTGACCCGCCTGCTGGAAGCGTTTCAGGCATAACAATGGAACAAGATGCCCCAAATGCAAGCTGTCAGCGGTAGGGTCGAAGCCGCAATAGAGCGCGATCGGGCCTTGCGCCAGTCGCTCTGCTAACGCTTCCTCGTCCGTTACCTGGGCCACCAGCCCCCGCTCTTGCAATTGTTTAATCAAGTTACTGCTTGCCATCAAAATCTCCATGTATAAAACGACTGCACCTTTGCCGGTACACGACTTTTCGCCAGACGCGAAAGGTATATAGAATAAAGCGCTGACGCACGCAGCGCTAGCGCTTAACACAACAAATTTCGGGGTTTAAGGAGCAAGCCGGTCAATTTTCCACGCGTTGTTTTCGCGCTGGTATAAAAAGCGGTCGTGTAAACGGTGTTCGCCGCCCTGCCAGAACTCCATCTGTTCAATATTGACGCGGAATCCGCCCCAGAAGCTGGGCAACGGGACTTCCCCTTGCTGGAACTTCTGCTTCAGCTCAAGGAACTTGCTTTCCAGAATGCCGCGCGCAGAGATTCGGCTGGATTGTTTAGACACCCAGGCGCCAATCTGGCTGTCGCGCGGGCGGCTGTGGAAGTATTTCACCACTTCAAGCGTGGAAAGGCGTTCCGCTTTACCAGTCACCATCACCTGCCGTTCCAGCATATGCCACGGGAACAACAGACTGATACGCGGATTATTTTCGAGGTGATGCGCCTTACGGCTGCCCAGGTTGGTGTAAAACACCATCCCTTTTTCATCGTAATGTTTAAGCAGCACAATGCGTTGATAAGGCTGGCCGTTTTCATCGACGGTGGCGACCACCATCGCGGTCGGGTCCGCCAGTCTGGCATCACATGCCTGACCCAGCCAGCGTTCAAAAAGGGTTAACGGTTCAGCGGGAAGATCGTGGCGACGCAGGCCGCCTCTGGTGTATTCACGGCGCAGATGCGCGATTTGCTGCAATTCGTCGTTATCAGACATGGTGTTCGCTACGGATTGTCAGTGGGTGGCGCTATTGTGCGCCGCCCAGGTGAAAATCTCAACGCTTCGGGTTTTGTAACTGGCAGTTATTCAGCACAATTCTGTCGCGTTTATAGACCGTTGCGCCATCGCCTTTTGACCAAAAGACGTAGATGCCGTCCGTGTAACGTGCTCCCGACGCAGACATGCCCTGTTTGAGGTTCAGCAGTTTATTGTCGTAAACAAAATTCACCTCTTGCCGGGTATTGTTCATTTTTACGGTAAGCGGTTTTTCATCACACTGATATTCCAGCGTGTCCGTTTGCATACGCTCAAGCAATTGGTTGTAGACGCTACAACCGCTCAGGAGCACAGGCAGACATACAATGAGCAGTTTTTTCATAGACATATCCCGAAGACTTTCCTGGTCCGAAGGGCAAATACGCCCTTCCTAACCCTTTCAGTTTAACGGCAGACAGGCCCGGAAAAATTCAGTTAACTCTGAGTTCGTGGGTTCGCCGGGAAAATGGCCCCCAGAATGCTGGATTCTGTGGCCCCCGTCACCGAAGGGAGGTTCCCCGGCAACCCGGCGAGCGTGCGCCACGCCAGCCAGGCAAACGCCAGCGCTTCCATATCATCGCCACTGATCCCGGCTTCATCCGTGCTGGTAACTTCTGTACCCGGCAGCAACCCGGCCAGACGCGCCATCAGCAAAGGGTTACGACTCCCGCCGCCGCACACCATCAGCCGCTCGCAGCCGCCGCTTAACAGAACCTGTTCAGAAATTGTCACCGCGGTCAGCTCAGCCAGCGTTGCCTGAATATCACGGGGAGCGAGGCCAGGAAAGGCCGAAAGGTGGCGTTCTATCCAGCCATAGTTGAAATACTCACGCCCGGTGCTTTTCGGCGCGGGCGCTGAAAAATAGGGATCGCTCAACATATTTTGCAGCAGCGGAATTATCACTTTCCCTTCGCTGGCCCATTGCGCGTCTTTATCATAAGGCTTAGCGCACTGCCGCCAGATCCAGGCATCCATGAGCATATTGCCTGGTCCTGTATCGTACCCTCTTACCGGTTGACCCGGTATGAGCAAAGACAGGTTGGCGATACCGCCAATGTTCAGCACCATCCGACGCTCTGTCGGGTGCGCCAGCAGCGCCTGGTGAAACGCGGGAACCAGCGGCGCGCCTTGCCCGCCCAGCGCAATATCGCGACGACGAAAATCACCGACAACCGTTATCCCGGTTCGCGCGACAATTTGGTTGTTATCACCGATTTGTAAGGTATGCGGTGCAGCGCCGGTAGGTTCATGCCAGACCGTCTGACCATGACAGCCGATGGCGACAATATCCCGCGGCCGCAGTTTTTCCTGCGCCAGCAGCGCGTTCACCGCGTCGGCAAAAAGCTGCCCGAGCTGCGTATCCAACTGGCCAAACTGGGAAAGCGTGAGTTGTTGCCCCTGGCAAATATCCAGAATGGCTTGTTTAAGATGAACGGGGATGGGCCAGGTCAGGCTCGCCTGCTGTGCGACCATCGTTTCATCAATTGCCGCCAGCACAACATCGACGCCATCAAGGCTGGTTCCAGACATAACGCCGATAAAACGGCCCGATTTCATACATCTTCCTTTTAGCGTGTTAAGCATGATTTTAGCGCTACCACTCAACCACAAAGTTTCCGCTAATACCATGCTTCATTAAGCATTTTTACCCTTCGATGCAGACGCTGACACTCTGTTCTGATAAATCTCATGGATGATTCGTTTATACTTGGTTAACCCAAATCTGATTATGATTTTCACATTGTTCCAGCAGAACATGTGCCTTTACGGTCGTATATGCCATATAATTTAACCATGAGGGATGCTTTGTGGCGTTTCATGGTGAACAGGAGATTTATAGATGATTAAACGTGTGCTGATCGTTTCACTGATGGGCTTATCTTTAGCGGGTTGTGTGAATAACGATAGCCTGTCCGGTGATGTCTATACCGCGTCCGAGGCGAAACAAGTGCAGAATGTCACATACGGCACTGTCGTTAACGTTCGTCCGGTGCAAATCCAGGGCGGTGATGACTCCAACGTGATCGGCGCTATCGGTGGTGCAGTGCTCGGTGGTTTCCTCGGTAATACCATCGGTGGCGGGACGGGTCGTTCACTGGCGACGGCCGCTGGCGCAGTCGCAGGTGGCGTAGCGGGACAAGGCGTCCAGGGCGCGATGAACAAAACTCAGGGTGTGGAACTGGAAATCCGTAAGGATGACGGCAACACCATCATGGTGGTACAGAAACAGGGCGATACCCGTTTCTCCGCAGGTCAGCGTGTTGTTCTGGCCAGCAACGGCAGCCAGGTTACTGTTTCTCCGCGCTAATCCAACAGACGTGTGGTCAGCCTCTGGCCACACGCCTTTCTTCTGCTCTTAGTTCTGAGACTGCAACTCAATAATATTGTGCTCAAGTTTCGCAATCAGCTTAATTAACAGCTCAAGTTCCTGCGGCGAAATCCCTTCCAGAATCTCTCCACGCGTTTTATTGATCACGGCTTCCATCTCTGTGATGAGCGGTTCCGCCTTCTCCGTCAGCTTAATTCGCTTGGCGCGACGATCGCTGGCGCAGGTTTGTCGTGAGATAAGCCCTTTGTCTTCAAGCTGATCCAGCGTACGCACCAGAGACGGTTGTTCAATGCCAATCGCTTTGGCTAACTGTATTTGCGACTGATCCGGCGGAAGTTGGTGAATATTATGCAGCGTTACCCAGTGTGTCTGCGTCAACTCCAGAGGTTTCAGGCGATGGTCAATCAGAGCACGCCAAATGCGCACCAACCGTGCCAGATCAGAACCTAGTGGCGATTCCAATTTCATCTCCTTATAATTAGCTTGCTAAGATATTATACTGATTTTAGAATAGTGTGCAGCATTTATATGCTCAAAACAAATGTATTGCTAAATTTGCTTACAGGTAGACATTTTTTCAGACATTATGCGGAAAAGACGTGCTGTACCTCGGTTTTTACTAAACCTATAGCAACGCTGTTTAACGCAAAGGATTCTTGCTTGTGACGTTTATACCCACTGCAACAGGATTGCCCCTACAAGATCTGGTGATCGGCGCATCTGTCTATTTCCCTCCGCTTTTCAAAGCATTCGCGCTTGGATTTGTTATCTGGCTGCTGGCGCATCGCCTGCTACGCGACTGGATTTACTCGGGTGAAATCTGGCATCCCCTGCTGATGGATCTGTCGATATTTGCACTTTGCGTGTGCCTGAGCCTTATTTTGCTGATTGCGTGGTGATTATGTCGCTTAAAACAATGAAATACTTTTCAACGATTGTGGTTGCGGCCATCGCGGTTCTGGCCGGTTGGTGGCTATGGAATTACTACATGCAGTCTCCGTGGACACGCGACGGTAAAGTACGGGCGGAACAGGTGAGCATTACGCCTCAGGTCTCCGGCAGCATCACCGAACTCAATATAAAAGATAACCAGTTCGTGAATGCAGGCGATCTGCTCTTTTCTATCGATAAGACCCCTTTTCACATCGCTGAGCTTAATGCGCAGGCAGAATTGGCTAAAGCCCGCTCCGATTTAGCGAAAGCCAATAATGAAGCCAACCGGCGTCGCCATTTATCACAAAATTACATTTCTGCCGAAGATATGGACACCGCAAACCTGAACGTTAAAGCGATGCAGGCCAGCGTCGAAGCGGCGGAAGCGTCATTAAAACAGGCGCAATGGCAATTAGCCCAGACCGACGTTCGCGCGCCGGTCGCGGGCTGGGTGACAAACCTCTCAACGCGCACGGGGGATTACGCCGCCACCGGCCAACCGCTGTTTGCGCTGGTCGACAGCCACTCGTTCTACGTCATGGGATATTTCGAAGAGACGAAACTGCGCCATATTCGCGAAGGCGCTCCGGCGCAGATCACCCTCTACAGCGGCAACGTAAAGTTACAGGGTCACGTTGCCAGTATTGGCCGGGCGATTTATGATCAAAGCGTGGAGAGCGATTCCGGCCTGGTCCCTGACATTAAACCTAACGTTCCCTGGGTTCGTCTGGCGCAGCGCGTGCCGGTGCGTATCGAATTTGATGCGTTACCCCATGATGTCACGCTGGTTTCGGGCACAACATGCAGCGTGGCTATCGGTCAGCGCTAATGAAGCTCCCTCACCTGACCTGGCGCGATACGCCCTGGTTCAAAGCAACCTCTGGGCAATGGCGCTATGCATTGCGCAATACCCTCGCCATGTGCCTGGCGCTGACGTTCGCCTACTACATCAATCTGGATGAGCCATACTGGGCGATGACCTCTGCCGCCGTGGTAAGTTTTCCGACGGTAGGCGGCGTGATCAGTAAAAGTCTGGGGCGTATTGCCGGGAGTTTACTTGGCGCCACCGCCGCGCTCATCATCGCAGGTCACACGCTAAACGAACCCTGGCTCTTTTTATTAAGCATGGCGGCCTGGATTGGCTTTTGCACCTGGGCCTGCGCCCATTTCACCAATAACATCGCCTATGCCTTCCAGCTGGCGGGTTACACGGCCGCCATCATCGCCTTTCCCATGGTCAACATCATCGAGGTCACACAGTTGTGGGATATCGCCCAGGCCAGGGTCTGCGAGGTGATCGTTGGTATTCTTTGCGGCGGCATGATGATGATGATCCTGCCCAGCACCTCTGACGGCACGGCGCTGTTGACCGCGCTGAAAAATATGCACGCACGGCTGCTGGAGCACGCCAGCCTGCTCTGGCAGCCGGAAACCACCGATGCGATACGTTCCGCCCATGAAGGGGTTATCGGCCAAATTCTGACGATGAACCTGCTGCGCATTCAGGCATTCTGGAGTCACTACCGTTTTCGTCGCCAGAACGCGCTGCTTAACGCTCTGCTGCATCAGCAGCTTCGCCTGACCAGCGTCATTTCCAGCCTCCGCAGGATGTTGCTGAACTGGCCCAACCCGCCGGAGCAGACCCGCGATGTGATTGAACAACTGTTGGCCGCGCTGGCTAATCCGCGTACCGACAGTTATACCGTCGCGCGCATTATTGCCCCGCTACATCCGAAAAACCGACAGGATTACCGCCACGTCGCCTTCTGGCAGCGATTGCGCTATTTCTGCCAGCTCTACTTACACAACAGCCATCAGCTACGGTTGCTGGAAAACGGCGCCGCAGTCGATGAGATCAAAGTAACGCACAGCCCCGGTCTGGCTCGCCATACGGACAACGCCGAAGCGATATGGAGCGGATTGCGCACATTTACCACCCTCATGGTGATTGGCGCGTGGAGTATCGGTTCACAATGGGAATCCGGTTCAGGGGCGTTAACGCTGGCGGCCATCAGTTGCGTACTCTATTCCGCCGTCGCCACGCCGTTTAAATCACTCTCTTTATTGATGCGCACGCTGATTCTGCTCTCGTTATTCAGCTTCGTCGTCAAATTCGGTTTGATGGTGCAGATAACCGATCTCTGGCAGTTTTTGCTGTTTCTGTTTCCTTTGCTGGCCACGATGCAACTGCTGAAGCTGCAAATGCCGAAACTCGCCGGACTTTGGGGGCAGTTGATCGTTTTTATGGGATCGTTTATCGCCGTCACCAATCCCCCCGTGTATGACTTTGCTGATTTTCTTAATGACAATACGGCTAAAATTGCCGGGGTCGCGCTGTCGTGGCTGGCGTTTGCGATCCTGCGTCCGGGTTCGGATGCCCGCAAAAGCCGTCGCCATATCCGCGCATTGCGCAGAGATTTTGTCGATCAGCTCAGTCGTCATCCATCACACAGCGAGAATGAGTTTGAATCGCTGACCTATCATCACATCAGTCAACTCAGCAATAGCCAGGATGCGCTGGCGCGACGCTGGCTGTTACGCTGGGGAGTGGTACTGCTGAATTGTTCACATGTGGTGTGGCAACTGCGTGCCTGGGAAACCCGCTCCGACCCGCTTTCGCGCGTCCGGGATATCTGTATTGCCTTGTTGCGCGACGTGATGAGCGAGCGCGGCGTACAGCAACGACCGCTGGCGGCCACGCTCCAGGAGCTACAGCGTATTTGCAACACGCTGTCGCATCATCATCAACCTGCGGCTCAGGAACTGGCGGCGCTCATCTGGCGATTACACTGCTCGCTGTCACAGCTTGAGCAAGCGCCGCCGCAGGGTTCACTGACGTCCTGACTATTTGATGACGCCGCAGGCGTAACGCTCGCCACCACCGCCAAGCGGTTTCGGCTGATCGGACATGTTATCGCCGCCGACGTGGATCATCAGCGCTTTATCTTTGATTTCATCAAGAGATTTCAGGCGCGGCGCAGTAACAGGCGTGGTGGCTATCCCGTCATTATTGACCACCAGCACGGGAAGATCGCCCATATGCCCGGCGCCTTCCGGCCCCTCGTGCTTCCCGGTATTGTGCGGGTCGAAATGCCCGCCCGCCGCCTCTGCCGCCGAGGCTTTACCCTCTTTAATCGCAGGCTGGCAACTGCCGTTAGCATGGATATGAAAACCATGTTCACCCGGCGGCAGCGCTTTCAGATCGGGAGTAAACTCCAGCCCTTTATCCGTTTCGGCAATAGTTACGCTGCCAATCGACTGCCCGACGCCTTGCGAAGTCACCAGATTCATCGTCACTTCTTCACTGGCGGCCTGTGCACCCGCACAGGCCAGCAGGGTTAACATTGCCAGACTCAAACGCTTCATAAGACCTCCGTCAAATGTGTTTACCCGGTTAAGTGTAAACCAGTGACACAATTTTGAACGGAAAGCCGAAAACGGAGCATTACGGCACGTCGTAACCTAGCGCCGCCTTGCGGATACGGAACCATTGCTGACGCGACATCGTCAGAGACTCCGCCTCAATCGCTGCGCGTACGCGCTCAATTTTACCGGAGCCGATAATCGGCAACGGCTGAGACGGCAGGCGTAAAATCCACGCATATACCACCTGCTCAATCGTGGTCGCGTTCAGCTCTTCCGCAATCGCAGCAAGTTCGTTGCGCAGCGGCGCGAATTCATCATCATTAAACAGACGACCGCCGCCAAGACAGGACCACGCCATCGGTCGAATACGCAGTTGCTGTAGCTGATCCAGCGTGCCGTCCAGTAGCAGCGGCTGATGAACCGGTGAAATCTCAACCTGGTTCGTGGCAAGGGTAAACGGCAGACGCGATTGCAGCAGCGTAAACTGGGCCGGGGTAAAGTTAGAGACGCCAAAGTGGCGCACTTTTCCGCTCTGGTGGAGATGCTGGAATGCTTCCGCTACGTCGTCCGCATCCATTAACGGGTCGGGACGATGGATGAGCAGCAGATCAAGACGGTCGGTCGCCAGATTTTTCAGGGACTGTTCAGCGCTGGCGACAATGTGGTCGCGGTCAGTGATGTAATGGCCGAGTACATTTTCAGCCCGGGCGGTCGTGGCGATACCACACTTCGTTACGATCTGCATCCGCTCACGCAGGTGCGGCGCCAGTTTCAACGCTTCGCCAAACGCGGCCTCACATTGATAACCGCCGTAGATATCCGCATGGTCAACGGTCGTGACGCCCAGATCAAGATGCTCTTCAATAAAGCTGACCAGCTGACGCGCAGACATATTCCAGTCCATCAGACGCCAGTAACCCATCACGAAGCGCGAAAATTCCGGGCCTTGCGGGGCAATAGTGATACGCTGAACCATAACCGCTTCCTCATATATAGATGTTTAGCGAGTATACGCAATTACGGTTTCAAAAGAGTGAGGGTTGTTGAGGTTCTTCCTGCGGGTTCGGTTTGTTTGCGCGTAATTTGCGCATAAGACGCTGACGACAAAGCCGCAACACGTCCTGCTTCTCGGCGTCGCTCATTTTTTGCCAGTTGAAACGTTCATCCCGACTGCGCAGACAGCCGCGACAAAATCCGCGCTCATCCGACTGACAGATCCCCCTGCACGGGCTTGGGACGGGAAAAAACTCTAACTGCTCGGCCACACTCTCTCCTCAACGAAAGCACTTATGCTTATTGAAGACGCTAACTGGCTTTCTGGCAACCTGACTTGCATTAGACCGATTGGTCTATTACACTCAGCGGCATGAACAAACAGACTGAACATGACACCCGCGAACATCTTCTGGCTACCGGCGAGCAGCTTTGTATGCAGCGTGGCTTCACCGGAATGGGATTGAGCGAGCTGCTCAAAACCGCCGAAGTGCCGAAGGGGTCGTTTTATCACTATTTTCGTTCCAAAGAAGCGTTTGGCGTCGCCATGCTGGAACGGCATTACGCCGGATATCATCAGCGGCTGGCAACGCATTTTGACGCCGGAGCGGGCAACTACCGTGACCGCATTCTGGCTTACTATCAGGAAACCCTGAATCAGTTTTGCCAGCAAGGCACTATCAGCGGCTGTTTGACCGTAAAGCTGTCCGCCGAAGTGTGCGATCTCTCAGAAGATATGCGCACTGCGATGGACAAAGGCGCGCGGCATATTATTACGCTGTTAGCGCAAGCGTTGGAAAAAGGACGCGAAGCCCGCTGTCTCTCTTTTGCTGGCGAGCCGCTGCAACAGGCGCAGATCCTGTATGCGCTGTGGTTAGGCGCGAATCTGCACGCCAAAATTTCTCGCAGTGCCGCCCCGCTTGAAAGCGCGCTGGCACATGTAAAAACGATTATCGCAACGCCTGCGGCTTAACGGGCGTTTTTATTTTCCTTATCACTAGACGACCGGTCTACTTATACCAGGAGCCATTATGTCATCTGAGAAACTGTTTACCCCGCTGAAAGTGGGCGCAATTACGGCAGCAAACCGTGTGTTCATGGCCCCTCTGACGCGTTTGCGCAGCATTGAACCGGGCGACATTCCCACCCCGTTAATGGCCGAGTATTATCGTCAACGCGCCAGCGCCGGGCTAATCATCAGTGAAGCGACGCAGATCTCCGCACAGGCGAAAGGCTATGCGGGCGCGCCGGGTCTGCACAGCGCGGAACAGATCGAGGCATGGAAAAAAATTACCGCTGGCGTTCATGCCGAACAGGGGCACATTGCTGTTCAACTCTGGCATACCGGTCGAATCTCTCATTCCAGCCTGCAACCCGGTGGCCAGCCTCCCGTCTCCGCGTCTGCGATCGGCGCTGGCACCCGTACCTCGCTGCGCGATGAAAACGGTCAGGCCATTCGTGTCGACACCTCAATGCCGCGCGCGCTGGAAACCGACGAGATCCCAGGCATCGTCAACGATTTCCGTCAGGCTATCGCCAATGCGCGTGAAGCCGGTTTCGACCTGGTAGAACTGCATTCCGCCCATGGCTATCTGCTGCACCAGTTCCTTTCCCCGACGTCAAACCATCGTACTGACCAGTACGGCGGCAGCGTTGAGAACCGCGCGCGTCTGGTGCTGGAAGTCGTCGATGCCGGTATTCAGGAATGGGGGGCAGATCGAATTGGTATCCGTGTTTCCCCTATCGGCACATTCCAGAATGTCGACAATGGCCCGAATGAAGAAGCCGATGCGCTCTATCTGATTGAGGAACTGGGTAAACGCGGCATTGCCTATCTGCACATGTCCGAACCTGACTGGGCTGGCGGCGAACCGTATACTGACGCCTTCCGTGAGAAAGTTCGCGCCCGCTTCCACGGCCCGATCATTGGCGCAGGCGCCTATACGCCAGAAAAAGCGGAAGACTTGCTCAATAAGGGCCTGATAGACGCCGTCGCGTTTGGCCGGGCGTATATCGCTAACCCGGACCTGGTAGCTCGTCTGCAACGCAAAGCAGAACTGAATCCACAACGCGCAGAAAGCTTCTACGGCGGCGGCGCTGAAGGTTACACGGACTATCCTACCCTGTAATCCTGCGTTGGTAGCGGCGTAAAAACGCCGCTATACTAGAACAACATTTTGAATGTATTGACCATTCAGCACTTTTGAGGGGAAAAAGATGCGTTTACTTCATACCATGCTGCGTGTTGGCGACTTGCAGCGTTCCATCGAATTCTACACCAACGTACTGGGCATGAAGCTGCTGCGCACCAGCGAAAACCCGGAATACAAATACTCTCTGGCATTCGTGGGTTACGGCCCGGAAAGCGAAGAAGCGGTGATCGAGTTAACTTACAACTGGGGCGTTGATAAGTACGAGCTGGGCACGGCCTATGGCCATATCGCCCTGAGCGTCGACAATGCTGCCGAAGCCTGCGAGCGCATTCGCCAGAACGGCGGTAACGTCACGCGTGAAGCGGGTCCGGTAAAAGGCGGCTCCACCGTCATCGCGTTTGTTGAAGATCCTGATGGCTACAAAATTGAGCTGATTGAAGCCAAAGACGCCGGTCGCGGTCTGGGCAACTAATCTCCCGCCGGGCGCAGACTCTCTGTGCCCGTTGTTTTACTGCATCTCAGCGTAAAATTTGCCATAATGCGCGCTGCAATTTTTCCGTATTAAGAGACCCAGATGTCCGATAACGCTCAACTTTCCGGTCTGTGCGACCGTTTTCGTGGTTTTTATCCTGTCGTCATTGATGTCGAAACGGCGGGATTCAATGCCAAAACCGATGCGCTGCTTGAGGTTGCCGCCATCACGCTGAAAATGGATGAACAAGGCTGGCTGATGCCGGACACGACGCTGCATTTCCATGTTGAGCCGTTCGAAGGCGCAAACTTACAGCCTGAAGCGCTTGCCTTTAACGGAATCGATCCTTCTAACCCGCTGCGCGGCGCGGTCAGCGAGTACGATGCGCTGCATGCTATTTTCAAAATGGTGCGCAAGGGAATTAAAGACAGCGGTTGCAATCGTGCGATCATGGTCGCCCATAACGCCACGTTCGATCACAGTTTTATGATGGCCGCCGCTGAGCGCGCTTCGCTGAAACGTAACCCCTTCCACCCCTTCGTGACCTTTGACACTGCGGCCCTGAGCGGCCTGGCGCTGGGACAGACCGTACTGTCAAAAGCGTGTCTGGCGGCAGGAATGGAGTTTGATGGAACGCAGGCGCACTCTGCGCTATACGACACCGAACGAACGGCCGTTCTGTTTTGCGAAATCGTTAACCGCTGGAAGCGTCTTGGCGGCTGGCCGTTGCCGGTACCAGAAGAGGCATAATCGTGTCGGGTGGCGATGCCCGCGCGTCCTGATAAGCGATGCGCCATCAGGCAACCGCGTTTTCAGCAAAAAAAAGCGACCATCTGGTCGCTTTTTTATTTCGGCTGAATTACTCAGCGTCAGGCTCTTCGGTTTTGTATTTTGCCGCAGTCTCTTTGATCAACTGCTGCAACTCACCGCGCTGGTACATTTCAATTAAGATATCGCAGCCGCCAACCAGCTCACCGTCCACCCACAGTTGCGGGAAGGTCGGCCAGTTTGCATATTTCGGCAGCTCGGCGCGAATGTCCGGGTTTTGCAGAATATCGACATAGGCAAAACGTTCACCACAGGCAGAAAGCGCCTGAACAGCCTGTGCGGAAAAACCGCAGCTTGGCAGTTTTGGAGAGCCTTTCATGTACAGGAGAATCGGGTTTTCAGCGATCTGGCGCTGGATTTTTTCGATAGTGGTGCTCATTGTCTTGCTTCCTTAAACTTCTTTACGGCAGTAGTCTGACATTGTAGCGGGTCAGGCTGGCAACGGAAAATAACATTTTCATCACGCTTTACTATTTTATCGTCTGAAGCCTGAAGTTGCATTCTAAATATCTCTTATCCACTTAAACAGTATGGAATTGTTTATCTGTTGACCCGTTTCCGCTTTTGTTGCTGCTTTTTTTTGCACTCAATAACGAAACGCGATTTTAGATGACAAAAGCTATTAACTTCCGGGGATTTTATAGATTAGAATCGATGCGTTTTGTAAATCATACGCAGGCATGAATTCGACCTGCCCTTAACCAGAGGATTGCTCAGTGGCGCGGATAAACCGGATCTCGATCACGCTCTGTGCTTTGCTTTTTACCACGCTCCCTTTTACGTCAATGGCGCATGCCTCCCGGCAAGCCAGGGCGACGCCTGCCGCGCATGTCACGAAAACGGCAGATAAGCAGAAGAACACCGCGACCAGCAAGAAAAAAACGAAGACTGCAAAAAAAGCCGTGAGTAAAACCCAAAGTAAAACGGCCTCCACATCGAAAAAACGCATTGCCTCCCCTGCGAAAACCAGCAAAACTGCAAGCCGTCGTAGCAAACCCGCCACCACACAAACCGCCGCCGTAACCTGGACGGAAAAATGTACGCCGCGCAAGGGTCGTAAGCCGCATTGTGTCAAAGTAAAAGGCGCCCCGCTTGCCATTGCCGATGCGCATAAAGCGAAAATGCAGAAAGCCACCAACACGGCGATGAATAAATTAATGAATCAGATTGGCAAACCGTATCGTTGGGGCGGAACGTCTCCACGAACCGGTTTTGATTGCAGCGGTCTGGTTTATTACGCGTATAAGGATCTGGTGAAATTCCGCATCCCGCGTACTGCAAATGAAATGTATCATTTGCGTGATGCCGCGCCGATTGAACGTGGCGAACTGAAAAATGGCGATCTCGTGTTCTTCCGTACTCAGGGTCGCGGTACTGCCGATCACGTTGGCGTTTACGTTGGCAACGGCAAATTTATTCAGTCTCCGCGCAGCGGTCAGGAAATACAGATTACCTCTCTTAGCGAAGATTACTGGCAGCGCCATTACGTGGGCGCACGCCGGGTCATGACGCCGAAAACCATTCGATAAAACGTTACCCTGTAGTATGGCTACAGGGTAAGTTCTTCTTTTGTATCACCTTTCAATTTGCTACCCTATCCTTACGTACAATAAGGTTATTGTGCGCACCTAATATAAATATAAGGAGAGAAGCAATGTCGTTTGAATTACCTGCATTACCGTATGCCAAAGATGCTCTTGCACCGCACATTTCTGCTGAGACGCTGGAATATCATTACGGCAAACATCATCAGACCTATGTGACCAACCTTAACAACCTGATCAAAGGCACGCCGTTTGAGGGGAAATCACTGGAAGAGATCGTTCGCAGCGCTGAAGGCGGCGTCTTCAATAACGCGGCCCAGGTCTGGAACCACACCTTCTACTGGAACTGCCTGGCGCCAGATGCTGGCGGCGAACCAACGGGTAAACTGGCTGACGCCATTGTCGCGTCCTTCGGCAGCGTTGCCGATTTCAAAGCGCAGTTCACCGACGCCGCAATTAAGAACTTCGGTTCCGGCTGGACCTGGCTGGTGAAAGGGACGGATGGGAAACTGGCTATCGTCTCTACGTCGAATGCCGGTACGCCGCTGACCACCGACGCCACGCCGTTGATGACCGTTGATGTGTGGGAACATGCCTACTATATCGACTACCGCAATGCCCGTCCTGGCTACCTGGAGCACTTCTGGGCGCTGGTAAACTGGGACTTTGTGGCGAAAAACTTCGCGGCATAAAGAGAATAACGCAGAAGGGAGTCCCTTCTGCGTTTTAATGCTGCGCTTAGTTCGCCACGCAAACGTCTTCAGGCTGTCTGCGCGCAGAGACAAAGACCAGCAACAGCGCAAGCCCTGCCACAATCGCCCCCATCACCGGTACGAAACTGTAGCCCAAACCACCGGAAATCACTGCGCCCCCCGCCGCTGCGCCAAGCGCATTACCGAGATTAAAGGCACCGATATTGACCGATGAAGAGAGACCTGGCGCTTCACTGGCAACCCGCATGACGCGCATTTGTAAAGGCGGAACCACCGCGAATGTCGCCGCCCCCCATACCACCATGCTGATAGCGGCGCCCACTTCGTTGCGCGCCAGGAACGGGATCGCCAGCATAATCACCATCAGCAGCAGCAAAAATCCTTTCAGGGTGCCGTTAACCGAACGATCCGCCAGTTTTCCACCCAGGTAGTTGCCGATAGAAAAGCCAACGCCAATCAGTACCAGCATACCGGTAACGAAAGCAGGCGTTGCATGCGTAATGCTGTGCAGCACCGGGGCGATATAGGTATAGAGCGTAAACATCGCGCCTGCGCCCAGAACGGTGGTCAGTAATGCCGATAACACTTGTGGTCGCAACAGCACCGCCAGCTCTTTGCGCACCTCAGGGCGCTCTCCCGCACCGCCTTTCGGCAACGAGAAAAAGAGGCTAATCATTGAAATTACGCCCAGCCCCGCCGTCGCCATGAAGGACATGCGCCAGCCAATGGTTTCCCCCAGCCAGGTCGCCGCAGGAACACCGCCAATATTGGCGATCGTCAGCCCCATAAACATGGTGGCGACCGCGCTGGCCTGTTTATGTTTGGGTACGACGCTGGCCGCCACCACCGACCCCAGACCGAAGAAAGCGCCGTGATTCAGGCTGGTCAGAATCCGCGACAGCATCAACGTAGTGTAATCCGGCGAGATGGCCGACAGCACATTTCCGAGGGTAAAAATCGCCATCAAAAAAATAAGCGCATTACGACGTGCGCGATGGGAAAGCAGCAGCGTCATCAACGGCGCGCCGACCATCACACCAACGGCATACGCGCTGATTAGCATTCCGGCCGCAGGAATCGAGACATCCACGCCGCGAGCGATAACGGGCAACAAGCCCATAGGAGAGAACTCGGTGGTTCCAATACCAAATGCGCCAATTGCCAGCGCCAGTAAGGGATAATTTATTTTCATACATCGACTCCGCAGCTTCGTGCCGTCACGAGGCACGCAAAAGAGTCAAAAGCATGACATCAATCACAAAACTAATAAAGTAAGCAAAATAGCAAAAGACTTTTACGATTTGGTTAAAAATGAGGAAGAAGAGAGAGGAAAGACAGAGGGAGAATGCTCTCCCTCAGAGGTAAATCAGTTCAGTGCGGCAGTCAGACCGCCCGCGACAATCAGGCCCAGCACAATAATGGTGGTCACTAACGAAAATTTCAGATCGGTGCTCATCAAGTTTTCTCCTTTTTATTCCCACACAAAAAGTGATATTGCGCATTTTTACACACTTGAATGCAAAAATCTCCCATGATTTATATTGATAAGCGCTTTTAACTCTTCCCCTTTTCGTCAAGATCAGACAAAATTCCACGCTTACTTGATTAGCGTACCGGCCATTGCCCCCTTCCTGATGTTCCGTGTCGTTTTCCCGGCGTGCCGCAACCCTGACGTTGCGATCAAGGTGTGTAAAGGCAAACGTTTACTTACAGTATTTTCAGGAGTTCAGGATATGGTCTGGAGTGAGATGTAATGGCAACAATTAAAGATGTGGCGAAGCGAGCAAACGTTTCCACTACAACCGTATCACACGTAATTAACAAAACGCGCTTCGTTGCGGAAGAGACGCGCAACGCGGTATGGGCAGCCATTAAAGAGCTGCACTACTCTCCCAGCGCGGTTGCCCGCAGCCTGAAGGTTAACCACACCAAATCGATTGGTTTGCTGGCGACCAGCAGCGAAGCCGCCTATTTTGCTGAAATTATCGAAGCCGTTGAAAAGAACTGCTTCCAGAAAGGATATACGCTGATTCTGGGCAACGCCTGGAACAACCTGGAAAAGCAGCGCGCGTACCTCTCCATGATGGCGCAAAAGCGCGTGGATGGCCTGCTGGTCATGTGTTCCGAATACCCTGAGTCCCTGCTCTCTATGCTTGAAGAGTATCGCCATATCCCGATGGTGGTGATGGACTGGGGCGAAGCCAAAGCGGACTTTACCGATACGGTCATTGATAACGCCTTTGCAGGCGGCTATATGGCCGGTCGTTATCTGGTTGAACGCGGGCACCGTGAAATTGGCGTGATCCCTGGCCCAATGGAACGCAACACCGGCGCAGGTCGTCTGGCTGGCTTTATGAAAGCGATGGAAGAAGCGCTGATAAACGTGCCGGAAAACTGGATCGTTCAGGGTGATTTCGAGCCGGAATCAGGCTACCGCGCGATGCAGCAAATGATCTCCCAGTCTCACCGCCCGACGGCCGTATTCTGCGGTGGCGACATTATGGCGATGGGCGCGTTGTGCGCCGCTGACGAGATGGGGCTGCGCGTACCGCAGGATATCTCGGTCATCGGCTACGACAACGTGCGCAACGCGCGTTACTTTACGCCTGCGCTGACGACGATTCACCAGCCGAAAGATTCTCTGGGTGAAACGGCCTTCAATATGCTGCTTGACCGTATCGTCAATAAACGCGAAGAGTCGCAGTCCATTGAGGTGCATCCGCGTCTGATTGAGCGTCGCTCTGTCGCCGATGGCCCGTTCCGCGACTATCGCCGTTAATCCCCTTCTGCGGGAGCCTCTTCCGGCTCCCGTAACCACTCTTTATTCAGCGTTTCGCTGTCGCCCAGATAGTCCAGTAGCCAGGCCAGCGCGGGTGACGTGTCGTTCTGCTGCCACGTCAGACAGCACGCCGCATCAGGAAACGGATTCTCAAGCTGTAGCGCCACCCATTTCCCGCTGTCGATCCACGGCTTAGCAAAGTGGGTCGGCACCATTCCCACACACAGTCCCGCTGAGAGGCAGGTCGCTGAAGATTCCCAGTCAGGCACCACCACGCGTTTTTGGTTATCCAGCAGCCAGGTGATGCGCTTCGGAAGCGTACGCGAGGTATCCTCCCGGACCAGCGACGGCCAGTTGCGCAACGTGTCGTCACTGAGCGGGCCAGCCATTGACGCCAGCGGATGATGGCGGGCGACCACGCAGCTCCAGCTCAGCATCCCCATATCGCGAAAGGTGTAGCGTCCTCCAACCGGAATGGCCTGCGTCGCGCCGATAGCCAGCTCCACGCGCCCGTCCGACAGCGCATCCCAGACGCCGTTAAATACCTCCTGAAAGACCAGCAATTCCACATCATCAAAATGACGATAAAAATCAACAATCATCTGCCGGGTGCGCTCCGGCTTAACAATATTGTCGACCGCAATCGCCAGTTGACCCCGCCAGCCGTTGGCGATCTGCTGGCATTGCTGTCGGGTGATCTGCATTTTTTTGATAACAGAGCGCCCTTCCTTTAAAAACCATGCCCCGGCGGGGGTCAGTTCAACATCCCGATGGCGTCGTTCGAAAAGCGGCACCGCCAGCCACTCCTCCAGTTGACGGACGGTGTAGCTCACCGCAGAAGGCACGCGGTGCAACTCCTGCGCCGCAGAACTAAAGCTGCCATTACGGGCAACGGCATCAACCACTTCGAGTGAATATTCTGACCACATATTCTGCCTGCAAAAATTTTGAATCCAGTGGCCAAATATTAGCGTTTCACAAGCAGAATTTCACTCCCTACACTCAGCGGCAATGTCTTACTTCTGGAAAAGAGAAACAATTATGCAACCCGGAAAAGGTTTTTTAGTCTGGCTGGCGGGTCTCAGCGTGCTGGGCTTTCTGGCAACAGATATGTATCTGCCCGCGTTCGCGGCAATTCAGGCCGACCTGCAAACACCGGCGGCGGCTGTCAGCGCCAGCCTCAGTCTGTTCCTGGCCGGTTTCGCCGTCGCGCAACTGCTGTGGGGGCCGCTGTCAGACCGCTACGGGCGTAAACCCATTTTGCTGCTGGGTCTCTCCATCTTTGCGCTGGGCAGTCTGGGGATGATGTGGGTCGAAAGCGCTACCGGGCTGCTGGTATTGCGTTTTATTCAGGCGGTGGGGGTTTGTGCCGCTACGGTGATCTGGCAGGCGCTGGTGACGGATTATTATCCAACGCAAAAAATTAATCGCATCTTCGCCACCATTATGCCGCTGGTCGGTTTATCGCCCGCCCTTGCGCCTTTACTCGGCAGTTGGATCCTGACGCATTTTTCCTGGCAGGCCATTTTTGCCACGCTGTTCATCATTACGCTGATATTGATGCTGCCCGCCTTACGCTTAAAGCCAACAACAAAAGCACATGACCACAGCCAGGAAAAACTGACCTTCGCCAGCCTGCTGCGTTCACAAACTTATCGCGGCAACGTCCTGATTTACGCCGCCTGCTCCGCCAGCTTTTTTGCCTGGCTGACGGGTTCCCCGTTTATCCTCAGCGAAATGGGCTATAGCCCGGCGGTAATTGGCCTGAGTTATGTACCGCAGACCATCGCGTTCCTGGTGGGCGGTTACGGTTGCCGCGCGGCGCTGCAAAAATGGCAGGGTCAACAGCTGTTGCCCTGGTTACTGGTTCTCTATGCGCTGAGCGTGGTCGCCACCTGGGGCGCCAGCTTCATCAGCCATGTTTCGCTGACGGAGATCCTGATTCCATTCTGTGTGATGGCTATCGCGAACGGCGCGATCTACCCTATCGTGGTCGCCCAGGCGCTGCGCCCCTTCCCGCAAGCGACCGGACGCGCAGCAGCCTTACAGAACACGCTGCAACTGGGTCTGTGTTTCCTGGCAAGCCTGGTCGTTTCGTGGCTGATCAGTACGCCGCTGCTTACCACCACCAGCGTAATGCTGTCGACGGTGGCTCTGGCGGCGCTGGGATACTGGCTGCAACTTCAGGCGCAGGAACCGGCCGCGCGCGCAGCAAACACCGAAGTTGCGCACAGCGAATCTCACTAAAAATGTTCAACAACAGGTAATTAGCTCGCTAACAATTTTCGGTTGTATCATCGAATTTTGAGGCCTATACTAAATTTCGGTTGTTAATATTACGATAATTATTATGCGTTAACGGGAACCGGAGCGTTCCCGTTTCACCACGGATGGCCTTTTCGGTAAGGGTTCCTCCCTTCCTCTGTTCTACGTCGGATAATAGACTCGCGGAATTATTCCGTGAGATTTCTCACAAAGCCCAAAAAGCGTCTACGCTGTTTTAAGGTTCTGATCACCGACCAAGTGATGGAGAAGCTATGAGTTCATCGTGTATAGAAGAAGTCAGCGTACCAGATGATGACTGGTATCGTATCACCAACGAATTGCTGGGCCGTGCGGGTATCGCCATCAATGGCACTGCCCCAGCGGATATTCGTGTTAAAAACCCCGATTTTTTCAAACGTGTATTACAGGAAGGATCGCTGGGGTTAGGTGAAAGTTATATGGATGGCTGGTGGGAATGCGACCGACTGGACATGTTTTTTAGTAAAGTCTTACGAGCCGGGCTCGAAAACCAACTCCCCCACCATTTCAAAGATACGCTGCGTATCGCGGGCGCACGCCTGTTCAACTTACAAAGTAAAAAACGCGCCTGGATAGTCGGGAAAGAACATTACGATCTCGGCAACGATCTTTTCTCCCGCATGCTCGACCCATATATGCAATATTCCTGCGCTTACTGGAAAGATGCCGACACACTGGAATCCGCCCAGCAAGCGAAGCTGAAGCTCATTTGTGAAAAATTACAGTTGCAGCCGGGTATGCGCGTGCTGGATATCGGATGCGGCTGGGGTGGCTTGTCCCAGTTTATGGCGTCCAATTATGACGTCAGCGTCGTTGGCGTCACGATTTCCACCGAGCAGCAAAAGATGGCCCAGGAACGTTGCGCAGGGCTGGACGTTTCTATTCGGCTACAGGATTACCGCGACCTTAACGATCAGTTTGATCGCATTGTGTCCGTTGGTATGTTTGAACACGTCGGGCCGAAGAACTATAAAACCTATTTTGAAGTGGTCGACCGTAATTTGAAACCGGACGGTATTTTCCTGCTCCACACTATCGGTTCCAAAAAGACGGATAATAATGTCGATCCGTGGATCAATAAGTATATTTTTCCGAACGGGTGCCTGCCGTCTGTTCGCCAGATTGCGAATGCCAGCGAATCGCATTTCGTGATGGAAGACTGGCACAACTTTGGCGCAGATTACGACACCACCCTGATGGCCTGGTATTCTCGCTTTATCAACGGCTGGCCGGAAATTGCAGATAATTACACCGAACGGTTTAAACGCATGTTCAGTTATTATCTGAATGCATGCGCCGGGGCGTTTCGCGCCCGTGATATACAGCTATGGCAGGTGGTTTTTTCTCGCGGCGTCGAACACGGCCTGCGTATTCCCCGCTAATCCTGATAACCCCCGCGCTGCGGGGGTTTTTACGTCGGGTTACGCGTCGCCTGCATGCAGATTCGCCGCGCTTTCCCGTGCCGCCAGCACGCGCTCGACGGTGTCAACAACCGCCTGGGTTTGCGGATCAATTTCGATATTAACGCGAGCGCCCAGTTTTTTCTTACCCAGCGTGGTGCGTTCCAGCGTCTCCGGGATCAGATGAACGCAAAAACGCGTTGGCGTCACTTCCCCTACCGTCAGACTGATGCCATCGATGCCGATGAATCCCTTATACAGGATATATTTCATCAGCTGCGGGTCCTGAACTTTAAACCAGACCTGACGATTATTCTCAGAGGTCAGAATTTTCGAAATTTCAGCCGTGGTCATAATGTGACCCGACATTAAATGCCCGCCAATCTCATCGCTGAATTTCGCCGCACGCTCCACGTTAACGAGATCGCCGACGCTCAGATCGCCAAGATTGGTAATGCGTAACGTCTCTTTCATCAGGTCAAAGCTGATCTGATTACCGTTTATTTCAGTGACGGTCAGGCAACAGCCGTTGTGCGCCACCGATGCGCCCGTCTCCAGCGCGTCCAGCATGTGTTCAGGTAATTCCACGACATGCGTGCGGAAATTCGGTTTTTCATCAATCGACACCAGTTTCGCGGTGCCCTGCACAATACCTGTAAACATACCTGCAACTCCTGAAATCAGTTAATACATCTCTGCCCAGCACAATAGCAGGTGGAAAATCAGGTTGCCAGCAAAGCGCTAAAAGCACCTGTTTTTTCACTGGAGAATTACGTATTCCTCGCTACAATAGACTGAAATTTCCCCTGCATTTTCTTCTTGCTGCCATTTAAGGCGGCTTTTTTAGTCTCTCAAATAACAACAAATAATAGGTGTATACGTGCAGAAGTATATCAGTGAAGCGCGTCAGTTATTAGCTCTGGCAATACCGGTGATTCTTGCGCAAATCGCCCAAACCGCGATGGGATTCGTCGATACCGTGATGGCTGGCGGGTACAGCGCCACGGATATGGCTGCCGTCGCTATCGGCACATCTATCTGGCTGCCCGCCATTCTGTTTGGTCATGGGCTGTTACTGGCTCTGACCCCGGTTATCGCGCAGCTCAACGGATCTGGCCGCCGCGAACGCATCGCTCACCAGGTGCGACAAGGCTTCTGGCTGGCGGGCTGTGTGTCCGTTCTCATTATGTTTGTGCTATGGAATGCCGGATACATTATCCGTTCTATGCATAACATTGATCCTGCGCTGGCGGATAAAGCTGTGGGCTATCTTCGCGCGCTCCTGTGGGGCGCGCCGGGATACCTGTTCTTTCAGGTTGCGCGTAACCAGTGCGAAGGTCTGGCAAAAACCAAACCCGGCATGGTCATAGGCTTCCTTGGCCTGCTGGTCAACATTCCGGTGAACTATATATTCATCTACGGTCACTTCGGCATGCCGGAACTCGGCGGCGTGGGCTGCGGCGTTGCCACGGCGGCGGTCTATTGGGTGATGTTTATCGCGATGGCCTCGTATGTGAAACGTGCGCGTTCAATGCGCGATATTCGCAACGAGCGCGGATTCAGCAAGCCGGATACGGCGGTCATGAAACGTCTGGTACAGCTAGGTTTGCCGATCGCCCTGGCGCTGTTTTTTGAAGTCACCCTGTTTGCCGTGGTGGCGCTGTTGGTTTCACCGCTGGGTATTGTGGATGTCGCAGGCCACCAGATTGCCCTGAACTTCAGTTCGCTGATGTTCGTATTGCCGATGTCGCTAGCGGCTGCGGTTACCATCCGCGTGGGCTATCGACTTGGCCAGGGCTCAACGCTGGATGCCCAGACAGCCGCCAGAACCGGACTGGGCGTCGGGGTTTGCATGGCCGTTATCACCGCAATTTTTACCGTGACGCTGCGTGAGCCTATCGCCCTGCTCTATAACGACAATCCTGAAGTGGTCACGCTCGCCGCGCAACTGATGCTGCTGGCGGCGGTGTATCAAATTTCCGATTCGATCCAGGTTATCGGCAGCGGTATTTTGCGTGGTTATAAAGATACGCGATCGATTTTCTTTATTACCTTTACAGCTTACTGGGTGCTGGGATTACCGAGCGGTTATATCCTCGCGCTGACCGATCTGGTGGTGGATCGCATGGGACCGGCCGGGTTCTGGATGGGCTTTATTATCGGCCTGACGTCTGCGGCTATTATGATGATGCTGCGTATGCGATACCTGCAACGCCAGTCATCAGCGATTATTTTGCAGCGCGCTGCGCGATAAATCAGCAATAGCCGCCGGATGGCGGCTATTCTCTCGACATTTTGCGCGTTTCCTCTGCAATCGAGTGAAATCAGGAAGAAAATTACGTTTTCCCTCTTGCCTCATTCCGGCTCTGCCGCTAATATTCGTCCCCGTTGTCACCTGCAACATTGCGTTCATAGCTCAGTTGGTTAGAGCACCACCTTGACATGGTGGGGGTCGTTGGTTCGAGTCCAATTGAACGCACCATCCTGCGTCTGTAGCTCAGTTGGTTAGAGCACCACCTTGACATGGTGGGGGTCGATGGTTCGAGTCCATTCAGACGCACCATTCTTTATCCACACAGCACATTGTTCCCACAGCGCATTGTCCCCACAAATCTTTCCTGAATTCATGGTTTGACCGTTGTACAGACCAACAACCGCAACTGTCCCTTCACGCCTGCTGCCCTGATATTAATTATCTTACTGATTTTATTCTATTTAATAACCTGAAATTGCCGCTAACGGCAGCGCGCTCACACGCCTAAAAATGTAAATGATAATCATTATTGTGTTGCAAATGAGAAATATTGCTAATAATTTATTTCACGCAATTTCTCTTTTAACAATGGCAAGTGATTAATATCATGATAAAAAAGGCATATAAATTATCGCTTTTGAGTTCGCTTATTGCAGGGAGTCTGGCAATTCCTGCGGTACAGGCTGACGACATCAAAACAGCGGCAAACCAGAAAGCAGAACAAACAAACGCCAGTAACCCACCGGAGAAACAGGCTGCCCGCGACAAAGAAATAAACAGCGGCGAAACCATGGTCGTGACGGCCAAAGAACAGACGCTCCAGGCCCCCGGCGTCTCTATCATTGACAGCGAGGCCATTAAAAAACGGCCAATACAGCGCGACGTCGCTGAGATCATTCGCACCATGCCGGGCGTCAATCTCACCGGGAACTCTAACAGCGGACAACGCGGGAATAACCGCCAGATTGATATCCGCGGCATGGGGCCGGAGAACACTCTGATTCTGATTGACGGTATGCCTGTCTCCAGCCGCAACTCGGTGCGCTATGGCTGGAGCGATGAGCGCGATACCCGTGGCGACACCAACTGGGTGCCGCCAGAAATGATCGAGCGCATTGAGGTCATCCGTGGCCCGGCCGCCGCGATGTACGGCAGTGGCGCAATGGGCGGGGTCGTCAATATCATCACCAAACCGGCGACGGACGAATGGCACGGCAGTTTAAATACCTATTACAACTTTCCACAGCACAAATCCGAAGGCAGCACCAAACGCTATAACGGCAGTTTAAGCGGCGCGCTGGCGGATAATCTGACCCTGCGGGTCTACGGTAACTGGAATAAAACGCAGGCTGATGCCCAGGATATCAACGAAAACCACACGACCCCGCGTATCGGTTCTTATGCCGGTAGCTACCCCGCTGGCCGTGAAGGTTTTATCAATAAAGATATCAATTCAGCTCTGCGCTGGGAATTTATGCCGATGCAGGCGCTGGAACTGGGGGCCGGCTACAGTCGCCACGGCAACCTGTATGCCGGTGATACGCAAAACACCAACAGCAACGCGCTGGTAAAAAAATATTATGGCAAAGAAACAAACGTTCTCTACCGCCAGACGCTCAGCCTGAAATATACCGGCGCCTGGGACAGCGGCGTCACCACCAATAACTATGTGCAGTTTGAAAAAACGCGTAATACCCGCCTCAATGAAGGCCTCTCTGGCGGCATCTCGGGGATTTTCAGCCCGTCAAATGAAGGGTTCTCGACCATTTCGTTGTATGACACCAACCTGCACTCGGAAGTGAATATCCCGCTTGACCTGTGGGTTAGCCAGACGCTGACCTTTGGCGCGGAATTTAACCACCAGGCGATGAAAGATCCGTCGTCGAATACCGAATCCACCACCGGCGGGGGCTCGGTTCCGGGGATTGCCGATACCGGGCGCAGCAAATACAGCTCAGCGGATATTTACGGCATCTTTGCGGAAGATAACCTTGAACTGACGGACAGCACCCGTCTGACCCCTGCCGTTCGCTTCAACCACCAGAGTATTAGCGGCAGTAACTGGAGTCCGTCACTGAACCTCTCCCAGGAACTGGGCGGTGACTTCACGTTAAAACTGGGTATTGCCCGCGCATGGAAAGCACCAAACCTGTATCAAACCAACCCCAACTACCTGTTGTTCAGTAAAGGCCAGGGATGCTACGGCGGCGGCGCCTGCTATCTGCAAGGCAACCGCGATCTGAAAGCAGAAACCAGCGTCAATAAAGAGGTAGGGATTGAATATAATCATGATGAAGTGCAGGCCGGGCTGACCTGGTATCGCAACGACTACCATGACAAGATTGCAGCCGGTGACTCGGTTGCGGGCAAAGCCACCTCCGCAAATATTTATCAATGGGAAAACGTGCCAAAAGCCGTCGTTCAGGGGCTGGAAGGGACGTTCAATTTCCCGCTCGCCGATACGCTGAAGATGAAAAATAACTTCACCTATATCATCGAGAACAAGAATAAGAAGAGTGGAGATTACCTGTCGGTTATTCCCAAATACACCATCAACTCAACGCTGGAGTGGCAGGCCGCTAACGATCTGTCGGTGCAGGGTACGCTGACGTGGTATGGCCGCCAGAAACCGAAAAAATACACTTATCAAGGGAACCCCACTTCGGGCAGCGAAACCCGACAGGTATCGCCTTATGCGCTGGTGGGCATGAGTGCGACTTACGCGGTGACGAAATATGTGGATGTAACCGCAGGGATCGATAACCTGTTCGACAAGCGCCACTTCCGTGAAGGAAATGCCCAGACTACCGGTAACGCCACCACGGGCGCGTATCTGTGGGGAGCCGGTGCGAACACCTATAACGAACCTGGCCGCACCTACTACATGCAGGTGGGACTGCACTTCTGACGACCACCAGACACGCATCATAGTGTAATGGCTAAGGGCGGCTTCCCGCCGCCCTCTTCACTCACTGCCCGGTTAATCGCAGCGCGCTGCCCCGGGAGTCTCCTCCGCGCTCATATTCAGTAACGCGCTCTGAAAAGAGGCGGTGAACATCGGCCCGTGCGTCAACCCCGGGTAATTCCACCAGGCAACCGCAAGCCCATTTTTTTGCAGGGCGGAAACGGCGTCGCGGGTTTTATTCAGGATATCGGAAACCGGAGTCTGCGCGTTTTTCCCCGGTGAAGCGGAACCCTCCATGAAAAATAAACGTTTATGGTAATTTTTCGCGGCATCCATTGTGGTTAACCGGGTTAACAACGAGGAATTGTCTCTTCCCAGCGATGGGCTGGCGCTGTAGTAAAACCGAAAAAATGACGACGACAGCCACGAATCAAGGACGAATAAGCCGCCGTAGGAGTGTCCCCATACGCCGCGTCGTTCAGGATCGATGTTGAGTCCTTGTTCCGTTTGCGGCGCGATACGCGTCTCCAGCAGTCGACGGAAGTCCCCACTGCCGCCACCCGGTCGACGGTAGCGTCCCTCCGCCCCGCTTTTCACTTCCAGCGCGGGCGTATAATCATAGGCTCTGCCGTTCAGATCAAAGGGTAAGTGGGTCTGGTAGCCGATGGCGACAATAACGGGGGGCGTTTTTTCCGCCAGTTGTTTCAGCAAGTCCTCCGTCAGGCGGTCCATCACCGCGTTGCCATCCAGCATATACAGAACCGGATAACCCGACGCTGGCGGCGTTTTATCAGGAACGCCGGTCCAGACCTTGTAATGCCTTTTTCCGTCGGCGGAGTCGAAATTTTCAACCCTGAAATGGTAAAACGCGGAACCCCGATCGGCGATATTCGGTCCCAGCGGCTCCATATCCGGCCTGGCATACCCTTTCGCGCCATACAGCAAAGTAATGCAAGAGATCGCTAAAAACGGCGCCATGCGACGACGCCCGTTTCGATACTCACGGCCATACATCTCTTCGTTATTCCTTTTTTTACAGGTGAAATTCAGATTTTTACAACATTACATACAGTTACCCGAAAGGCTCTGCGGGTCAAGTAAACCGTTACGGCCTTCATTCACATTTAAAATTCTGGTGAATGTACTTTAATCACTTATTTCGCAAAACAATATAAGTTTGTGCAAAGTCTCACAGTAACCTATTTTTATGCGCGTTATAGTGGCGACAACAGCAAATAAACAAGGCCTCTATTCGTTATGAAAAACATCTTTACACTGACATTCCTCGCGCTAAGCTGCCTTTCCACGCACGCTATAGCCAGTGAAAAACTTGCCGGTAATGAAATTCTCGCCGTTCAGAAAGGCGGTGTCCCGGATAAGATTTATGAAAGCAACAAGCCTCATTTAAGAATTGCGACCTATAACATCGGCAAAAATGAAGCGTCCGAAAATGTAGCTGATTTCACGTCGCTTAACGCCGCTATCAAAAAAATTGCAGCTGATATCATTGCGGTTCCAGAGGTTGATAATAAAACCGAAAGAAGCCAAAAGATTGATCAATTGAAAACGATCGCTGATGCAAATAACTATCACTATGCCTTTGGTAAGGCGCTGGATTTTGACGGTGGTGAATACGGGCTCGGCATTTTATCGAAATACAAAATTCAGCATACTCAGGTTATCAATTTACCCTCAGGCGATGCAGAACAACGGGTAGCATTACTGGCGCAAATTGAGGTTCCAGGTTTCGATACGCCGGTACTGGTCATGGTTACCCACCTCGACTGGCAAAAAGATCCCACCATGCGAATTGAGCAAGTCCGCCATCTGCTGGATATCAGTATTGGCGATGCGTCATCCGATTTTAAAGATATCGCCTCTTCAATAAAAATTCTGGCTGGCGATTTCAACTCTACCCGTGACGAACAGCCGTTAAAAGAAATTAGCTATTTCTTTAATCCGGTTGAGAAACAGGGGACAGATTATCGTACATGGCCTGCGGTTAACCCGGCGATTGATATTGACCACATATTCACTTTCAAGGGGCAAAAATGGGATGTGAAGAAGATAGACATTCCGCATAACTCCCCTGCTTTCACCTGGTCGTCGGCAAGCGATCATCTCCCCTTTATCGCTGATATGGAACTCACCGAGCAGTAACCTATTGGCAGGGATGGCGGGATTTCCACTTTCCCTGCTGGCAACCGCACCGATCGCCAATAGCGCAAGGTGCATCAATCACAGATTTTGCCCTATACTGGAAAGCTGGCAAACACTGAACTAAACAGGTGATTGATGGATATTGATCTCAACAATCTGGTCTTTGACGGGCTGGAGGAAGCGCAAGAGCGTAACGCTGAACGTCTGGAAGATGCAGATAAAAAAGCCCAGGCGGTTATTGCGGATGATGACTGCGGCGATGCCTGCAAAATATAACGACAGAACCGGCGTAATGCCGGTTTTTTATTCAGGATTAAGCCGCAGAAAGCGCGCAGATTTCGTTCCAGTATGCCTCGCGCGTTTGTCGATGTTCAGCGTTCTGTTTTATCACGGAACCACTCCGGATCAATGTTGGCGATATCCACGCCATACAGGCTGGCAACAGGAAGAACAGACTCAACAATACGCTGAAGATGAGGCTCCGCATCGTACTGTCGGGTCTGTGGACGTGCCTTCACCACAGTATGCCAAAGACGTTTAAACCCATTCATCTTCTCCGCCCCTCTGTCTGTATGCTGGATGCGTTTTATTGCAGCGCATTCGCGTGAAAAAATGAAATACGAAATCCTGCCATCCTTGTGCATTTATTGCATTAGACCAGCCCATCTTAATTCACCGACCATTAACATCTGTTTTACTAATATCTTTTTGTATATAGATAAGAATCTTTTCTTATTTGGTGACGACGGCGAGTTGTGGGAGCGTAAAAAGACAAACCCAATCATGTCGCGAATGCAGCGGCCTTTTTGACCGCGACATGAATTATTTAGCGTCTCTACAGGGATATCAAAGAAGATGATGGCAACGACAATTCACAGCACTAAAAAAACATTACTGGCATTAAGTGCGCTATTCGCATCCGGTATTGCCGCGTTACCCGCCCAGGCCGATCAACTGGCGGATATTAAAGCCGCCGGCGTAGTGAAAGTGGCCACGTTCGATGCGAATCCGCCGTTTGGCTCCGTCGATCCGCAAACGCATAAAATCGTTGGTTACGACGTTGATTTTGCCGAAGCGCTGGCCAAATCGTTGGGAGTCAAACTGGAGCTGGTCGCCACCAACCCAGCCAACCGTATCCCGTTACTGCAATCGGGTAAGGCCGATCTGATCGTCGCAGATATTACTATCACCCCGGAGCGCGCCCAGGTTATCGACTTTTCCGTTCCCTATTTTGTCACCGGGCAACAATTCCTGGTTCCGGCGACCTCCCCCGACAAGCTGGATGAGTACAGCCGCGCGCGAATTGGCGCGGTGAAAGGAACAACGGGGGAACAGGCGTTGCACCAGCGTTTCCCGCAATCCCGCGTGCTGGCCTATGATGATATCCCGCTGGCGCTGACCGCGCTGCGTAATGGCAACGTTCAGGCGATCACCCAGGACAGCACCATTCTGGCGGGTCTGTTAAGCGGGGCGCCGGACAAAGCCAACTTTAAAATCCTACCCGACCTGCTGAGCAAAGAGGAAATCGGCGTCGGGGTGAAAAAAGGCGAACCCGCGCTGTTAAAGGCGGTGAACGATGAACTGCTGAAGCTCGAGGCCACCGGACAGGCGGCTAAAATCTATGACGTCTGGTTCGGCCCCGAAACCAAAAATCCACAGCCGCGCGCCTTTAAAATAGAAGCGAAGTAATATGCTCTCAGGTTTGTTTACCCGCTCCGCAGCTTCGGCTGCGGATTTTACGCATTTGCGTCAGGCGCGCGTTGAACTGCGCGATGTGATCAAACAGTACGACGGGCACCGGGTATTAAACGGTGTCAATCTGACGGTGGAACCCGGAGAAGTCGTTACCATCCTTGGGCCATCCGGTTCGGGAAAATCCACGCTTATTCGACTCATCAACCAGCTTGAGTCATTAAGCGGCGGCGATATTTTTATCGACGATAAGCCCATTGGTCAGCTCAAGGGCGCAGCGCTGCGCCAGTTACGCAGCCGCATCGGATTCGTATTCCAGCAATTCAACCTTTACGCCCATCTGACGGCGCAGCAGAACATTACGCTGGCGCTGGAATATGTGCATGGCTGGAATAAAGAGGCCGCCCGCCAGCGAGCCCGCGAGTTGCTGGACCAGGTGGGTCTGGCTGAAAAAGCCGACGCATTTGCCGCCCAGCTCTCTGGTGGACAGCAGCAGCGCGTCGCCATTGCCCGCGCGCTGGCCTCCTCTCCGCAAATTATCCTTTTTGATGAGCCAACATCCGCGCTGGACCCGGAAATGATCGGCGAAGTCTTACAGGTCATGAAGAACCTTGCCCACAGCGGGATCACCATGATCGTCGTTACGCACGAGATGCACTTCGCGCGCGAAATTGCCGACCGTGTCGTGTTTATCGACGGCGGCGATATTCTGGAAGTCGCCTCGCCTGAAGCATTTTTTACCCGTCCGCAGCACCCCAGAACCCAGCGCTTCCTGAAGAAAGTGCTCGATCCGTTACACCAGGAGTCATCGTTATAATGCTTACTCTGGACTGGCAGGGGGTGCTGAGCGGGCAACCTCTGCAATGGGTCATCTCGGGTTTTTTGACCACGCTCTGGGTCACGCTGGCAGGCGTTTTGCTGTCGACACTGCTGGCGATTATCCTGCTCGCGCTACGTCTCTCCGGCAACGCATTCGGTCGCCGTCTGGTCGCCGCCTGGGTCTCGCTGTTTCGCAATACGCCTCTGCTTGTGCAGTTGATGTTCTGGTACTTCGCAGCATGGAATTTTCTGCCCCGTGACGTGATTGATTTCGTTAATACCGACCATTTTTGGTCGATCCTGCCTGGCGATGTCTGGTGGCTGACGCCAGAATTCCTCTGCTCCGCATGGGGTCTGGGGGTATTCACATCGGCCTTCCTGGTTGAGGAGATCGCCTCGGGGTTGCAGGCGGTATCCGCCGGGCAGCGAGAGGCCGCGGTATCGCAAGGTTTTTCCGCATGGACGACCCTCCGCCATATTCTGCTCCCCCAAGGGCTGGCAAACGCCTGGCAACCCATCGTGGGGCAATACCTTAACCTGATGAAACTTTCATCGCTTGCCAGCGGTATCGGCTTTGCCGAACTGACCTATCAGGTGCGACAAATTGAAAGCTATAACGCCCATGCTCTGGAAGCCTTTGCCGTCGGCACCGCGCTCTATTTGCTGACCGGCATTGTATTGGGTCTGCTACTGGCGCGGCTAAACCCCGCCCCGACCAAAAGAGTGAAGCCCAAAACGCGTATTTTCAGCCTCAGGAGTCCACACCATGATCGCTAATATTTCGGTCATTACCGACAATCTGGATTACCTGCTGTGGGGACGCGCTGCTGATGGTCAACCCGGCGGCGTGCTTCTCACATTGTTGATGGCGCTGGGTGCTGGCGTGCTGGCGCTTCCCGGCGGGGTGGTTCTCGCCTGTCTTGCCTGGCGATTTCCGGGCGTTATCCGTAATGGGCTGTTTCTCTGGGCGGAATTTATTCGCGGCATTCCGCTGATCTTCGTGATCTTCTGGATGTGGTATTTGCTGCCAATGCTTACCGGAAGCGATCTTCCCGGCGCCGTTACCGTCACGCTGGCGCTGGCCTGGTTTACTGCGGCATCGGTGATGCACTCCGTTTATGCTGGCATAAACGCGCTTCCTGCCGGGCAGTACGACGCCTCGGTAGTGCAGGGATTTCGCCCGTTTCAGGCATTATGGCTCATTCTGCTTCCCCAGGTGCTACGCAATGTAATGCCGTCATTGACCGGCATTTTTATCGGCCTGCTGAAAGACACGTCGCTGGCGTTTATTGTTAATGTTCCTGAACTGACTACCGTCGCCGGTCAGGTGAATAACCGGGTACAGATTTACCCGGCGGCCATTTTTATCTTTACCGGACTGGTCTATTACCTGCTCTGTTTTGGCCTGGAGAGATTCACCCGTCGACGATTTGCCATCCGATAAACGGCTCAACACTCAACAAACTGATGTTGTTCGTTGAGGCGATATTTTACCCCGGCGCGTATGTTGTTCTCGCCTTCAATGGCAACGGCGAAACGGGTACGTTCGCCATCGTGATACGCCAGCGCGGCACAGCCGCCGGGCCCCAGTATCAGGGAGTCAACGTGCCCGGTGCTGGCGATGACCGCATTGTCACCGCTGGTAACGAGATGAACATTCTCTCCGCTGTTGGCAATTCTGGCATTGGCGCCAAAGCTGACAACCTGCGCCAGATCGCCATTGCTGGCAATATTGCTCCTGTCACCCAGCGTGCTGATGCGCACCCGCATTCCCGCGCTGGCAATACGACTCCCGTCACCGGCGCAGCTTACGCGGGTTGAGTTCCCAGCCACCGCCACCCGCGCGCGATCGCCGGAACAGCCTATATGCGTGTTGTAGCCTGCGCTGCCAATGCGCGCGCAGTACCCCGCGCTGGCAATCTGCGAAGCGTACCCCACGCTGGCAATTTTGACGTTATCGCCCGCACATCCCAGATGAACGTTATCGTCCGCGCAGGCAATGTGTTCGCTATTACCGTGGTGCGACTGCGCATTCACCAGGCTGTCCATCGCGCTGATATCCTGACGCGCAAAGCTCTCCTCATCCAGCCAGCGCGACCAGGCATATTCCACCAGACTATTTGCCCAGTCGAGATAGCCTTCACTGCTCAGCGCCCGATGCACGTCGGCGTAGCTGCCGCCATTCGGAAAACGACGGACAAACCAACGATAGATGACGGGCCCGACTCGCCAGGTACGTAAATCCTCTCGCGTAATGATCATCCGTTAGTGCCGATGATAGCCATCAACCATGCAGCGGAAGGTCTCACCGGGCGTACGACCTGTCGTGCAAAGGTAAAGATGACCGAAGATAAAAAAGAGACTAACGATCGCCAGCGCGAAATGCGCCTGCAACAGCCAGTAACGCACGCCGGGGAACAGATCGCCCGCCGCCTGCGGATAAAGCGACAGTAGTCCGGTTATCAGCAACAGCGGCACCAGGCCGTACATCACCCCGAGATAAGCGGCCTGCTGTAACGGGTTGAATTTAGACTGTGTGGTGGCGGGAAACGGATGTTCCTCACCCTGCATAATGCCGAACAGATAGAAGCGGGTCTGCTTCATCGCCCGGCCAATCCAGCCCTCGCGGCGAATAATATAATGGTGTCCGTTGCCGCCCAGCATGTTGATCAAAACAAAACCCAGCCAACACGCCAGCAGCAGAAAACCGCAGATCTCATGCACCGTCAGCAGGCTCTTCATCACCGACGCGCCAACCAGCGAGAAATGATTGATCAGCCCACTGCCAAGCAGGAGCACAAACAGTAGCGCGTTCGACCAGTGCCACAATCTCACCGCTTTTGAGTACAGGTAAACCTTTTCACCGTGACCGGCCGCGGCTTTGTTGGCGGCGCGAAACCGCAGCATGGCATGCAGCCCCAACACCAGCCACATCGCTACCAGCATCAGTCCGGCGATGACTAACCAGACAGGCCAGTATTCGGGAGAAAACACGGGGACATAGTTCGCCAGTTGGACATGGAACTGTTCAGCATTCTGCGACGCGTTCATACATTTTCCTTTTTAATCAAATGTTGACCGAACCGGCGATACAGGTGCGGTTTTCCGGCGCCTGCGAGTTGGTGTTGATAGAATTTGTTCTCCTTCAGCCAGGTCTGAATTTCCGGGCTGTCTTCACGACCAAAAATCAATGCGTGCTCCGGGCAAGCATTCACGCAAATCGGCGGGAACCCCTTTGCCAGGCGAGATTCGGCGCAAAAGTCGCATTTATCCGCCACTTTGGTTTGTGGATTGAGATAACGCACCTGATACGGACAAGCGCCTATACAGTAGCTACAGCCGATACAACGCGATTCATCTACCCGCACAATACCGCGCTCATCACGCCAGGAGGCACCAGTCGGGCAAACATCGATACAGGGCGCATCTTCACAGTGCTGGCAGGACTGGCGGAAATAGTGATAAACGGTTTCGTTTTCATTATCCGAAACAGGAATATGCGCGATGGATAAACGACTGCCCTGAGCCGGAACATGGTTGGTCTTGCGACACGCCCGGGCGCAGAGATTGCAGCCGTTACACCGGGATTCGTCATGAATCATGGCATAACGCACCGCTTTGCTATTCTTCGTGTTCGCTAACAAATTTTGGCCGGGCCCGCTGAAAAAAATCACCGTCCCCATACCAAGCACAAATTTTCGTCGAGTGAAGGACATCTGGTTATCCTCTAATCCGGTGGCAGCGATCGCCCACGCTTTCCATGACATCACCCTGAACAATCAGGGATTCTGAAACTGCTCAACCTCAAGCCATTCGCATAAGCCATATGCCTTGCCGTAGCTCATAAAACGTTCGCTAAACAGATACGGCACGTCGTTGGACGACGCCACACGGCGAATATCCGCGTAATCCGGGTGCGTGTCGATCGCGGCAAGGGCTGTCTCTATTTGCTGCGGCGCAAAGCGGTATGGCGGTTGTTCCAGCATGGCGACCTTGTAGGGTCGCGGATAGGTCTGGCAATCAAAACGCACCGCCTGTGCGATAGCCCGGCAAATATCGTTCTCCACCACCTGCACACACATGTCGGCATAGTTAGCGGTCATGGTTTGCGTCGAGTAGTAATAATCATCCTGAGCACCCTGCACGCAGGCGATATCCGCCCCTGTCTCGCTCTGAAGCAGCGTCTCCAGCAGCGGCATTAACGCCTCTTCCTCCACTGAATACGGCGGTTGCAGGAAAAGCGCGCGAGCCACCAGCTGGCCTGAAGCAGAATGCTGGCGGATGAACTCCGCCATGATCTCTGCCGGACTCGCGGGAGGCGCAGGTTCATCCACTCGCCTTTCATGCTGATGTAAGCCTTGCAGCCACTGCCGCTTTTCAATATCCACCTCAGGCGTGGAGTGTTCGCCCTCTGAATGACTCATCTCACCTTCCTTACGCTGGCAGCAGATTCTGCGCGGCCAGATCGGCGGCGACATCCTCAAGACCGAGGCGATGCAACGTTTCTCGCGTCGGGCATCCCAGTTCAGGGTCCCAGCCCATCTCGGTATAAAAGAGCGTCAGGGATTCACGCATATCGTCGCGATCCATTTTGTCAGTCCCTTCAGTGAACACCGGAATGTTGGGGTCCTTGTCAAAAACCCACGAACAGATGAGATCGTGTTCATTGCGCATGTCTTTGGTCTGCATCAGTTTGACGGTATAGGCGCGATGGAGCGTGAAGATACGTTCTGCGGCTAAATCAAGGCTCGCCTGGGTGGTTTCATCCCCGGTCACCGCCTGGAAAAATTTCGCTTCCAGGTCCAGATCCCCACGATAATTTCGGCTCTTTAACGGCGAAACGGTCATCGGCCAGACCCAGTTGCACAGCGTCACGGCGTTATGCAGGCAAACTTTGAGCAGCGTCCATTTGGCATACTTGATTTTCGCCGCGTTGATCGGCGTGTAATTTTTAGTCTCGTCGTAGGCGTCTTCAGAACCAAACAGTTCCGCCGCGACCTCTCGCTGTAGCTTCAGCGGTAAACCAGAACCAATAAAGTTGATGTGGGTGTGGGTCATGCAGTCACGGTTAAACATGCAGTTGGTAATTGCCCCCACCTGCGCCGACGCTTCGTTAGCATGGTGTACCGGATAGCCAAACGGCGACCACAGTTTGTTTTTATCGTACGCCCAGTATTCCTCACCCAGATTCCAGCGCTCGGCAATGGCGTATGAACCATCCGCAAGATGGCTCAACTCTCCTTTGCGATGCGCCAGGCGATAGTAGAAATCCTTGATAAAGTTGGGATCGCCCGCTTCCAGTTGATCCCAGCGGATCTCCGCATATTCCTCAGCCGGAAGCACGCGCTTGAACACGCCTTTGCTGTAGCAATACGTGAAGTCACGGTGCAACTGCCCGTAGTTACACCAGATACCGTAGTCGTCAAACAGGTTCAGACCGATCAGATTGCCGATAACGCGGCCATCGTCCTTGTCGTCAAAATCTTTCGGGCCGTGCGGGAAGATCGTGGTATGGACAAAGTTTGCCACGCAGGTATTCCCCCCGGTGCTCGGTACGCCAAAATCCTTTACCCGTGGAATATTGAGCTGCGACATGCAGCGGATCGGGCATGAGTGGCAACCGCTCATTTTCACGGTGTATTTTTCAGCCGCCGGACCTAAGTCAAACACGGATTTATAGGTGCGAAAGCCGACCGTATTCTGATTACCCGGCGGGATCTCGCCGGTTTCAACAGGCCCGCCCTCTGCGGCCCCCCAGAACAAGCCTTTACGCGCCGTCCAGCGCGAGGCCGGTGAGGAAAATTCCGCCCATGCCTGCGGGGTGCTCGGCACAACATGATTATTATTGGCGCCAATCAGCTCCGTCATCATGTAGTCATTCAGCCGCTTCATCTCTTTGCGATCGGCAATATTGACCCCTTTGGTGCCTTCAACGGCAATGGCCTTGAGATTTTTCGACCCCATCACCGCGCCGGTTCCCGCCCCGCCGCTGTGGTTACGGCTGTTGAGCATACAGGAGAGCGGCACCAGGTTTTCACCCGCCTGACCAATGGCCGCCACGCAGGTCTCCGGACTGGTCATACGGCAGATCTCTTCGGTCGTGGCGCGCGTCCCTTTGCCCCACAGAAAATCTGCTTTTTCGAGGCTGACCTTGTCATCTTTAATATTGATCCACACAGGCGAAGCGGATTTACCCTCAATAATAATCGCGTCGTACCCGGCAAATTTCATTTGTGCCGCAAAGAAGCCGCCCATATGCGCGTCGACAACCAAATTACCTTTAGTAAACGTAGAGAGCGAAGTGATATTGACGCGGGAACTACAGGGCGCGCCAGATCCGGTCAGCGGGCCGGTGGCAAATACCAGTTTATTTCCTTCATCGAAAGGTTTCGTGCCTGGCGGGACTTCGTCATACATAATTTTGTAGCCGAACCCCATTCCACCGACAAATTTTTTATATTTACTGGAATCTTCGAGGGTAATATCGCCTGTTGTAAGATTGACCCGTAATATATTACCTGTCCAACCGTTAGCCATAATGTTTTCCTTTGCAAGATTCAAACAGTAATATCTTTCCACTCGATAACTTTCAGCGCCCCTGTTGGACAGGCGCTGGCGCACTCGCCGCATAAAACACATTTTGACGATTTTTTCGTTTCGCTGTTTACGGTAGCCATCATCCAGGGGCAGGCAGTGGTGCAGGCGCTACAGCCAATACACCGCTTATGATCAACCGCGATGCAGCCATCGTCCTGTTTCCAGGTAATTGCGCCGATTGGGCAGACCTCCATGCACTGCGGGTCCTTACACTGGCGACAGGTATCTGCGGTGTAGTTTAAATCGCCATACAGGCCGCCGCCGGAGCCAACGCCATTGTCGCCAAAGAAGTAATTACGGTGAATCTTAATGCGGGAGAAAAACGAGCCCACGGCACCATCGTTGTAATTGGTGCAGGAGATTTCGCAGCGATGGCAGCCTGTGCAGCGGGCGCGTTGAGTCACTAATACCCCTTTGGGCGTGTTTATCAGTCCTACCGTACCGCTATCAACGTCTTCCTGTTTGCAGCCAAAAAGTGACAGCAGCGCGGGAGCGATAGTTAATCCTGCCAGACCCTTTCCTGATATACGCAGAAATTCGAGCCGCGTTAAGCCAAAATCTAATATTGGACGTTCGACCTGGTTCATTTATTTCGCATCCTCTTCGCAAACACAGTGCTGACAACACCCGATGTTTTGCCCTAACCGGATCGCATACGTCATATCATTAAATACAAATAGACTAATCCCAAAGAGTTAGGTACATAAATAATGTGGTTATTCAGTGCTATTAACTTTGATCGTTATCAATTAAAAACCGGAAGTGAAATAATAAAAGCGGAGTGATATTTATTATCATTTAGAGGATATAAAACACGGCAATCTATTAATAATTAATAATGTGACCTCGTTCCCATTATTAATATCAATCGCCTTCGTTATATATTAATATACATATCGATATTAATATAAACGCGATATCTGATTATTTACAAGGTGAAGAATTTAAATACCGGGAATAAGGGATGACGAAGCGAGCGCCATCCCTGAGAGAATTATCCTGCCAGGGCTTTGATAACCGTTTCCATCGCCTGTTTTTCAAGTTCGCTGCGCTGGAGTCGCTGGTTCGCCATGGCGGTTCGTAACACTCCCGCAATCACGATATGCTTTGGCTCTTGCCCCAGGTCGCGCATCTCCAGAACCACTTTGCCAACCACTCTGCACATCTCACGGTACAGTTCGTCGTCTTTTGTCAGGTTTCCCATTATTGTCTCTCATCGCCAGCACAAACAAACAGCATATATCACTCTAACCATGAAGACAAAACTCAAATAAATCAAACAAATAAACAGAGTGACTATTCAACTTAACCGATATCCGTCACCTCACACTCTGTAACTTGCTCACCCGTTCGGCCAGGCTCTTTTATAGGCCGGATAAGCGTCACGCTATCCGGCACTACGTGGTATTAGTTATTGACCGGAATCACCGCGCCTTTGTACTTCGTGCGGATCCAGTCCTGAATCTCTTTTGAGTGCAGAACGTCAACCAGCGCCACGATGTCTTTTTTCTTCTCGTCGCCACGATGTACGGTAATGATGTTGGCGTACGGATTGTTTTCTCCGCTCTCAACGGCGATCGGATCGTTAACCGGGTCCAGACCTGCGTCGATAGCGTAGTTGGCGTTAATCACCACCGCATCGCCTTCATCGTTGTTGTACATCTGTGGTAACAGCGCCGCTTCCACGTTCGGCAGGAACTTCAGTTTTTTCGGGTTATCCACGATGTCGCTGATGCGCGCGCTGACCTTATCCACGTCCGGCTTCAGTTTGATCACGCCCTCTTTTTCAAAAATCGACAGAATACGTCCCTCTTCAGAGACCGCGTCACGCATAATGATCCTGCCGCCTTCCGGCAGATCTTTCAGCGATTTGTATTTTTTAGAGTAGATGCCGATCGGCTCAATATGAATCGCCCCGGCGCTGACGAAATCATAGGTTTTATCACCCGCATGATCTTTCAGCACGCTATTCAGGTACGGGATATGCTGGAAGTAGTTGGCGTCGATTTCACGACCGGCCAGCGCGGTATTCGGCAGAATGTAATCCTGGAAAGGTTTAATCTCCAGATCGATCCCCTGTTTCGCCAGAATCGGTTTCGCCTGCTCAAGGATTTCCGCATGCGGTACGTTAGAGGCGCCAACGGTCAGCGTATCCGCCCAGGAGGCAAAGCTCAGGGCGCTTAAGGTTGCTGCGGCGAGTAATGTCAGTGATTTTTTCATGATAATGGTTTCCGTATTTTATTAGCGTTTATCTAACAGAGAGGTGATCACATCGCCGCAGAACTGGATAATGAAGACGATGATCAGGATAGTCACCGTCGCCACCAGCGTGACGTCGTTGTGGTTGCGCTGGAATCCTTCCAGATAAGCCAAGTTCCCTAAACCGCCTGCCCCAATCACTCCGGCCATCGCGCTGTAACTGACCAGCGCAATCAGCGTCACGGTGATCCCGGACACCAGTGCGGGTGATGATTCAGGCAGTAAAACCCGAAAAATAAGTGTGCTGAGACGTGCGCCCATCGAACGCGTGGCTTCAATCACGCCTCTGTCGACCTCGCGCAGTGCGATTTCAACCAGACGCGCATAAAACGGCGCCGCCCCGACAATCAGCGCTGGCAGCGCAGCGTTCGCGCCGAGAATGGTGCCGACCAGCGCCTTGGTAAACGGGATCAGTAAGACGATCAAAATGATGAACGGGATCGAGCGGAAAATATTCACCACCAGCGAAATGACGCTATACAGCGTGCGGTTCTGAAACAGCCCGCCGCGCGCGGTCAAAAATAGCGCCAGCCCCAGTACAATCCCCAGCACAAACGTCGCGATACCGGAAAGCGCCGTCATATAGAGCGTTTCCTGCGTTGCCGCAAAAAGTTGTTCCCATTTCAGATGGGGAAACAGATTCTCAACCATGTTGTACTACCTCACCTTCAATATCGCTCTGCCGCAAATCCGCCAGAATATTATTCAGTTGCTCTTCCGTCGCCACGACGTGCAGCCACAGTTGGCCAAACACGCCATGCGCGGTTTGCGTCATCTTGCCGTGTAAGATATTGAAAGGCAGGCCGTAACGCAGGGTAAGCTCCCCTACGATCGGCTGATGCGTACTGTGCCCGGTGAAGGTCAGCTTAATCACCGTCCCGCCCAGCTCGCTCGCCAGCTGCGGGTTAAACGCCTCCTCTTCGGCATACTGACTTACCTGGCGGACAAACTGCCGGGTAATCGGCTGTTGCGGATGAGTAAAGACGTTCAGCACATCGCCTTCCTCCACCACTCTGCCGTTTTCCATCACCGCAACGCGATCGCAGATTTTGCGCACCACATGCATCTCGTGGGTAATAAGCACAATCGTGAGCTGGAAGCGGCGATTAATATCGAGCAGCAGATCCAGAATCTGATCGGTGGTTTGCGGGTCCAGCGCGGAAGTCGCCTCGTCGCAGAGCAGCACATCCGGGTTATTTGCCAGCGCACGGGCAATCCCCACACGTTGCTTTTGCCCGCCGCTCAGTTGGGATGGGTAAGCATTCTCACGCCCGGTTAACCCCACCAGGTCGATCAGCTCCGCCACCCGCGCCTTGATTTTTGCTTTTGGCGCGCCCGCGATTTGCATAGAAAAAGCGATGTTTTCGCTGACGGTACGCGACCACAGCAAATTAAAGTGCTGAAACACCATGCTGATTTTCAGCCTCGCCTGGCGCAGGGACTCTCCTGTCGCCGCTGAAATATCATGACCATTGATGGTCACGCTGCCCACGGTCGGTTTTTCCAGACCGTTCAGCAAACGAATCAACGTACTCTTTCCGGCGCCGCTGTAGCCAATAATCCCGTAAATTTGTCCCTGTTCAACCGTCAGATTAACGTTATCCACTGCGGTAATGGACAGCTTGCCGGGCGTAAAAACTTTCGAAATATTTTTCAGGACGATCATATCGTTATCGTATCCGCTGCTGCTTATGGTTATCCTGCCAGTGCTTTTAGCTGTTTAGCAGTATGGATGTCCAAACGAGTGTAATCAGGGTGTTTCTGCTTTTAAATGACCAAAAAGGAATTTGATATATCCACAAGGAATAAGAGAGGCGCAGCGCGGGAAAATGGCTTTAGTACAATTTCGGCAACCTTTATGCGGGGAGCGGCATTATCCTTAACGCGAGCAGCGTAAACTGTTGAATTAATCGACAAAAACAGGGTAATTCGGCCATCAACACCGCCAGACGACTGCACGGCTAAACGTCCTGCCATCCAAATAGCGTTTTATATTCCATTCTGTTCTTATTCACAGACAAACATTCTTTAGGCGTGCATTTTGGCAACCCTATTATTTCGTCATGTTATTCACTGACGGATATTCACCATGACAACGTTTCACTCCGTAACGGAACTGATTGGCAATACGCCGCTGCTTCAGTTGCATAAGCTGAATAGCGGCGTAAGCGAACTCTTTTTGAAACTGGAGAACCAGAATCCAGGCGGTTCGATTAAAGATCGCGTCGCACTTTCTATGATCAATGAAGCGGAAAGACAGGGGCTGCTAAAACCCGGCGGCACGATTATTGAAGCGACGGCGGGCAACACCGGGCTGGGGCTGGCGCTGATCGCCGCGCAAAAAGGTTATGCCCTGACGCTGGTCGTGCCGGACAAAATGAGCCGTGAGAAGATCTTCCATTTACGCGCGCTTGGCGCACAGGTGGTATTAACCCGCTCAGACGTCAACAAAGGTCATCCGGCCTATTATCAGGATTACGCACGCCGTCTGGCGCAGGAGACGCCCGGCGCCTTCTATATTGATCAGTTCAACAACGCCGCGAACCCGCTGGCGCATGCTTCCACCACCGCCCCCGAATTGTTTGCCCAGATGGATGGCCGCATTGACGCCATCGTAGTCGGCGTCGGTTCCGGCGGCACGCTGGGCGGTTTACAGGCATGGTTTCGCGAACACTCCCCGCACACGGAGTTCGTGCTGGCCGACCCCGCCGGTTCAATCCTTGCCGATCAGGTCGAGACAGGCACATTCGGCACCGCCGGTTCCTGGCTGGTTGAAGGGATTGGCGAGGACTTTATTCCGCCGCTCGCCCACATCGAATCCGTTTCACAGGCCTTTCGCATCAGCGATAAAGACGCCTTCGCCACGGCGCGCGAGTTGCTCAGAACCGAAGGCATCCTTGCCGGTTCATCGACCGGTACGCTGCTCGCCGCCGCCCTGCGCTACTGCCAGGCGCAGACGCAGCCAAAGCGCGTGGCGACCTTCGCCTGCGATAGCGGCAATAAGTATCTCTCGAAAATGTTTAACGATGACTGGATGCGCCAGCAAGGGCTCATCACCCGGCCACAGGCTGGCGATCTGAGCGACTTCATCGCCTTACGTCATGACGAAGGGGCAACCGTGACCGCTGCGCCGGACGATACGCTGGCAACCGTGCTGGCGCGTATGCGCCTGTACGATATTTCGCAGTTGCCGGTTCTTCAGGAGGATCAGCTTATCGGCATTATCGACGAATGGGATCTGATTACGCATATTCAGGGCGATAACCCGCGTTTTTCCCTCCCGGTAAAAGAAGCGATGACGCGCGAGGTAGTCCGGCTTGATAAACGTGAACCGGAAAGCGCGCTGAAACCTATTTTTGATCGCGGCCAGGTGGCTGTGATTGTCGACAACGACCAGTTCCTCGGTCTGGTCACCCGTAGCGATGTGCTCACCCACTGGCGCAACCGCCTGGATAAATAAGGAACTCTCATGAAATCGTATTCCACACTTAGCGTCCATAGCGGAACCTTTTCTGACGCGCACGGCGCCGTTATGCCGCCGATTTATGCGACATCGACGTTTGCGCAACCCGCGCCGGGTCAGCATACCGGATATGAATATTCACGCAGCGGCAACCCAACGCGCCATGCGCTGGAAACCGCCATTGCCGAGCTGGAAGGCGGTACGCAAGGTTATGCCTTCGCGTCCGGTCTGGCGGGCATCGCTACCGTGCTTGAACTTCTCGATAAAGACAGCCATCTGGTGGCGATTGACGATGTCTATGGCGGCACCTATCGACTGATTGAAAATGTGCGCCGTCGCAGCGCCGGATTACAGGTAAGCTGGGTGAAACCTGACGATCTGGCCGGTATTGAAGCCGCGATTCGTCCTGATACCCGCATGATCTGGGTAGAAACGCCGACAAATCCGTTACTAAAACTGGCCGATCTGGCGGCCATTGCCGATATCGCGCGTCGCCACCAGCTTATCAGCGTGGCCGATAACACCTTCGCTTCGCCGTTGATCCATCGTCCTCTTGATCTGGGGTTCGATATCGTGGTGCATTCCGCGACAAAATACCTGAACGGCCATTCAGACGTCGTCGCCGGACTGGCGGTCGTCGGGGACAACCCGGCGCTCGCACAACAGTTGGGTTATCTGCAAAACGCCGTCGGCGGCGTACTGGACCCATTTAGCAGTTTTCTGACATTACGCGGTATTCGCACGCTGGCCTTGCGAATTGAGCGGCACAGCGGCAATGCGCTGACGCTGGCGCAATGGCTGGAAAAACATCCGGCGGTAGAACACGTCTGGTATCCGGGGCTGGCGTCGCATCCTCAGCACGCCCTTGCGCGCCAGCAGATGTCACAGTTCGGCGGGATGATCTCCATCGTCATAAAAGGCGATGACCAGCGCGCCACTGACGTTATCACGCGGCTGAAATTATTCACCCTGGCGGAAAGCCTGGGCGGTGTTGAAAGCCTCGTCAGCCAGCCGTTTACCATGACTCACGCCTCTATTCCGCTTGAGCAGCGTCTGGCGAATGGCATCACCCCGCAATTGATTCGCCTGTCAGTGGGCATTGAAGATGTTCAGGATTTGCAGGACGATTTAGCTCAGGCGCTCGCCGGGTAGTTGCGCAACGCCGCCCTTTCCCGGGCGGCATAACGCAAGGATCATAATTAACGCTTTAATAACAATTTGTTGTGAATCTGCACAGATGTTTTTTGAAACGCTGTTTTCATTTTCCTTTTGTGTAAATTTCAGCGTATAATGCGCGCCAATTGTCTCTTGAATGGTTTCAGCGCATTGGACTGCAAAACTCAACGACTAAAAAACACGCCATCCCGTTGGGCTGAAACACGAGCACACATTCCTCTGCACGCTCTTTCGATGTCACCTATCCTTAGAGCGAGGCAACACCACTTTCGCAACACAGGTTTAGCTTCAAGGCCGTGCGCCCCTGAAGCCAGATTTCCATATCCTTCTCAACTTAAAGACTAAGACTGTCATGAAAAAGACGAAAATTGTTTGCACCATCGGTCCGAAAACCGAATCTGAAGAGATGTTAACCAAAATGCTGGACGCAGGCATGAACGTTATGCGTCTGAACTTCTCTCACGGTGACTATGCAGAACACGGTCAGCGCATCAAGAATTTGCGCAACGTAATGAGCAAAACCGGTAAAAAAGCCGCAATCCTGCTCGATACCAAAGGCCCGGAAATCCGTACCATTAAGCTGGAAGGTGGTAATGACGTCTCCCTGAAAGCGGGCCAGACCTTCACTTTCACAACGGACAAATCCGTTATCGGCAACAGCGAAATGGTTGCCGTCACTTACGAAGGTTTCACTTCTGACCTGTCCGTAGGCAACACCGTACTGGTCGACGATGGTCTGATCGGCATGGAAGTCACCGCGATCGAAGGTAACAAGGTTATCTGTAAAGTGCTGAACAACGGCGACCTGGGCGAAAACAAAGGCGTTAACCTGCCGGGCGTTTCCATCGCGCTGCCAGCACTGGCTGAAAAAGACAAACAGGATCTGATCTTCGGCTGCGAACAAGGCGTTGACTTTGTTGCCGCGTCCTTTATCCGTAAGCGTTCTGACGTTGTTGAAATCCGTGAGCACCTGAAAGCGCACGGCGGCGAGAACATCCAGATCATCTCCAAGATCGAAAACCAGGAAGGCCTGAACAACTTCGATGAGATCCTCGAAGCGTCTGACGGCATCATGGTTGCTCGTGGCGACATGGGCGTTGAGATCCCGGTTGAAGAAGTTATCTTCGCGCAGAAGATGATCATCGAAAAATGTATCCGCGCACGTAAAGTCGTTATCACCGCGACTCAGATGCTGGATTCCATGATCAAGAACCCGCGTCCGACCCGCGCAGAAGCTGGCGACGTGGCGAACGCCATCCTCGACGGCACCGACGCAGTGATGCTGTCCGGCGAATCCGCAAAAGGAAAATACCCGCTGGAAGCCGTCACCATCATGGCGACCATCTGCGAGCGTACTGACCGCGTAATGACCAGCCGTCTGGATTTCAATAACGACAGCCGTAAACTGCGCATCACCGAAGCAGTGTGCCGCGGCGCGGTTGAAACTGCCGAAAAACTGGAAGCGCCGGTCATTGTCGTTGCAACTCAGGGCGGTAAATCTGCTCGCGCAGTGCGTAAATACTTCCCGGACGCTACCATCCTGGCGCTGACCACCAACGAAGTGACCGCGCGTCAGCTGGTGCTGAGCAAAGGCATTGTGCCGCAGCTGGTGAAAGAAATTAACTCTACTGACGACTTCTACCGTCTGGGTAAAGAAGTCGCTCTACAGAGCGGTCTGGGCCAGAAAGGCGACGTTGTGGTCATGGTTTCCGGCGCGCTGGTACCGAGCGGCACGACCAACACCGCATCTGTTCACGTCCTGTAATAATTCCTGTGTGAATTAATTTTCTGAATAAAAAGCGCCCTCGCGGCGCTTTTTTTATTTAATCGATAGCCACTCTTAATAAAAAATCAAATCGGATTTCACTATCTAATCGCAGATTATCTAAGACGAATCCGATGGAAGGATTCTGTTTTCACTCGGTTTTTTAGCCATTTTAGCTCAATTCGATGCTTCTTTGAGCGAACGATCAAAAATAAGTGCATTCCCGTCAAAAAAATATTCTCAACCTAAAAAAGTTTGTGTAATACTTGTAACGCTACATGGAGATTAACTCAATCTAGAGGGTATTAATAATGAATCGTACTAAACTGGTACTGGGCGCGGTAATCCTGGGTTCTACTCTGCTGGCTGGTTGCTCCAGCAACGCTAAAATCGATCAGCTGTCTTCTGACGTTCAGACTCTGAACGCTAAAGTTGACCAGCTGAGCAACGACGTGAACGCAATGCGTTCCGACGTTCAGGCTGCTAAAGACGACGCAGCTCGCGCTAACCAGCGTCTGGACAACCAGGCTACTAAATACCGTAAGTAATAGTACCTGTGTAATAAAAATGGCGCACATTGTGCGCCATTTTTTTTGCCTGTGTTTTCCCTTCTCTGCTACTGCGTTGCCCGGGTTTCAACGCCGCTTCCGGGTTGGCTGTTTTGCGCGGACTCCACCACTGAGCGACCAGAAGCTACCGGCGCCTGCCCTGATGTAACGGCAACTGGATATCCCGCCCGGCGATACAGCGCGTTTTCCACCAGACGCTCATCCACCTCCTGAGTCGCCTTAAACTGCGTAAAGCCTGCTGGCAGCACATACGGCATCGTCTGTACGTTTTGCTCCTCTTCAGGCGACAGCGGGCGATGTACTTCAACGTAACGCATTCCATTTGGTTCCACGGCGAATTTCACCGGTTCGTTAATCACCCGTACCGGCGTTCCCGTTCTGACCTGCGCAAACAGAGCTTTAATGTCTGGCGCGTTCATCCGAATACAGCCGGAACTGACGCGTAACCCGACGCTGTCCGGGGCATTGGTGCCATGAATGAGATACTCACCGTTGCCGTATGCCAGGCGCAGGGCGAAGCGTCCTAACGGGTTATTTGGCCCGGCGGGCACCACCGGCGGCAGCGTAATGCCGCGTTCAAGCGAGCGTTTGCGGATACCTGCCGTCGGCGTCCAGGTCGGATTCGGGATTTTTTGCCCGACGCGCGTCGCCATTACCGGCGTTTCCAGCCCCTCTAAACCAATACCGATAGGGTAAACCTGAACACTATTTTCACCCGGCGGGAAATAATAGAGTCGTAACTCCGCCAGGTTCACAATAATGCCTTCACGCGGCGCATCGGGTAATAACAGTTGAGATGGAATGATAATCGGCGTCCCCGGTTTAGGGACCGGCGCGATGGTATTATTTGCCTCCAGGATCAGCATTGCGGCAGTATCAAAACGCCGGGCAATCGCCTGTAAGTTTTTATCCCCCGCTTGCACGGTATAGGTTTGATTCTGCCCGACAAGGCGACTGTTTGCTGGCGGCAAGGGGTAATCCACTGCCCAGGCCGCCTGAAATGCGCTGTAAGCGCCGAAAAGTGTAACTGCAATGAGAGACGCACGTTTCATATCCACCCCCCTGGCGTTTTGCCGGATGGCGGTTAAATGCCTTATCCGGCCTACGAGTCACGTAGAGCTGTACGCCATCTGGCGTTCTACGTCTTTTCAGTTTAGCTAAGAGTTGCGGCTCTGGCGCGGATCGCGCGAATCATTGCTTCCAGTCCTTGTGAACGGGAGGGCGTGAGATGTTGCGTCAGCGCCATTTTTTCAAACCACGGCCGCACATCAAAATTCACAATATCCTGTGGCGTCATCTGATGATACAAAATGAAGACGATGGCAATTAACCCTTTTACTATTGCTGCATCGCTGTCGCCCTGCAATTCAATAACGCCGTCAGCGTTCTGACGCATAACAATCCATACCTGACTCTGACATCCCTGAATACTATTTTCCGGGCGACGATCCTGCTCATTTAATTCCGCCAGACGCTGCCCCAGTTCAATAATGTACAGATACTTTTCTTCCCAATTGGCGCAACGCTGAAAATTACGCAGCAATCTTTCTTTATCTGGTAGCGCAGCCATAGCGTCTCCCTGTTATCCCAGTAAGCGGTGAATACGTTTTAGCCCGGTTGCCAGACGATCCACTTCTTCATGGGTGTTATACATTGCTATCGACGCCCGGCACATGGCGGGAACGTTGTAATACGTCATCAGCGGCATTGCGCAGTGATGGCCGGTTCGTACGGCGATACCGTAATTGTCGAGGAAGCTACCCACGTCATAGGCGTGGTGTTTGCCCAGATTAAAGGCGATGACCCCCAGCCGGTTAGCCGGGCCATATAGCGTCAACTCCGGCACGTCCGCCAGCTGTTCCAGCGCATAGTGCATCAGGTTTTGTTCATATTCGCTGATTTCCGCCAGCCCTAACGCACAAACGTATTCAATGGCGGCGCCAAGACCGATAATTCCGCCCGTGTTCGGCGTCCCCGCCTCAAAACGCCAGGGCGCTTTGGTCCAGGTCGTCCCTTCCGTCAGACTAACGGTCGCAATCATCGAACCGCCGCCTTCCCACGGCGGCATATCCTGAAGCAGTTCCTCCCGGACATACAGCACGCCGATACCGGTGGGGCCATACAGCTTATGCCCGGAGAAAACGTAAAAATCACAATCCAGCGCCTGAACATCCACCGCATGGTGCATTACCGCCTGCGCGCCATCGACCAGCACTTTCGCGCCATACTGATGCGCCAGCGCGATCATTTCAGGAAGCGGGTTTTCCGTTCCCAGCACGTTCGACACATGCGCGATAGCCAGCAGTCGGGTACGCTCATCAAACAGCGACGGGAGCGTATCCAGCGGCAACGTGCCGTCCGTATTGAGCGGAATGACGCGCAGTTCCGCCCCTGTACGCGCGCACAGCATCTGCCAGGGGACGATATTGGCGTGGTGCTCCATCTCGCTGATGATGATGTTATCGCCAGCCCGAACATTCTCCGGCCCCCAGCTGTTGGCAACAAGGTTGATGCCCTCTGTCGTCCCGCGCACGAACACCAGTTCTTCCGCTGAACGGGCGTTAATGAACAGCGATGCCTGTTTACGCACATTTTCCATCTTCTCGGTGGCCTGCGCGCTCAGCGTATGGATGCCCCGGTGCACCGCCGCATAGCCATGACGGTAAAACTCCGCCTCAGCGTCAATCACCTGGTTGGGCTTTTGCGCACTGGCCGCGCTATCCAGATACGCCAGCGGCAGCCCGTTGACTTCACGCGTCAGGACGGGAAAATCAGCCCGCACTTTTTCGATGGGAAATGTCATGCTATGCCTCCCGGCAGGCGAAGCCCTATTCGCGCCAACACCTGTTGTTTAAGCGCGTCATCGCCGAGGGCTTCCGTCAACTCAGCGGCAAACGCGTAGAGAATCATCTGTCTGGCATCCTGCTCTCCAATCCCGCGTGAACGCAGGTAGAACATCTGCTCGTCATCAATCCGTCCTACCGTCGCCCCGTGGCTGCATTTCACGTCATCGGCGTAAATCTCCAGCTGCGGTTTGGTGTCCACCTCGGCAAGTTTACCGAGCAGCAGATTGTTATTGGTCATTTGTCCGTCGGTTTTAATGGCGTGCTGCGCCACGTTGATCAAGCCATTGAATACCGCCCGACCTTTATCGCTGACAATGGTTTTATGCAACTGACGGCTGTTGCAGTAACCTTTGTTGTGCTCCAGCCACGTACGGGTATCACACACTTCGTTTTTCACCGGCATCGCCAGACTGTTAATCCGCAGCGTGGTGTTTTCACCGTTTAACTGGGTGCTGGTGTTATGTCGCAGCACGGCATCGCCCAACAGGAAACTGTGGCTGTGCGCGCTTGCATCCGCCGCCAGCAGAATGTCGTTATGGGCAAAGTGATGGCTCACCGGGTTTTCAAACGCCAGTTTGATGTGGTGCAGATGCGCATTCGCCGCCACGTTCATGGTCAGACGCGCCCCGGTAAAGTGCCGTGCCGCGTTAAGGCTGACATAGTGCTCTATCACCGTCGCCTCTGCCCCTTCCGCCAGTTCCAGGTGGTGACGGTAGTGCGCAGTGTTGACCTCATCGCCTTCCAGCCCCTGCGTGATGTGCATCAGCAGCAACGGCTTAGAGGGCCGCTGGTTGCGCTTAACGCTGATGTGCGTCACGCTCTGCGCCAGGCTTTCCGTCAGATGCAGGAAAACCTCCGGCTGAACCGGTGCGCCCAGTGCCTGACGTTCGTCGTTGATCGCAATGTCGAAACCGCTGGCTGTAGCGCTGTCGCTAAGCTGCGGGCTGAACTGGCCGTCAACAAACACCAGACGCAAAGCGTCGATATCCAGCGCCAGCGCGTCGCGCTGTTCCTGAGTAACCTCGGCAAAACGGCTGACAAACTGGCTACTGACCAACCCTTCCAGCGGCGTGTATTTCCAGTTTTCATGCTTACGCGTCGGCAGCCCCAGGCGCAGCATCTGTTGTAAATGCTGCTGCGCGTGCGCCGAGCGGGATTCGCCCTGCGCCTCAAACAGATGGTGCCATTGTTGCAGCGCGTTACTGCTGTTCGGTAAGCCAGCCATATCCTTGCTCCTCCAGTTGTTTGACCAGAGTGAAATCGCCGGACTTCACAATCCGCCCCTGATACAGGACGTGGACGTAATCAGGTTTGATGTAGTCCAGAATACGCTGATAGTGCGTCACGATAATGAATGATCGTTTACCGTCACGCAGCGAGTTGACGCCTTCCGCGACAATTTTCAGCGCATCAATATCCAGCCCGGAGTCAGACTCATCAAGGATGCACAGTTCCGGCTCCAGCACCGCCATTTGCAGAATATCGTTACGTTTCTTCTCACCGCCGGAGAAGCCCACGTTCACCGAACGGGTCAGCAAATCTTCCGGCATCTTCAAAAGCGCGATTTTCTCTTCCATCAGATCCTGAAAATCAAAACGATCCAGCGACTCCTGACCACGATAGCTGCGCACGGCATTCAGCGCTGTTTGCAGGAAAAACTGGTTGCTGACGCCAGGAATTTCTACCGGATACTGGAACGCCATAAAGATGCCTTCGCCCGCCCGATCCTCTGGCGACAGTTCCAGTAAATCTTTGCCTTTAAATTCGACAGCGCCGCCAACCACTTCATAATCTTCACGGCCCGCCAGCGTCGCGGAGAGCGTACTCTTCCCGGAACCGTTCGGCCCCATAATGGCATGCACTTCTCCGGGTCTGACGTCGAGGTCCAGACCGCGCAGAATCGCTTTATCTTCCACACTGACCTGTAAATCTTTAATGCTTAACATGTGCTTTCCTTAATACTTAACCGACGCTGTGTTCAAGGCTGATCGCCAGCAGTTTTTGCGCTTCAACGGCAAATTCCAGCGGCAGTTCAGAGAAGACGTCTTTACAGAAGCCATTAACAATCATCGAGATGGCATCCTCTTCGCTGATGCCGCGTTGCAGGCAGTAAAAGAGCTGATCTTCACCGATCCGCGACGTCGTCGCCTCGTGCTCAAGCTGGGCGCTGTTATTACGACACTCGACATACGGGAAGGTGTGCGCGCCGCAGTCCGCGCCAATCAGCATTGAGTCGCACTGGGTAAAGTTACGGGCGTTGGTTGCCGTCGGCATGATCTTCACCAGCCCGCGATAGCTGTTCTGGCTATTCCCGGCGGAGATCCCTTTTGAAATAATGGTCGATTTGGTGTTCTTACCGATGTGGATCATTTTGGTGCCGGTGTCGGCCTGCTGATGACCGCTGGTTAGCGCCACAGAGTAAAACTCACCGATGGAGTTATCGCCGCGCAGAATGCAGCTCGGGTATTTCCAGGTGATAGCCGACCCTGTTTCGGACTGCGTCCACGACATCTTGCTGTTTTCACCTTCGCACAGCGCGCGCTTGGTGACGAAGTTCAGTATCCCGCCGGTGTTGTTATCGCCGGGGAACCAGTTTTGCACGGTGGAATATTTTACTTCGGCATCTTTGTGGATGATCACCTCTACCACCGCCGCGTGCAGCTGGTAGCTGTCGCGCACTGGCGCAGAACACCCTTCGATGTAGCTGACGTAGCTGCCCTCATCCGCCACCAGAATGGTGCGTTCGAACTGCCCTGTTTTTTCCGCGTTGATTCGGAAATAGGTTGACAGCTCCATCGGGCAACGAACGCCTTTCGGCACATAAATGAAGGTGCCGTCAGACGCTACCGCAGCGTTCAGCGCAGCAAAAAAGTTGTCATTACCCGGCACCACGGTGCCCAGATATTTCTTCACCAGCTCAGGGTGATCGTGAATCGCCTCGCCAAACGAACAGAAGATGATGCCCTGTTCCGCCAGCTTTTCCCGGTAGGTGGTGGCAACGGAAACGGAGTCGAAAATGGCATCCACCGCCACCTCTTTACCCTCACGTACCGGTACGCCAAGCTGTTCGAAGGCGTCTTCCACCTCTTTGCTGAGAAACGCATTCGCACCGGTTTGCTGTACTGCACCCGGTTCTGACGCGCACGTCTCATCGCAGTTACCGCACGATGGCGCAGAGTAATAACTGTAATCCTGATAATTCAGCTTATCGTAGTGCGCTTTCAGCCAGTGCGGCTCTTCCATCTCAAGCCAGGCTTTGTACGCATTAAGGCGAAACTCCAGCATCCACTCCGGCTCATTTCTCTTGGCGGAAATCGCACGCACGACCTCTTCGCTGATGCCTTTTGCCAGCTCGTCAGTCTGTAACTGGGTGAAGAAGCCTTCTTTATAATTCAGTGGACCACCGGTCCAGGTTTTGACATCGTCAGTTGCTTCAGTATTACGAGACATAGTACCGCCTATACCCCGAAGCTTTCGCCACAGCCGCATTCGTTCTGGGCTTTCGGGTTATGAAATTTAAATAACTGGTTTAATCCTTCGCGCACATAATCGACCTCTGTCCCGTCAATAAACGGCATGGCCTGAAGCGGCACGTACAACCTCGCGCCCTCCGTTTCAAATAACAGATCGTCCTTTTCCGGCTCGCTGACGGTATCCAGCACGTAACCAAATCCCGCGCACCCCGTCTGCTTCACGCCTAAACGCACGCCAAGCATGCCGGGTTGCTTCGCGACCAGGTCACGAATATGCGCCGCCGCCTCAGGCGTTAGCGTCAGACCACGCCATGCAAAATCGTCTGGATTAAATGTTCCTGAATGCAATTCCATAGGTCCACCTCGTGTAATAAGCCACCAGGGCATAACACCATGTTAGTGATAATGATTATCACTTCAACCCTCTGACAGAAGGGTCATTCGGGTTAACCGCCCTTTTTGACCACTTTTACTAAGCATAGACCTTGTTACGAGGGTTATCAGTGATGGATTATTTTATTCAATACATTGATAGATAAAGCATTTAAGAAGAGTAAACAGCGCGGCAGGTTAAAAAATTAAATATGTATCGAAAATGCCTATTTTTGAGATAGGGTTATCAATAAAAATGGGGGTCAAAAGCGGACGATGACGGTGCTAAACAAGAGCTCAAACAACCGTCGGATTAGCAAATCCACTAACGTGAAAAAGAAAGAACGGAAAGAACGGAGTAATTAACAACGAACGATCGGTATTGTATGAATAACACCGATCGTTCGTTGCCCCACCCGGCGCTTATCTCCGGCACTCATTTCAGGCTTAGCTCTTGAAGGGGTGTAAGAATATTCTCATAAGTTTGCATCGCGTATTTAACAGATCTTGCTTTCTGCACAATTTTTATACGCTTTATGCTGCGTCAGGAACAGGCTTCACCGTCGCGCATCGCGCCCTGCACCGCCTCAAGAAACAGGCGTAGCGCGGCGGGCTGATGCTCACGGGAAAGGTATAACCCGTATACGGCCAATTGCCGCGGTTGTAGATGGGGCAACAAACGAACCAGTTTCTCCTGCGCCAGCCCCTCTCGCGCCTCTTTTTCCGGCACCAGCGCAATCCCCATCCCTGCCAGCGCCGCTTCACACAAAAGCGAAGAGATTCCGGCGCTCAGGTTGCCCTTGATCGCAACGGAGATCGGTTCTCCCTGCTCATCCAGAAAATGCCAGGATTTTCCAGCAAATCCGCTGTAATAGAGGCAATTGTGTTGCGCCAGCGCCTCCGGCGTCTGCGGTGTGCCATAGCGATGCAGATAGTCAGGAGACGCGCAGAGCACAGACTCACAGTCACCAAGCCGACGCGCAATTGTCCCTGGCTCAGGGTTATCGGTAATGCGTATCGCCACATCAATACGCTCCCCCACTAAACTGACAGGCTGATTATTAATCTCCACTTCAATGCGCAATTCAGGATAACGCGCTAAAAAAGCGGGCAGCATCGGGGCAAGAATATGCATCGCGGTGAAATGGGCGCAGGCGACGCGCAACGTGCCGGACGGCACCTCTCGCCCGGTCGCCCCCGCAATATCCAGGGAAAGCCGCGCCAGCGTTCGCGTTTTCATCAACGCGTCTTCTCCGGCAGGCGTGATCGTCAGGCGGCGCGACGAACGATGAATAAGTCTGGCTCCGGCCCATTTCTCCATTTCATCCAGATAACGGCTCACCATCGGCCTGGAGATCCCTAATGCGCGCGCAGCCGCGCTCAGGCTACCCAAATCGCAGATATGGTTAAACACCGTTGCCGCCATCACTCTGTCCATAACCTTCCATCCGATCGTTTTATGAAACTCAGCATGTCCTGATAGGGGAATTTTAACAGATCGAGATTTGCTTAAAATAAGCCACGTAAATAAATCAACATCATCTGCCGATAAGGTCACTCAGAATGAAAATCAAAACGCTGGCACTTCTGCTGTCGCTGACTAGCGCGCCATTGTTCGCCGCCCCGCTGCAACTCGACGTCTATAATCCGCAGGAAAACGCGATTTTCCCGGTCTCTTCCACGCTGGTCTCTGGCCCTAAAGAAGCCATTTTATTCGACGCGCAGTTCAGTACCAAAGACGGGGAAAAGCTGGTCGAAATGATTAAAAAGAGCGGCAAATCGCTGAAAGCCATCGTGATTACCTCCGGCGATCCAGATTTCTATTTTGGTCTGGAACCGATTGTAAAAGCCTTCCCGAACGTGAAAGTTCTGGCGACGCCGCATGTGGTGGAACACATTCGCGCAACGAAAGACGCCAAACTGCAATACTGGGGCCCGCAAATGAAAGATGGCGCGCCAGCGGCGCTCACCATCCCGCAGGCAACCACCGAGACACAATTTACGATTGATGGGGAAACGCTGGAACTGCGCCACCCGAACGATTACGCCGCTTACGTCTGGGTCCCGGCTAACCGCGCAATACTTGGCGGAACGGGAATCGCATCCGGTATCCATGTCTGGACGGCGGATACCCAGTCTCCTGAGCAGCGTGCGGCCTGGCGTCATGTGTTGACAGAGATGCACAGTTTGCAGCCGACCCAGGTGATTCCGGGTCACTATATCGGTGAACGTCCCGCAGGCGATGCCGCTATACGCTTCACGCAGGATTATCTGCAATCCTTTGAGCAAGCGCTTGAGGCGAAAAAAGGGTCAGAGTATGTCATCAAAACGATGACCGCCGCCTGGCCTGGCCTCGCTGACGAAAGTTCCCTGACGCTGAGCGCGAAAGTGAATACCGGTGAAATGAAGTGGTAAACCGCCGCTCATAGCCAAAAAAAATAACCCCGGCAGAGCGTGTCGGGGTTTTCTGTTGGTGTTAATTCACCGAGCGATAAAACAGTGCGGAATCAATGAACGCCCAGACGCCAGGCAAAGTAAATCTCTTCTTTTAGCTCAGAGGAAGAGAGCGTGAGTAAATCGGCAAATTCCAGCTCTAATTGTTTTAAGCGCTTCAAATACTGGGCTGGAGAAAGCTCGGTTTTATCACGGCGTAAAAATTCAATTGCCAGTTGGGTTGGGTCTAAATCGGTAGACATATCATCCTCGCTTATGTTCAAAACGTGCACAGTATAACACTTTTTCTGCACACATTTTGACCAAAAGCAGTCTGCGATAAAGATATTTTGTGACAACGTCACACAACGGCGGTTGTCAGACGTGAAGAACAGCACAGCCGCCCCTGCTCATCAAAAATATCGATCTGCCAGACCTGATGACGAGAGCCGGTATGCAGCGCTTTGCACACCCCTCTGACGCGCCCTTCGCGCGCTGAGCGAACGTGGTTGGCATTCACCTCCAGCCCCACGACTTTCTGTTCGCCCTGCGTGCACAGATAGCCCGCAACCGAGCCGATACTTTCAGCCAGCACAACGGACGCGCCGCCGTGTAGCAGACCAAAAGGTTGCTTTGTACGGCTATCCACCGGCATTGTTGCTTCCAGCGTATCGTCGCTAATATGCTCAAAGCGAATATCCAGTAGCCCCACCATGTTCCCTTCGCCCAGAGCGTTCAGCGCTTCGAGCGTGACTTTACGTTTCCAGATCATCCAATAATCTCCAGTAGTGCCTGTAACGGATGGCGAACCCCGGTGCCTTCAACGCGTTTTACCTGGCTGCGGCAAGAGTAACCGGTCGCCAGGCAGCGATTGCGCGGCAGTCGCGCCATCGCCTGTTGCCACGACAGCGCATAGATCCCCAGCGAATTTTCATGATTTTTCACTTCATGGCCGTAAGTACCCGCCATGCCGCAGCAGCCTACGCTGACGCTCTCCAGCTTCGCCCCTAAGCGCGCAAAAATGGCCGCCCACTGCGCCGGTGCGCCAGGCAATGCCGTCACTTCGGTACAATGCCCAAAGAAATACCAGGGCTCACCGCTCACGGCAAGAGGCTGTCGGGACGCCAGCACCGTCGGCAGCCACTCATTCACCAGCTGTACGTGGAAATCACCACGCTGTTCGCCGAGGGTTTGTTTGTATTCATCACGATAGCAAAGCACCAGCGCCGGGTCGACACCGACCATCGGGATACGCAGCTGCGCCACCCGATTGAGAAATTCGGCCGTTTTCTTCGCCGTCTTCGCAAATCGGTTAAGGAACCCTTTGATGTGCTGGGCCTTGCCATTTGGCGAGAACGGCAACAATACAGGCTGAATGCCGAGCTTTTCCACCAGCCGGATAAAATCCGCCACCACCTGCGCATCGTAGTAACTGGTAAACGGGTCCTGCACCACCAGCACCGTACGCTCTTTTTGCTCCTGGCTCAGGAGTTCAAGCTGTTCCAGCGTCATATTGGCGGAACGGTGCCCGACCATTTGCTGTTGCAGCGACGGCGTCGAAAGTAGCGGCAAATCCACCATGCCGATATGTTTCTTCGCGAGGTTTCGCACCAACGGCTGATTGAGAAAGAAGTTAAAGGTTTTCGGCGCCCGCGCCATTAATGGCGCATAGCTTTCGACCGTCGCCACCATATGATCGCGCAGCGGACGCAGGTAGCGCGTGTGGTAAAGCGCCAGGAAGCGTGAGCGGAACTCCGGCACGTCTATTTTAATCGGACATTGTGTCGAGCAGGCTTTGCACGCCAGGCAACCCGACATCGCCTCCTTCACCTCATGGGAGAAATCATATTCGCCTTTACGAGCGTGCCAGCTGTTGCGGGTACGGGCAATTAACGTCCGCAGACTGGCGCGTTTTTCCGGCAGATCTTTTTCCAGCTGTAGCGGATCAACCCCACGGTCGGCCAGCAGGCGCAACCATTCACGCACCAGCGTCGCGCGCCCTTTGGGAGAGTGAATGCGATTCAGGCTGATTTTCATTGACGGGCACATCGGGCTTTTGGCGTCAAAGTTGAAGCACAGGCCATTGCCGTTACACTCCATCGCCCCGCGCCAGACCTGACGCACCGCCAGTGGAATCTGCCGATCGTAAGTACCGCGTTTCACCGCATCGACCTTCATCATCGGCGCATCAATGCCTTCCGGCGGACAAATTTTTCCGGGGTTCAGGCGGTTTTGCGGGTCGAACGCCGCCTTCACTTTGCGTAGTTCGCCATAAAGCTGCTCGCCAAAAAACGCCGGGCTATATTCAGCGCGAAAACCTTTGCCGTGCTCGCCCCACAGCAGACCGCCATATTTCGCGGTGAGCGCCACCACATCATCGGAAAGACTCTTCATCAGAATTTCCTGTTGCGGATCGCACATATCCAGCGCGGGTCTGACGTGCAGCACCCCGGCATCAACATGCCCGAACATGCCATAACTTAAGCCATGACCGTCGAGCAGCGCGCGGAATTCAGCAATATAGTCGGCCAGATGCTCCGGCGGCACGCAGGTATCTTCCGCAAACGGAATCGGTTTGGCCGCGCCTTTGGCATTACCCAACAGACCAACCGCTTTTTTCCGCATGGCATAGATACGCTCCACGCCCGCCAGCTCCGCGCACAGCTGCCAGCCGATCACCCCGGCTTCCTGGCGAGCAATCAGCTCATCCAGACGCTGGCACAACGCGCTCACCTGAGCATCAATAGCCGCTTCGTCATCCCCGGCGAACTCGACGATGTTCAGGCCCAGCATCTCTTTATCAGGCACATCGGTAATCAGCTCACTGACGGAATGCCAGACGATGTCCTCCCTCGCCAGATTAAGCACTTTAGAATCGACGGTTTCCACCGAGAGCGCCCGCGCCTCGACCATAAAGGGCGCGTTACGCAACGCGGAATCAAAAGAGTCATATTTGACGTTCACCAGACGGCGAACTTTAGGCAGCGGAGTAATATCCAGACGCGCTTCCGTGATAAACGCCAGCGTGCCTTCAGAACCGGTCAGCACGCGCGTTAAGTCGAACTCCGTCATCTCATCGTTAAAGACATGGCGTAAGTCGTAGCCCGTTAAGAAGCGGTTGAGTCTGGGAAACTTATCAATAATCAGCTGTCGGTTTTCCCGACAACGCTGGTATACGGTGTTATAGATGCGACCGATCGCGGTATTGCTTTTACCGAGCGTTTCCGCAAGTTCGACCGGCATTGCCTGGGTATCCAGAATATCGCCCCCCAGCAATACCGCGCGAACGCCCAGCACATGATCGGATGTCTTACCGTAAACTAACGACCCCTGACCGGACGCATCGGTATTGATCATCCCCCCGAGGGTTGCGCGGTTACTGGTCGAAAGCTCCGGGGCAAAGAAGTAGCCATACGGCTTCAGATACTGATTGAGTTGATCTTTGATCACCCCGGCTTCGACCCGTACCCAGCCCTCTTCCGGGTTAATTTCAATAATGCGGCTCATATAGCGGGACATATCAACGATAATGCCCTGGTTCAGCGCCTGACCATTGGTGCCGGTGCCGCCGCCGCGCGGGGTAAAAATCAATGAGGCGAAGCGCGACTCTGCCGCCAGACGGGCGATAAGCGCCACATCCGCCGTTGAACGCGGGAAAACCACAGCATCAGGAAGAAGCTGATAGATACTGTTATCTGTCGACATTGTCAGACGATCGGCGTAATTCGTTGCCGTATCGCCGGTAAACCCTTGCTGCTCCAGCGCCTGCAAAAAATTGAGCACCAGCTGAACGACGCCAGGTGCCTGAGAAATCTGTGGAATCATTATAGTGACCCTTTCCTGCGGTCTGTATTGTGAATTTAATCGTTTGCGTGTTGCTCTGTTTGTTGTATCACATTTTTTTCTTACACGCCCAGCAGAATTACAGGCAGAATCCGCCTGTTAAAAACCGCTGAAATTGCTCATCATTATGGGGTAAGGTTCGCGTGTTCGCGTCGCGTCAACGTTCTGACGCACAGAAAAGGTGAAAAGGTATTTATGGTAAATCTTCGTCAGCCCAGGGATATCGCGCAAGTGCTGCTGTCGGTGCTGTTTTTAGCCATCATGATCGTGGCCTGCTTGTGGATTGTGCGTCCCTTTGTCCTTGGTTTTGCATGGGCGGGAACGATCGTTATTGCGACCTGGCCCGTTTTGTTACGTTTACAGAAAATACTCTGGGGCCGCCGTTCTCTGGCCGTTCTGGTTATGACGCTGTTGTTGGTTCTGCTGTTCATTATTCCCATCGCCCTGCTGGTCAACAGTATCGTGGACGGTAGCGGCCCGCTCATCCACGCCGTCACCGCCGGCGACATGACATTGCCCGACCTGGCCTGGTTAAACAGTATTCCGCTGATTGGCGCCAAATTGTATGCCGGGTGGCACAACCTGCTGGATATGGGCGGCACGGCGATCATGGCGAAAGTGCGTCCTTATATTGGCACCACCACGACCTGGTTTGTGGGTCAGGCCGCGCATATCGGTCGCTTTATGATGCACTGTGGTCTGATGCTGCTGTTCAGCGCCCTGCTGTACTGGCGCGGCGAACAGGTGGCATTGGGCATCCGCCACTTCGCCAGTCGTCTGGCCGCGAAACGCGGTGATGCCGCCGTGCTACTGGCGGCCCAGGCCATCCGCGCCGTTGCATTGGGTGTGGTTGTCACCGCGCTGGTTCAGGCAATTCTCGGCGGGATTGGCCTCGCCATTTCCGGCGTGCCTTACGCAACGCTGCTGACGGTCGTCATGATCCTCTCCTGCCTGGTGCAACTGGGGCCGTTACCGGTGTTAATCCCGGCAATCATTTGGCTGTACTGGACGGGCGATACGACCTGGGGCACGGTACTGCTGGTGTGGAGCTGCGTGGTCGGAACGCTGGATAACGTGATTCGCCCGGTATTGATTCGTATGGGCGCAGATCTGCCGCTGATCCTGATTCTCTCTGGCGTTATCGGCGGGCTGATTGCCTTTGGAATGATCGGTCTGTTTATCGGCCCGGTATTGCTGGCGGTTTCCTGGCGTCTGTTCTCCGCATGGGTGCATGAAGTGCCCGCGCCGGGAAACGACCCTGACGAACTCCTCGAAGAACTGGGGGAGATTGAGGACAGCCATAAATAAACCCCATCGGCCGATCGACGCATTCGGTCGGCCGATACTTTAGCATTGCTCATCAATTAGCATCCTGACCAACCTACCTTATGGCGTAATCCTCCTTACGTAATTCATTTACGTCGCAAATTCTTCATAGTTTTTAAACTATTGGGACGAATCTGATCGACGCAAAAAATCTCCACGCCTACTATTAGAGCACGGTTATAAATCAACGCCTTGATTTATAAGCATGGAAATCCCCTGAGTGAAACAACGAATTGCTGTGTGTAGTCTTTGCCCATCTCCCACGATGGGCCTTTTTTTAAGTGCCTGCCCTCACACACCTTTTCTCCACCGCCAACAATTCTGATATGCCCACGCATAACGTCGGGTGTGATAGCGCGTATCGCAAAAAAAAACGGCTCCTTTTTACGGGAGCCGTTGCGGATTAGGATCAGCGCTGACGCTTATTTTTTCAGTTCAGCCAGACTCAACCAGGTCTGTACGACGGTGTCCGGGTTCAGCGACAGGCTGTCGATTCCCTCCTCCATCAGCCAGGCGGCGAAGTCCTCGTGATCGGACGGCCCCTGACCACAGATGCCGACATACTTGCCTTGTTTCTTCGCGGCGCGGATCGCCATTGACAACAGCGCTTTCACCGCATCGTTGCGCTCATCGAACAGTTCAGAAACCACACCGGAGTCGCGATCCAGACCCAGCGCCAGCTGCGTCATGTCGTTAGAACCAATCGAGAAGCCGTCAAAGTGCTCCAGGAATTGTTCAGCCAACAGGGCGTTGGACGGAATCTCACACATCATGATGATCTTCAGCCCGTTCTCACCCCGCTTCAGCCCCTGACGCGCCAGCTCGTCAACTACCGCTTTCGCCTGCTCAACGGTACGCACAAACGGGATCATGATCTCCACGTTGGTCAGCCCCATATCGTTGCGCACGCGTTTCACCGCTTCACATTCCAGCGCGAAGCAGTCGCGGAAGCTGTCGGAGACATAGCGACCGGCGCCACGAAAGCCCAGCATCGGGTTCTCTTCATCGGGTTCGTAACGCTCGCCGCCCACCAGGTTGGCGTATTCGTTCGATTTGAAATCCGACAGGCGCACGATAACGCGTTTCGGATAAAATGCCGCGCCCAGCGTCGCAATGCCCTCTGTCAGACGACCGACATAGAACTCACGCGGTGAATCGAAGCCTTTCATCATCTCGCGGATTTCGTTTTGCAGTTTCGCGTCCTGGTCATCAAATTCCAGCAGTGCGCGAGGATGCACGCCAATCATTCGGTTGATAATAAATTCGAGACGCGCCAGGCCAACGCCTTCATTCGGCAGGCAGGCGAAGTCAAAGGCGCGATCCGGGTTACCGACGTTCATCATGACTTTCAACGGCAGATCGGGCATGGTGTCCACGCTTGAACTTTTGACGCTGAAGTCGAGCAGGTCTGCATAGACATAGCCGGTATCGCCTTCGGCGCAAGAAACGGTGACGTTTTCATCATCCTTCATGCGTTCCGTCGCATCGCCGCAGCCGACAACCGCCGGAATCCCCAGCTCACGGGCAATAATGGCCGCGTGGCAGGTACGACCGCCACGGTTGGTCACGATGGCCGCCGCTTTCTTCATGATCGGTTCCCAGTCCGGGTCGGTCATGTCAGTCACCAGCACGTCGCCAGGCTGGATACGGTTCATTTCGCTAATGTCGTGGATGACTTTAACCGCCCCCGCGCCAATGCGATGTCCGATGGCGCGGCCTTCCGCGACCACTTTCCCCTGCGCATGCAGCGTGTAGCGCTCCATTACCTGACCACGAGAACGGACGGTTTCCGGGCGAGCCTGTACAATAAACAGTTTGCCGGTATGGCCGTCTTTCGCCCATTCGATATCCATCGGGCGACCGTAGTGTTTCTCAATCTGTACGGCCTGTTTCGCCAGTTCCTGCACTTCTTCGTTGGTCAGCGAGAAGATGTCGCGCTGTTCCTGCGGCACATCTTCAATTTTGACCTGCTTGCCGTGCTCCTGGGTTGGCGCGTAAACCATTCGGATTTTTTTCGACCCCATCGTGCGACGAACGATCGCTGGGCGATTCGCCGCCAGCGTCGGTTTATGCACGTAGAATTCATCCGGGTTGACTGCGCCCTGCACTACCATCTCGCCCAGACCCCAGGCTGAAGTGATAAACACCACCTGATCGAAACCGGACTCGGTATCAATAGAGAACATAACCCCGGACGAAGCCAGGTCGGAGCGCACCATCCGCTGTACGCCAGCGGAGAGCGCGACGCCGCGATGGTCATACCCCTGGTGAACGCGATAAGAGATAGCGCGGTCATTAAACAGCGAGGCAAAAACATGTTTCACCGCCACCAGCACCGCATCGAAACCCTGCACGTTGAGGAAGGTTTCCTGCTGGCCGGCGAAAGAGGCATCCGGCATGTCTTCAGCCGTTGCGGACGAGCGCACGGCGAAAGACGCCTGCGCATCATCCGCAGAGAGCTGTGCATAAGCATCGCGAATAGCGTTTTCCAGCTCTGGCTGGAAAGGAGTGTCGATAATCCACTGGCGGATCTGCGCGCCGGCCTTCGCCAGCGCGGTGACATCGTCAATATCCGTTTGATCCAGCAGTTCATAAATACGCTGGTTTACGCCGCTTTGATCCAGAAACTGGTTAAACGCATCGGCGGTCGTTGCAAAACCATTCGGTACGGAAACACCCATACCGGAAAGGTTAGTAATCATTTCACCCAGGGAGGCATTTTTGCCCCCAACTCTGTCTACATCATTCATGCCGAGTTGGTTATACCAAAGCACCAGCGGTGACGAGCCATTGTTGGACATCGAACAATCCTTTTGTGATAAATGAACGAGTTTAGAAACTACATTATTGCGTATTTATCTTTGCATATTTAACCCCCTGAAAAAAACGGTGAATCGTTCAAGCAGATTTATTTTTTATTTTTTCAGATTGTTTACGCATTTGCGCAAACCCGCGGGCGACGGGCGATCTCCCCAAAAACTGTCGGTATAAACATAAGTTCCGAAAAATGAAATGCACTTTTCACTTAATATAAAAATAGCGTTTCATTTTATAAAATAAGCATCGTGATATACGCTTCTGGCAAATTTTAATTTATGCTTTCAGATAATTATGTTTGCTCCTCAGGATAAACAAAATGGATAATGTTGTTGATCGCCATGTTTTTTATATTTCCGATGGTACGGCCATCACCGCCGAGGTTTTGGGTCATGCGGTGATGTCGCAATTCCCTGTGACCATCAGCAGCATTACGCTGCCGTTCGTTGAAAACGAGAGTCGCGCCAGGGCCGTGAAAGATCAGATCGACGCGATTTATCAGCAAACTGGCGTGCGTCCGCTTGTGTTCTATTCGATTGTTCTGCCGGAAATTCGCGCCATCATCTTACAAAGCGAAGGGTTCTGTCAGGACATCGTGCAGGCGCTGGTGGCGCCGCTACAGCAGGAAATGAAGCTCGACCCAACGCCAATCGCGCATCGCACCCACGGGCTTAACCCCGGGAACCTCAACAAGTATGACGCGCGTATCGCGGCAATCGACTATACCCTTGCGCACGACGATGGGATCTCTTTGCGCAATCTGGATCAGGCGCAGGTGATCCTGCTGGGGGTTTCACGCTGCGGAAAAACGCCGACCAGCCTCTATCTGGCGATGCAGTTTGGCATCCGGGCGGCGAACTACCCCTTTATTGCTGACGATATGGATAACCTGGTGTTGCCCACGTCGCTTAAACCGCTACAGCATAAGCTTTTTGGCCTGACCATTGACCCGGAACGTCTGGCGGCAATCCGCGAGGAACGCCGTGAAAACAGCCGCTACGCATCGCTACGCCAGTGCCGGATGGAGGTTGCGGAAGTTGAAGCGCTCTACCGTAAAAATCAGATCCCTTGCCTGAACAGTACTAACTATTCGGTAGAAGAAATTGCCACCAAGATTCTCGACATCATGGGGCTGAATCGTCGAATGTACTAACAAACTAGTGCAAGAGTTCAATTTTTTGCTATCATGCCGCTCTGCTTGCGAGGTGTGAAATGCCTCGCATTTGAAATCAGCAGGTGAAGGTTGAAGTGTGTTATTGTGATGCCCATCACTTCCCGGTAGTCCTGCCGTTGAAGCAACAAATTTCTGAGACTTGTAATGAACAGAACCGACGAACTGCGTACCGCGCGTATTGACAGCCTGGTCACCCCTGCTGAGCTAGCGCTACGTCATCCTGTATCATCCTCCGTCGCCAGCCACGTTACTGACTCCCGACGCCGGATTGAAAAAATATTAAATGGTGAAGATCGCCGCCTGCTGGTGATCATCGGCCCCTGCTCGATTCACGATCTGGACGCTGCGATGGAATACGCAACGCGCTTGCAAACGTTGCGCAACACGCATCAGGCGCGTCTGGAAATCGTTATGCGCACCTATTTTGAAAAACCGCGCACGGTTGTGGGCTGGAAAGGCCTCATCTCCGATCCCGATTTAAATGGCAGTTACCGCGTAAATCATGGCCTCGAACTGGCGCGCAAGCTGCTGTTGCAGGTCAATGAGCTGGGTGTCCCCACCGCCACCGAATTTCTCGACATGGTCACCGGCCAGTTTATTGCCGATTTGATCAGTTGGGGCGCCATTGGCGCGCGCACGACGGAAAGCCAGATTCACCGTGAAATGGCTTCCGCGCTCTCCTGCCCGGTTGGGTTTAAAAACGGGACCGATGGCAACACGCGCATCGCCGTTGATGCGATTCGCGCGTCGCGCGCCAGCCATATGTTCCTCTCGCCGGATAAAACTGGCCAGATGACGATTTATCAGACCAGCGGGAATCCGTACGGCCATATCATCATGCGCGGCGGTAAAAAACCGAATTACCACGCGGAAGACATCGCTGCCGCCTGCGATACGCTGCATGAGTTTGGTCTGCCGGAACACCTGGTGGTGGACTTCAGCCACGGTAACTGCCAGAAGCAGCATCGCCGCCAGTTAGAAGTTTGTGATGATATCTGCCAGCAAATCCGTAACGGTTCTACCGCAATTGCCGGGATCATGGCCGAAAGTTTCCTGCGTGAAGGTACGCAGAAAATCGTCAGCGGTCAGCCGCTGGTGTACGGTCAGTCCATTACCGACCCTTGCCTGAACTGGGAAGATACTGAATTACTGTTAGAAAAACTTGCCTCAGCGGTTGATAGCCGTTTTTGACATCATGCCCATCCTCGCGGGGATGGGCGCGCTTCTTTCCCCTCCACGCATTCCCCACTCGCCTGATTTGCTACCAGAATTAACACTTGCTGTCGCTATACACAATATTGATAATAATAATCATTGTTAAACTGATTATTATTAATTAGCGATATGCCACATATGGACGACATTGAGTTACTTCATTTTAAGGAAAGAGACAGCGTGCCCCCTTCCCCTGCTGCCGAGCGGCGTATCAGCAGCCAGACATTGCTAGGCCCTGAAGGCAAAGTCATCATCGATCATGACGGCCAGGAATACCTGCTGCGCAAGACGCAGGCAGGTAAGTTGCTGTTGACCAAGTAGCAATCAACTTGAGCAACTGACTTCCAGCCGTTTACCCCAGTCCGGCGGACGGCTGACATAATCGTCATCTCTGTCGGTAAAGGGGTCGCGCAGAACCTGATGCAGTTGATGTAATTCGCCCATATCCCCCTGCTCAGCGCTGGCTATCGCGCGTTGCGCCAGCCAGTTGCGCAGCACCACCGCAGGATTCACGCGCTGCATGTGCTGTTGACGCGTTGCGTCATCCACCTGCTCCTGCTGTAAACGCGCCCGGTAACGGCTGAACCACCCGTCAAAGGCCGCGCGATCGATAAATTCATCACGCAGCGGCGATGCCGCGCTCTGTTGCTCAGTCTGACTCAACATACGGAACGTTCGGCTATAATCGCTGCCTTCGCGCGCCATCAGGGCGAAAAGCTCGTTGAGAAGCGCATTGTCCTCTTTTTGCTCGGTAAAGAAGCCCAGTTTTTGCCGCATGCGCTGCCCGTAGCGCGTGAGCAACGCCAGTTGATAGCCATCCAGCGCATCATTCAGCGTATCGACCGGCATAAACGGCGACAGGGTTTGCGCCAGGCGTTGCAGATTCCACAATCCGACAGCCGGTTGATTATCGAAGCTATAGCGCCCCTGGTGATCGGAGTGGTTACAGATAAACCCTGGCTGATAATCATCCAGGAAACCGAAAGGACCATAATCTATCGTCAGCCCCAGTACAGACATGTTATCGGTGTTCATCACGCCATGCGCAAAACCTACCGTTTGCCAGTCAGCAATCAACCTCGCCGTGCGCGCCACAACGTCCCGGAACCAGAGCGCATACTTGTCCTCTTCCGCCTGAAATTGCGGCCAGTAATGGCGAATCGCAAAATCGGCCAGCTGACGGACTTTATCCGGCTCACGTCGATAGTAAAAATGTTCGAAATGACCGAAACGCATATGGCTTTGCGCCAGACGCATGAGCATCGCGCCGGATTCAACCGTTTCCCTGTAAACAGGCGTGTCGCTGGTGACGATAGACAGCGCCCGCGTTGTGGGGATGCCAAGATAGTGCATCGCCTCGCTGGCCAGACTTTCACGGATCGTTGAGCGCAGCACTGCTCGCCCGTCGCCCATGCGGGAGTATGGCGTTAGTCCGGCGCCTTTCAGGTGCCAGTCAAGCGTACTGCCGTCCGCCAGCAGTTGTTCGCCTAACAGAATACCGCGTCCATCACCGAGCTGGCCGGCCCAGACGCCAAACTGATGGCCGCTATAAACCTGAGCCAGAGGCGACATGCCGGGCAGTAATGACTCGCCGCCCCATACGCCTGCGCCGTTTTCCATAGCAAACAACGAAGGTGGTATCGCCAGCTGCTGCGCCAGCGCATCGTTATGCCAAATCAGGCGGGCATGACTCAGAGGAGTTGGAGAAAGTGCTGTATATGTGGCTGGCAGTTCGTCACGCCAGCGGGATGTAAAAGACAGGGTCATAGGGCCTCCTGCCTGTAGTGTAGACGGTTAATACCCGCTTAAACACCAGCAAATAAAAAGGTTATCCCTGAACCAGCGTCGTAACCTGGCTCGCTGGCACGGCAGGCCATAAACATCCTTGCAGCGCGCTAAATCCCATTGATGATATCCGCGCCAGCATCTCTTCAGTATCAATACCCGCAATCATTATCGAATCACAGCACGGTGATATCTGCGAAATAATAGCCTGCATAAAGGGTTCAAAAGAAAGACTTGCGGATCTTTGCTGGACAAAGTTTTTATCCAGCGCGACGCGTTTGAAGAGACCATCAAAGATCGCTTTTATCGATGTATCGCCAGCGCCGAAATTGGCAAGGATGAGGGGAAATCGTCCGGCTAACTCAGCCAGAATTTGATTCTCTTTCCCAAGACTTAATTCAGGATAATTCTCATTAATCATCAGTTCCAAAAATGGAAAGCGCCTTACATGGGATACAAACTCTCCGTCTGATAATAATGATGCGACGACGGCTGGCGTTAAATTAATCCAGGCAATAAGTTTATGTTGAATAAAAAAATGTTGGCACGTTTCCAGCAATGCGAGTTTTTCTTCGAACAGACAACGCTGTTCTTCTGCTGACAGGCGCGGCATGACCAGCTCCGTCGGCATACGGACATTACCGTCTTCAGTGACAAAGTTTGCAACAATCTCCAGACCGACGAGTTTCTCTTTCTCGGTTCGGGCAGGAACAAAATAAAGGTGAGAATGATAAAAGTTGTCCAGTGAAACAATCATTGTGCCAGCCCCGCTGCATGGGTGTAATCCGGCATCCTGTAAGAAAGAACGAAGAAAGATGTCATTTCTGATACGACTGGAGGTGCTTTCATTTTTTCCTTTTTAGCCGGTAAACCGGGTCCTTTTTTTAGCTTATCTCGATTATAAACCAATATCCAGTTTTGCATTTTCCGCAAGACACCGGATAAATCATTTTGACTAAAAATACTTTTGCAAAATGTAGGGTTAAAACTATTTCTGATAACTCACGATAGCCCTGGCATTCAGACAATGAGAAATCAATTTCTTAAATATAGATGATGAAGCGGCCGCTGGGTATCCGCTTTACCATCGATAGCATTAAATACGTCTCGCCTGCCAGAAATTTTTCCGCCAGTAGACATTGTCGAGCGATGAGCGCATCACGCCGCGGCTGGTAGACGCATGAATAAATTGATTGTTGGTATCATAAATGCCGACGTGCAAACCACTTTCCCCCGATCCGGTTTTAAAAAAGACCAGGTCGCCGGGCAGCAGTTCATCTTTGTCGATTTCCGTACCAATTTTTGACTGTTGGCGCGTTTCACGCGGCAGTTGTAAATCAAATTTGTCGCGCATCGTCATCAACACAAATCCCGAGCAGTCCACCCCGCTACGGCTCATTCCGCCATAGCGATACGGTGTACCTCTCCAGGACTGTAGCTGATCGTTCAGGCCCGCGATAACCATAATGGAATCCGAAAGCCTGGCGTTAGGTGCTGGCGCACGATGGCTGCTACACCCTGCCAAAAACAGTGCTGCGATAAGAAGAAGCCAAAAGCGCATTCAGGACGAATCCTCTATCTTTTTATTCTTGCTTCTATTTAGCGTGGAAATTATGTGTTTTTCAAGAACCCATTTAACTTAAGTGGTTGATATGAGCATTCTGTGGCCTTCAACGTCCAGCCGACGGAAGTTCATGCCGTATGCCCGGGCCAGATTTGGCGGCGTCAGCACCTCGTCACGCCGCCCGCTGGCGATCAATTTCCCCTGTTTCAGCAACCAGGCGCGATGCGCGTGGCGCAGAGTATGGTTAAGGTCATGGCTGCTCATCACGATGGCGATACCCTGGCTGCATAGCTGGCTCAACAGCCTATCCAGCGCGTTTTGTTGCGCAACGTCCAGACTGTTCATCGGCTCATCCAGTAGCAGAAGTTGCCCGCGCGGGTTAGCGTGAGGGTGAATTTGCAATATCACCGCCGCCAGACGTACACGCTGCCACTCGCCGCCGGAGAGTTGATTCGCGCTCCGCCCCAGCTTGTCGCTCAGCCCAAGCGCCTGCGCAACGTCATTCAGCAGGTCCGTTTGCGTTTTATCAGGTTGATGCAGCGTCAGGAAATGCCAGACCGGCATTGAAAATGGGGGATTCTGCTGCTGCGCGAGATAGGCCCGATGTTGAGCCAGTTTCGCCGCAGGCCATGCCTCCAGCGACGCGCCGTCGAATATGACGGTGCCTTCCCCGAAGGTTAAGCCTGCCATACGCGCCAGCAGCGTACTTTTCCCTGCCCCATTCGGCCCAACAAGGTGAAGAATCTCGCCAGGCTTAACGTCGCCGGAAAGCGGCCCCAGACGCGTCGTTTCGGCAACATCCTGTAACTGCATCAACGAGATCATTATTTTGCCAACGCGATTTTGATACTTTCCACCATCCCCGGATCTTCAGGCGTCATGTCCGGTGAGAAACGCTGTACGACCTGTCCATCCCTGCCGATTAAAAACTTCTCAAAGTTCCACAAAATATCGTCCGGGTAAAGCGGCGCGCGGCCTTTACTCGCCATGCGCTCATAGAAACCGCTACCTTCCGGCGCAACGGCGGCAGGCGCTGCGGCAATCAACTTCTGATACAGTGGATGGCGGTTCTCACCATTGACGTCAACCTTGCTGAACATCGGGAATGTGACGCCCCAGGTGGTGCTGCAATAGGTTTTAATCTCCTCTTCAGTGCCAGGTTCCTGACCAAGAAACTGGTTGCAGGGAAAACCTAACACCGTAAAGCCCTGATCGGCCCAGGCTTTCTGAATATTCTCCAGCTGTTCGTATTGTGGCGTTAAGCCACATTTCGAGGCCACATTAACCACCAGCAGTACGTTTCCGGCGTACTTCTCAAGCGTGGTGACATCCCCGTCGATCGTCGTCACTTCAGTGTTGAGAATGGTATCTTGCATAGCGTCTCCCATATAACAGGCGGATGTGAGTGATCAAATATCAGCTTTTAATCATAGACTGCGAGTGTTGAAAACAGCGACTCCCCGATGCGGACAATCGCGGCGTCACGCTGCGCCATTGTCGCCGGAGTTTGTGTAATATAGATAACCACGAGCAGAGGTTTTTGTGATGTCGGCCAGACAACGCTAACAATAGAACGCGAGCCATTGTCGCCCGCCCCGGTTTTATCCGCGATTTTCCAGCCGTCCGGCAAGACCGAACGCAGCAGACCGTCAGCCACTTTGTCGTCCCGCATCCATTGCATAAGCTGCTCTCTTGAGGATGGCTGCAACACGTTCCCCAGCAGTAGCGTATTGAGCGTCTGCGCTATCGCGACAGGCGTCGTGGAGTCGCGTTCATCGCCGGGAATGGCGCTGTTCAGTTCAGGCTCATAGCGATCGAGGCGGGTTATTGTATCCCCCGAATCACGCAAAAACTGCGTGACGGCCTGCGGCCCGTTGAGCTTCCTGGCGATGAGATTGGCGGCCGTGTTATCGCTGTAGCTTACCGCCGCGCTGCACAATTGCGCCCAGCTCATGGCGTCTGGCGCCACATGTTTTTCAGTAATCGGCGAATACTCCACCAGTTGTGAGGGTTCAAACTGCGTTGAAGCAGAAAGCGCCAGCGCCTTCCTGTCGACTTCGCGTAATAACGCTGCGCATAACAGCGGCTTGTGCGTACTGTTTAACGGGAACCGTTCTTCTCCCCGATAATGGGTGATACTGTTGGTCGCCGTATCAAGTACCGCAATGCCAATCCGGGCATGAAGACGCTGTTCTTCCTGCGTCGCGATAGCCGACACGTATTGCGCCGTCAGCGGTGCGGCCATCGCAGAACCGCTGAGTGCCGCCAGCACACACAGACCCCATTTCATCCGTTGCCACATACTAATGACTTCCTCGTTTCTCATTTTGGCTAGCGCCTGGATTTTAATAATAGCCAGATGAAGACCGGCGCCCCCATCGTCGCCGTCACTACGCCGATAGGCAGTTCCGCCGACGCCAGCGCCAGACGGGCGATGACATCCGCCAGCAGCAGAGCTATCGCCCCCGCCAGCGCACAGCCCGGCAGCAAAGCGCGATGATCGCTCAGACCGCAAAGCCGTAAGATATGTGGGATCACCAGGCCGATAAACCCAATCGAACCCGCGAGCGCAACGCTAACGCCGACCATCCAGCCCGTAGCGACCACCAGCAAATTGCGCCAGAACCACAGCGGCAGCCCCAGCTGACGCGCGGACGTTTCGCCCAGCGCCAGAATATTCATCGGCTGCGACTGGCAGCAAATCCAGAGTGAAACCGGGATCAGGGCAATCATCAGCCAGGCCTGCTGCCAGTCCACCCCGCCGAATCCGCCCATCATCCAGTACATCAACTGGCGCAGGTCGAAGGAGGTTGAAAAATAGATGGCCCACGTCATCATCGCGCTGCAAATAATGCCAAGCGCAACGCCCGCCAGCAGCAGGCGGCTGGTTGATAAATGTCGACGGGCAAATCGCAGGAGAATAAGTGTGATGATAAGCGCGCCAGCAATGGCGCAGAACCCCAGCGCCCAGCCGGGTAACTGACCTTGCCCCAGTAGCACCGCGGCAATAAGGCCCACGCCAGCGCCGTTGGAGACGCCAAGCAACCCGGGCTCGGCAAGCGGGTTTTCAAATAACGCCTGCATTACCGCGCCTGACAGCGCCAGCGCGGCGCCTACCAGCAAAACAGCAAGCGTGCGAGGGAGTCGTATCTGCCAGACAAACAGTTCACCACGGGCGCTGAACCAGTCACCAGGGGCTATCCACTGATCTCCGGCGCACAGGCTTAATACCACTGCCAGCAGCATAAGCACCGACAGACTGGATAACCAGCGCACATTACGGCGCTGTTGTTGGCAGGCAAAAGTCAGCATGTTTTCCATTCAGCTGAAAAGGGATGATGTTGATTTTACGGTGCGTAACCATCACAGGAAAGAAAAAAGGCCGCAAAGCGGCCTTTTTAGTTAGATCAGATTACTCTTCTTTGGGCGAAGCGTTTTCAACCCGGCTTTTCAACTTCTGTCCGGGTCTGAAGGTCACCACGCGCCGTGCTGTAATGGGAATATCTTCGCCCGTTTTCGGGTTACGTCCCGGACGTTGATTCTTATCACGCAGATCGAAGTTACCAAAACCAGAGAGTTTCACCTGCTCACCGTTTTCCAGAGCACGACGAATCTCCTCGAAAAACAGCTCGACCAGTTCTTTGGCATCCCGCTTGCTAAGCCCAAGCTTATCAAACAGATATTCTGACATTTCAGCTTTTGTAAGCGCCATAGGTTCAATCCCTCAATGATGCCTGGAATCGCTCTTTTAATGCCTCTACACATTTGGCGACGGTAGCGGCAATCTCCTCTTCTTCGAGTGTACGGCTGGTATCCTGAAGGATCAGGCTGATAGCGAGGCTCTTATAACCCTCCGCAACACCCTTACCGCGGTACACGTCAAATAAGTTTACGCCAACTACCTGATTTACGCCAACTTTCTTACACTCGGATAAAATATCCGCTGCGGGAACGTTTTCTGCGACCACCACCGCGATGTCGCGACGGTTAGCCGGGAAGCGCGAAATCTCGCGCGCCTGAGGCACCACGCGGTCTGCGAGCTTATTCCACTCCAGTTCAAACACCAGAGTGCGACCGTTCAGATCCAGTTTACGTTCCAGCTCAGGATGAACAACCCCAATAAAACCAATGCGTTCACCTTTCAGATAAATCGCCGCGGACTGCCCAGGATGCAGCGCCGGATTCGCTTCCGCCCTGAACTGAATGTCGGCCAGTTTGCCGGTGAGATCCAGCACCGCTTCCAGATCGCCTTTCAGATCATAGAAATCAACGGTCTCTTTCGCCAGATTCCAGTGCTCGTCATAACGGTTGCCGCAAATCACCCCTGCCAGCATCAAATCCTGACGAATGCCCAGATTTGCCTGGGTATCCGGCACGAAACGCAGACCGGTTTCAAAGATACGCACGCGGTTCTGCTGACGGTTCTGGTTATAGACCACCGTTGACAGCAGGCCGGTCCACAGAGAGAGACGCATCGCCGACATCTCAATGGAGATCGGGCTTGGCAGCAACAGCGCTTCTTCGCCCGGATGCAGCAGTTGCTGAACCTTCGGATCGACAAAGCTATAGGTGATCACTTCCTGGTAGCCTTTGTCATTGAGCATGGTTTTCACACGCTTCAGCGACAAGTTGGCTTCACGGTGAGTCCCCATGATTAAACCCGCCTGAATCGGCTCATCAGGAATGTTGTTGTAGCCATACACGCGGGCCACTTCTTCGACCAGATCTTCTTCAATCTCCATGTCGAAACGCCAGCTCGGCGCGACCGCTTTCCACTCGTCCTGACCTTCAGTCACTTCGCAGCCCAGACGACGCAGAATATCGCTCACCTGCTCATCGGCAATGTGATGCCCGATCAGACGATCCAGCTTGCTACGACGAAGCGTAATGGTCGCGCGTTTCGGCAGCGTGGCGTCATTCGTGACGTCGATAACCGGACCGGCTTCGCCGCCGCAAATGTCGATCAACAGGCGGGTGGCGCGCTCCATTGCTTTGTACTGCAACGCCGGGTCCACACCACGCTCATAGCGGTGGGAAGCATCCGTATGCAGACCGTGACGACGCGCACGACCGGTAATAGACAGCGGGCTAAAGAACGCGCATTCCAGCAGCACGTTTTGCGTTTCCTCATTCACGCCGGAATGCTCGCCGCCAAAGATACCGCCCATCGCCAGCGCTTTGTGGTGATCCGCGATCACCAGCGTATCGGTGCTCAGCTTCGCTTCTGTGCCGTCCAGCAGCACCAGGGTTTCGCCCTCTTTGGCCATACGCACGACAATACCGCCTTCAATACGGTCTTTGTCAAAGGCATGCATCGGCTGACCCAGTTCAAGCAGTACGTAGTTAGTGACGTCAACGACAGCGTCAATGGAACGAATGCCGCAGCGACGCAGCTTCTCTTTCATCCACAGCGGCGTAGGCGCTTTAACATTAATGCCTTTCACCACGCGACCCAGGTAGCGCGGGCAGGCATCCGGTGCTTCAACCGCGATCGGCAGCGTGTCATTGATGGTGGCTGCAACAGGTGCGATCTCCGGCTCAACCAGCGCGATTTTGTTCAGGACAGCGACATCACGCGCCACACCGATGATCCCTAAGCAGTCGGCGCGGTTCGGCGTCACGCTGATTTCAATGGTGTTATCGTCAAGCTTCAGGTATTCGCGGATATCGGTTCCGATCGGCGCATCCGCCGGCAATTCGATGATGCCGCTATGGTCGTCGGAAATCCCCAGTTCGGAGAAGGAGCACAGCATCCCTTCCGACGGTTCGCCGCGCAGTTTAGCGGCTTTGATTTTGAAATCGCCCGGCAGAACCGCGCCGATAGTTGCAACGGCTACTTTCAGCCCCTGACGGCAGTTAGGCGCGCCACAGACGATATCCAGCAGGCGTTCGCCGCCCACGTTCACTTTCGTAACGCGCAGTTTATCTGCGTTCGGGTGCTGGCCGCACTCTACCACTTCACCCACAACCACGCCGTTGAACTCACCGGCGACGGCGTCAACGCCATCCACTTCCAGACCCGCCATCGTAATCTGATCCGACAACGCATCGCTGTCGATTGCCGGGTTCACCCATTCGCGTAACCACAGTTCACTGAATTTCATTGTTTTACCCTGCCTTTATTTAAACTGTTTGAGGAAACGCAGATCGTTTTCGAAGAATGAGCGCAGATCGGTCACGCCATAACGCAGCATGGTCAGACGCTCCATCCCCATACCAAACGCGAAGCCAGAGTAGATTTCCGGGTCGATGCCCACGTTGCGTAGAACGTTCGGATGCACCATCCCGCAACCCAGCACTTCCAGCCATTTGCCGTTTTTGCCCATTACATCCACTTCTGCGGACGGTTCCGTGAACGGGAAGTAAGAAGGACGGAAACGGATTTGCAGGTCTTCTTCAAAGAAGTTACGCAGGAAGTCGTGCAGCGTGCCTTTCAGGTTGGTGAAGCTGATGTTGGTGTCAACAATCAGCCCTTCCATCTGATGGAACATCGGGGTGTGCGTTTGATCGTAGTCGTTACGGTACACTCGGCCCGGCGCAATAATACGGATCGGCGGCTGCTGTTCTTTCATGGTACGAATCTGCACGCCGGAGGTCTGCGTACGTAGCAGGCGGGTGGCATCAAACCAGAAAGTGTCGTGGTCAGCGCGGGCCGGATGATGGCCTGGAATGTTCAGCGCATCGAAGTTATGGTAATCGTCTTCGATCTCCGGGCCAGTCGCCACGGTAAAACCAAGCTCACCGAAGAAACTTTCAATACGATCAATGGTACGTGTTACCGGATGCAGACCACCGTTCTCAATACGACGCCCAGGCAGAGAAACGTCGATGGTTTCCGCCGCCAGACGTGCATTCAGCGCCGCGTTTTCTAAATCCGCTTTACGCGCGTTCAGCGCTTGTTGTACCTGCTCTTTTGCTTCATTGATAACCGCGCCGGCTGCCGGACGCTCTTCTGGCGGCAATTCACGCAGGGTCGTCATCTGAAGGGTTAAATGCCCTTTCTTGCCCAAATATTCGACGCGTACATTGTCTAACGCGGCAACATCTGACGCCTGGTTAATGGCTGCCTTCGCACTGGCAACCAGCTCTGCGAGATGTGACATGGTTTTCCTCATTGTGTCGGTGAAGACACCGGTTCGTTGGACTTAATCTCTCGATTTCAGGTACAAAAAAAGCCTCCATCAGGAGGCTTTTTCGCGCTGTTTTTCGTTTCTTCTTTCACGCGCTAGCCTCCTGGAGTCAGGTGCTAAAGTAAAAAAAGAAGCGGAAAATAGCAGCATTCATGCTTGCGTTACCTTGTGTGGTAAAACCGGACAACCTTTATTGAAAAGGGTTACGGATAAATTGTCAACTGATTGATTGCACTACAAATAAAAGAGAGGGAGCCAGGCTCCCTCTTTTCACTGGCTTATGCCAGAGCTGCTTTCGCTTTTTCAACCAGAGCGGTGAACGCTACTTTGTCGAATACTGCGATGTCAGCCAGGATCTTACGGTCGATTTCAACAGAGGCTTTTTTCAGGCCGTTGATGAATTTGCTGTAAGAAATACCGTTCTGACGTGCTGCTGCGTTGATACGCGCAATCCACAGTTGACGGAACTGACGCTTACGTTGACGACGGTCACGGTAAGCATACTGACCAGCTTTGATAACTGCCTGGAAGGCAACGCGGTATACGCGAGAACGCGCACCGTAGTAGCCTTTGGCTTGTTTCAAAATTTTCTTGTGACGTGCGCGTGCAATTACACCACGTTTTACGCGAGCCATAGTGCTCTCCTGTATCTATTCTGATTCGCCCTTCATCTTTCACATTTTCGCGGCGTTAACCGCCTTGCGACATGCGAAATCTATCGGGCATAAAAAAGTTAAAAAAAACGTTAACGGCTTATGCGTACGGCAGGCACGCGATTACCAGACCCAGATCGCCTTTGGAAACCATGGCTTTCGGGCGCAGGTGACGTTTACGCTTGGTCGCTTTTTTGGTCAGAATATGACGCAGGTTAGCGTGCTTGTGCTTAAAACCACCTTTACCGGTTTTTTTGAAGCGCTTAGCAGCACCGCGTACGGTCTTAATTTTTGGCATTTTAATAACTTCCACTTCGCATTGTTAATAAACGAAACCCAGGCGAACAAAATCTGTGAAGCCCGAAGGCTCCACAGGAATTGCTACTTGAAGGCCTTACTGTTTCTTCTTAGGAGCGAGCACCATAATCATCTGACGGCCTTCGATCTTCGTAGGGAAGGATTCGACAACTGCCAGTTCAGCCAGATCTTCTTTCACGCGATTAAGCACTTCCATACCGATCTGTTGGTGGGCCATCTCACGACCGCGGAAACGCAGCGTGATCTTGGCCTTATCGCCCTCTTCGAGAAAGCGAATCAGGCTGCGGAGTTTTACCTGATAGTCGCCTTCATCTGTACCAGGACGGAATTTAATTTCCTTAACCTGGATAACTTTTTGCTTTTTCTTCTGTTCCTTAGAAGACTTACTCTTTTCATAGAGGAATTTGCCGTAATCCATTATACGACAAACCGGCGGCTCGGCGTTAGGGCTGATTTCGACTAAGTCTACTCCAGCTTCTTCAGCTTTTTCCAGAGCTTCTCTCAGACTCACAATACCAAGCTGCTCGCCTTCCAGACCTGTTAAGCGAACTTCCTGGGCGCGAATTTCGCCATTGATACGGTTAGGACGCGCCGTTTGAACTCGTTTTCCGCCTTTAATACTTTATTCCTCCAGTTGGTGAAGACTGCGGCTGCGAATCTCTTGTTGCAGCTTCTCGATAACTTCATTTACGTCCAGGCTGCCCAAGTCTTTGCCACGACGGGTACGCACGGCTACTTTGCCTGCTTCTACCTCTTTGTCGCCACAGACCAACATGTAAGGGACACGACGTAAAGTGTGCTCGCGGATTTTAAAGCCTATCTTCTCATTTCTCAAGTCTGCTTTTACACGAATGCCCGCATTTTGTAGTTTCTGCGTCAATTCGTTAACGTATTCAGACTGAGTATCCGTAATGTTCATCACCACTACCTGAACCGGCGCAAGCCAGGTCGGGAAGAAGCCTGCGAACTCTTCAGTCAGGATACCGATGAAACGTTCCATTGACCCAAGAATCGCGCGGTGAATCATCACCGGCACCTGACGCTCGTTGTTTTCGCCAACATAAGAGGCGTTCAGACGAGACGGCAGAGAGAAGTCCAGCTGTACCGTACCGCACTGCCATGCACGATCGAGGCAGTCATACAGGGTAAATTCAATTTTCGGACCGTAGAATGCGCCCTCACCCAGTTGATACTCAAACGGGATGTTGTTTTCTTCCAGCGCAACGGCCAGATCCGCCTCAGCACGATCCCACATTTCATCGCTACCGATACGTTTTTCGGGGCGAGTGGAAAGTTTGACGACGATTTTCTCGAAGCCAAAGGTGCTGTACATATCGTAGACCATACGAATACAGGCGTTCACTTCATCGCGAATCTGTTCTTCAGTACAGAAGATATGCGCATCATCCTGGGTGAAGCCACGTACGCGCATCAGGCCATGCAAGGCGCCTGACGGTTCGTTACGGTGGCAGCTACCGAATTCCGCCATACGCAGCGGCAGATCGCGGTAGGACTTCAGACCCTGGTTGAAGATCTGCACGTGGCCCGGGCAGTTCATCGGCTTGATGCAGTATTCACGGTTCTCTGAAGAGGTAGTGAACATCGCATCTTTGTAGTTTTCCCAGTGCCCGGTTTTTTCCCACAGCACACGGTCCATCATGAACGGACCTTTAACTTCCTGATACTGATATTCTTTGAGCTTAGAACGCACAAAGACTTCCAGTTCACGGAAGATAGTCCAGCCGTCGTTATGCCAGAACACCATACCCGGCGCTTCTTCCTGCATATGATACAGGTCAAGCTGCTTACCGATTTTACGGTGGTCGCGCTTGGCGGCTTCTTCAAGGCGTTGCAGATAGGCGTTCAGGGATTTTTTATCCGCCCACGCCGTACCATAAATACGTTGCAGCATCTTGTTGTCGCTGTCGCCACGCCAGTATGCCCCTGCGGTTTTCATCAGTTTGAAGTGATGGCAGAAACGCATGTTCGGCACGTGCGGGCCACGGCACATATCGACATATTCTTCATGATGATACAAGCCCGGCTTGTCATCATGCGCAATATTCTCATCAAGAATAGAAACCTTATAGGTTTCGCCACGCTTCACGAAGGTTTCACGCGCTTCGTGCCAGCTCACTTTCTTCTTAATGACGTCGTAGTTTTTCTCAGCAAGCTCGTGCATCCGTTTTTCGAGCGCGTCGACATCTTCCTGGGTTAACGTACGGTCGAGATCAATATCATAGTAAAAACCGTTATCGACAACCGGACCGATAGCCATTTTGGTGTTCGGCCAAAGTTGTTTAATCGCGTGCCCTAACAGGTGCGCGCAGGAGTGACGAATGATCTCCAGACCTTCTTCATCTTTCGCGGTGATGATTGCCAGCTGAGCGTCGTTTTCAATGAGATCGGACGCGTCAACCAGTTCGCCATTAACGCGACCTGCGATACAGGCTTTCGCCAGTCCTGGACCAATGTCCAGCGCAACATCCATGGGGCTTACAGCGTGGTCGTAATGGCGTTGGCTGCCATCAGGAAGAGTAATAACAGGCATGTTATATCCTTATTTGCAGTGGTGACCCACACGAAAGATCACATACAAAGTTTCAATATTTAAAATTATCAAAAAGTTATGGGCTGATTCCCGCTTCACTCTGCGAAATATGTCACGGCCCGCCTGAATGGCAAGACTGGACCTACACCCGTTTTTTGATAACACCGTTTGACAGTGTACACGGCATTGACTGCCGATCAAAGCCGCAATCACGCCGAACTGTATGATGTAAATCAATTCCCTGACGCGCCATCGCTTTTGTTACACTGGGAGCATCAGTCCGATTTTGACAGGAAGAGAGAAAATGCCAACAAACCGCTTTGCCAAAAAACACTGGAAGATGGTTGTCGTATTGCTCCTCATTTGCGGCGCAATGTTGCTGCTCCGCTGGGCGGCGATGATTTGGGGCTAATATCCGAAGCGTTCGCCGAAAGTTAATTCCTGCGAATGAATAGAAAGCATCAATAATATGCACGTTCAACGCGTTTTTATGAATGGCATTCGCCACGGAAAATATAAATATAATTTCACTTAGCGCGCAATCGCGATAAAAACGCTAATTTAAAAAGCCGGGTCGTGTTTAAAACAACCCGGCAGGCGATTACATCTTATACCCTAACGATACCGTCGTGCGGCGATCGGTATGTTCCGGCGCCGTTGCGGGCGGTTCGGAGTTCCAGGTCAGGTTATAAGCCACCTTTAAACCAAAATGCTCGTTGATCGCGACATTCAACGCCGTCTCTGAGTTGAGGGTGGTATCTTCAGCGCCGAAAACGGACACGCCCTGCGTAAATTTGGTGTTATCCGTCATCTGCCAGGCGTAGCTACCGGAAGCGTAGCCCAGCGGTTGGGTCTCGGTTTTGCCATCGGTATGTTCGTCATAGCGTACGCCAGGACCGAATTCAAAACGGAAGCTGTGCACCGGCCCGTTGAGGAACTGACGGCCATAACCGGCGGTCAGTGTGTCACGCTCACGATAACCGTTGTAACGGTCTGTCAGCCAGCTTGCCTGGCCAAACAGGTAATCGTAGTCGGTCATATTGAAACGGCTACGGCCACCTACCGCGTATTTCTCCGAAGAGCGCTCATCGTTGGAGGATGTATTGCTGGCATTCCCCCACAGCGACCAGGCGGTAGTTGCACCGTACCAGGTCATCGTGGTGTCAGCCGTTAAAGAAGAACTTTTCGTGTTGCCTGACTGAGCAAGGTAGCCCGCATTCAGGTTACCTTCGAAGGGTTTCTTCGCAGTGGCGGGATCATCCATGACAGTAAAAACGGAATCATCAGCAGCGGCATGCATTGACGCAAATACGCCCCCTGCCAACATTAATGCAGCGGGTACTGTCTTCAAAAGCTTCATCTATAAAGAGTCCGTACAACAAAAAAAGAGACCGTTACGGTCCCGGAAACTTTCATAAGGATCAATGACAAACGATCCAGGAAAGGTAACAAATTATAAAAAGGCTCGAATAACATAGCAATGAATTCTTATTTCATTTTTTGAATAAGAGAGTTCCCAAAGCAGATATTTATTTATATATCTTTCTCCCGGTAATTTTAAATAAATATCCAGTAAATCATATTGTTAATTACTTCCCTTTCCGGGCATTCAGTGCCAGACTGAAGTCAGCCTAACAGGAGGTAAAGATGGTACGTATCTATACGTTAACACTTGCGCCCTCTCTCGATAGCGCAACAATCACCCCACAACTCTATCCCGAAGGGAAACTTCGCTGTTCATCACCCGTTTTTGAACCCGGCGGCGGCGGAATCAACGTTGCCCGCGCGATTGCCCATCTTGGCGGAACCGCAACCGCGATTTTCCCCGCAGGCGGCGCGACCGGCGAACATTTGGTCGCACTTCTGGCCGATGAAAACGTCCCCGTCGTCACCATCGACGCCAAAGACTGGACGCGACAAAACCTGCATGTTCATGTGGAGTCCAGCGGGGAACAATATCGCTTTGTCATGCCCGGCGCGGCACTCGATGATGACGAATTTCGCCAGATTGAAGAACAGGTTCTGGAGATCGAATCCGGCGCCATTTTGGTTATCAGCGGGAGTCTGCCGCCCGGCGTCAAGCTGGAAAAACTGACGCAGCTTATTGCCGCCGCGCAGAAACAGGGCATCCGCTGCATTATTGATAGTTCGGGCGATGCGCTCAACGCGGCGTTATCTCTCGGCAATATTGAACTGGTCAAACCGAACCAAAAAGAGCTGAGCGCGCTGGTCAATCGCGAACTTACGCAGCCTGACGATGTGCGCAAAGCGGCGCAGGAAATCGTGAAGAGCGGCAAAGCGCGCCGCGTCGTTGTGTCTCTGGGGCCGCAGGGGGCGCTAGCGGTGGATAGCGAAAGCTGCGTCCAGGTTGTTCCCCCTCCCGTCAGAAGTCAAAGTACCGTCGGCGCGGGCGACAGCATGGTTGGCGCAATGACGCTAAAACTGGCGGAAAACGCCTCGCTGGAAGAGATGGTGCGTTTCGGCGTCTCGGCAGGCAGCGCGGCGACGTTGAATCAAGGAACACGTCTGTGTTCCCGGGACGATACGCAGAAAATCTACGCCTGGCTTTCTCAGTGATCGGCCATCCCCCTCCTTATTACGAGGGGGTTTCAGCGGCAAAGCTATCAGCATACGAATTAACCGACTATGCTAAAAAATCATGTGATTACAAAGAGGTGATTTATGGCCAGTGGTGATGTCATCCGCTATGTCATAACCGTGAAATTTCATGAAGACTCGCTGACAGAGATTAACGAGTTGAACAACCATCTGACGCGGTGCGGTTTTCTGCTCACCATGACCGACGAGCAAGGGCATGTACATGAACTGGGTACCAACACATTTGGTTTTATCAGCGCCCTGAGCGAAGATGAGATCGCCGCGCTTACTGCCGGGCTGGCGGAAAGCGCTTTAGATAAGAAACCAGAAATATCGGTCATGACATGGGAGGAGTGGACTAAAGACCGATAATATCAGTGCCATTGTGCAAAAACGCGTCTACGGTGTGCGTTAGCTCGTGTTTTTTCACCGCATTTATGCGCTAACCTTATGATCTGGCAGACAACATGGGGAGAGACATCATGTGGCAGGCTATCAGTCGTCTTTTAAGCGAGCAATTAGGTGAAGGCGAAATCGAACTGCGTAATGAACTGCCCGGCGGAGAGATCCATGCCGCATGGCATTTACGCTATGCGGGACGCGATTTTTTCGTCAAATGTGATGAAAGAGAGCTCCTTCCCGGCTTTACGGCGGAAGCTGACCAACTGGAGCTGCTTTCCCGCAGTAAAACCGTCACCGTCCCGAAAGTCTGGGCGCAGGGCTCAGACAGAGACTACAGTTTTCTGGTGATGGATTATCTCCCTCCCCGTCCTCTGGATGCCCACAACGCCTTTATCCTCGGTCAGCAACTTGCCCATTTACATGAATGGAGCGACCAGCCTCAGTTTGGCCTTGATTTTGATAACGCCCTGTCCACCACGCCTCAACCCAATGCCTGGCAACGACGCTGGTCAACATTTTTTGCCGAACAACGCATTGGCTGGCAGCTCGAACTGGCGGCAGAAAAAGGCATCGCATTTGGCAATATCGATGCGATCGTTGAGCATGTTCAGCAGCGTCTGGCCTCACACCAGCCGCAGCCTTCGCTGCTGCACGGCGATTTATGGTCAGGAAACTGCGCGCTTGGGCCTGATGGCCCCTACATTTTCGATCCCGCCTGTTACTGGGGCGACAGGGAGTGCGATCTGGCCATGCTGCCGCTGCATACCGACCAACCTCCGCAGATCTATGATGGCTACCAGTCTGTTTCTCCGCTACCGCTGGATTTTCTGGATCGCCAGCCGATCTATCAGCTCTATACCCTGCTCAATCGGGCGAGACTGTTTGGCGGGCAACACCTGGTGGTGGCGCAAAAAGCGATGGAAAGGTTGCTGGCGGCATAGCCATTTTGCCGGATGACAGCTTACAAATGCACTGAACCACAGGCCCGATAAGCGAAGCGCTATCGGGCATTTTTCATTGCTACACAAATCCAAGAAGCGAAAAGAAAACGTAGCCCAACACGATGATAATCACCGGCAGGATATAAAGCGGGAAAAACTGTAAGAAGATCGTGTGATGCGGAACCACGATGCGCGACTCAATTTGCTCGCGTGACAACCCCTCGCTGCCTTTCGCTTTTTCCAGAATAAGCTGATCTTCAACCCCTTCGCGTAGAAAACGCGCCTGGCGGCTCATCCTGGCGCCTGAGTCCTGCAATGCCAGGCCAACGAAAATCAACACAAAAATCACCCAGAAAACAATGTTCAGACTGTGTTGAAAATCCGGCGTCGGCGAGTTATACCAGAACAGGTTCAGGAACGCGGTATTCGCCCGCATCATATCAATCATAACGTGAGTAAAATCAAGCATCACCGCGTTAATCCCTTCCTGCTTTTCGCTGTGCTCATACATAAACTTCAGCAATGAAACCAGTGTGGAAATAAGCGCGGGGATAAAAATCACCCATCCCAGAATCCTTTTTAAGACAGCAATGCGTCCAGCTTGTTGATACGTCATGAGTTCCCCTTGATAAAGACGCGTCGTTTTGGCCTAAGTCTACCTGCTGATAACCAATTTCGCCTGTTCTTTAAAGGCGCTATGATACGTCATTAGCCATAATAAGCGCTTAATCCATTGTGTTCTTACCTCAAAAGGAGAGGTTGTAATGTCAACCCCGCGTCAGATTCTTGCTGCAATTTTCGATATGGATGGACTACTGATCGATTCCGAACCGCTTTGGGATCAAGCTGAACTGGAGGTCATGGCAAGTTTAGGCGTAGATATTACCCGCCGCCATGAACTCCCGGATACGCTGGGTTTACGCATCGATATGGTTGTTGACCTCTGGTACGCCCAACAACCGTGGAATGGGCCAGACCGTCAGGCGGTTACTGACCGAATCATTACCCGCGCCATCTCACTGGTTGAAGAAACTCGCCCGCTGCTCCCCGGCGTGCGCGAAGCGGTTGCGCTGTGCAAATCTCAGGGGTTAATGGTCGGTCTGGCCTCCGCTTCCCCCCTGCATATGCTGGAAAAGGTGCTGACCATGTTTGATCTGCGTGAAAGTTTCGATGCCCTGGCCTCTGCGGAAAAACTGCCTTACAGCAAGCCGCATCCGCAGGTATACCTCGATTGCGCGGCCAAACTGGGCGTTGACCCGTTAACCTGTGTTGCGCTGGAAGACTCCGTCAACGGCATGGTCGCCTCAAAAGCGGCGCGAATGAGCTCAATTGTTGTTCCGGCGGAAGAAGGCCAGCACGACCCGCGCTTCGCCCTTGCCAACGTCAAACTGACTTCGCTGGCTGAACTGACCGCAGCGCATCTGCGCGGTTAAATAGCGACGGGCGGTGGCGACATTGCCCGTTTTGCTACGCACATCTGCTTTATAAAACACTGTTTCATTTTTTATTGTATTCCTTCACCGCCTCTTCTATCCTTTTCTCAGGGCAAAAACTGATAAAAACCGATAGCCGAGGTGAACATGATTCTGGATGCGTTTAGTCTTGCAGGTAAAGTCGCGATAGTGACCGGATGCGATACCGGGCTTGGGCAGGGAATGACGCTGGCGCTGGCGGAAGCAGGCTGCGACATCGTCGGCGTTAATCGCAAAGTCCCCCACGATACGGCAGCAAAAGTGGAGGCGCTCGGACGCCGTTTTATGGCGATCCAGGCCGACCTGAGCCAGCAACGCGCTATCCCGGCTATTGTCGCGCAAACGGTCGAACAGTTTGACCGAATCGACATTCTGGTGAACAACGCCGGGACGATCCGCCGCGAAGACGCGCTGTCGTTTAGCGAGAAAGACTGGGACGATGTGATGAATTTGAATCTCAAATCCGTGTTCTTTCTCTCTCAGGCCGTCGCACGGCAATTCCTGAAGCAAGGTGATGGCGGGAAGATTATTAATATCGCCTCAATGCTTTCATTCCAGGGCGGCATTCGCGTGCCTTCTTATACCGCGTCGAAAAGCGGCGTATTGGGCATCACGCGGTTGCTGGCGAACGAATGGGCGGAGCACCACATCAACGTGAACGCCATCGCTCCCGGTTATATGGCGACGAACAATACGCAGCAGCTGCGGGATGACGCCGCACGCAGCAAAGAGATTGTTGACCGCATTCCGGCCGGACGCTGGGGCACACCTGCCGATCTGCAAGGCCCGGTTGTCTTTCTCGCTTCTTCGGCGTCTGATTACGTTCACGGCTATACCCTCGCCGTCGATGGCGGCTGGCTGGCGCGCTAATTCATGTCATTTGTGACATAGAGTTACAACGTCACCTCTTCCGCCTACTGTATAAAAACCCTATACTGTATGAATTGACAGTTTATTGGGTTTTATCATGACGGCGGAAGGCCACCTTCTTTTTTCCATTGCCTGTGCAGTGTTTGCCAAAAATGCGGAATTGACGCCGGTTCTCGCTCAGGGCGACTGGTGGCATATTGTCCCTTCGGCCATCCTGACCTGCCTGCTGCCCGATATTGATCATCCAAAATCATTTCTTGGCCAGCGTCTGAAATGGATATCAAAACCTGTCGCGCGCGCATTCGGCCATCGCGGGTTTACGCACAGCCTGTTCGCCGTGTTCGCTATGCTTGCCCTTTTCTACCTGAAAGTGCCGGAGAGCTGGATTATTCCGGCCGATGCCCTGCAAGGAATGGTGCTCGGTTATTTAAGCCATATTCTGGCCGATATGTTGACCCCGGCGGGCGTTCCCCTGCTCTGGCCCTGCCGCTGGCGCTTTCGTCTGCCGATCCTCGTTCCGCAAAAAGGCAATCAACTGGAGCGTTTTTTATGCATGGCGTTATTCGTGTGGGCTATCTGGATGCCGCAGACAATGCCCGAAAACAGTGCAGTGCGTTGGTCGTCGCAGATGATTAATATGCTGCAAATGCAGTTCGATCGCTTTATAAATCACCAGATTGCTGAGTAAACCAGCATAAATGTCATTTTTGGCATAAACAATTCCATTTGAATATAAGAGGTCGGTCACAGTTCTGCTAACCTTGCGCCAACAGGATCGCTGTCACACGGCGATACGTATAAAAAAATCAGGAGAACGGGGATGAATTTTCCATTAATCGCGAACATCGTGGTGTTCGTTGCACTGCTGTTCGTGCTGGCGCAAACCCGCCACAAACAGTGGAGTCTGGCAAAAAAAGTGCTGGTCGGTCTGGTGATGGGCGTGATCTTCGGTCTCGCCCTGCACACCGTTTACGGGTCTGACAGTCAGGTATTAAAAGACTCCGTTCAGTGGTTCAACATCGTCGGCAACGGCTATGTACAACTGCTGCAAATGATCGTCATGCCGCTGGTCTTCGCGTCTATTCTCAGCGCCGTTGCGCGTCTGCATAACGCGTCTCAGTTGGGTAAGATCAGCTTTCTGACCATTGGCACGCTGCTTTTCACTACCCTGATTGCCGCACTGGTGGGTGTACTGGTCACCAACCTGTTCGGTCTGACGGCGGAAGGTCTGGTGCAGGGCGGCGCGGAAACCGCGCGTCTGAACGCCATCGAAACCAACTATGTTGGAAAAGTCGCCGACCTCAGTGTGCCGCAACTGGTGCTGTCGTTTGTGCCGAAAAACCCGTTTGCTGACCTGACCGGCGCAAACCCGACCTCCATCATCAGCGTGGTGATCTTCGCGGCATTCCTCGGCGTCGCGGCGCTGAAACTGCTGAAAGACGACGCGCCGAAAGGCGAACGCGTATTAATCGCTATCGATACCCTGCAAAGCTGGGTGATGAAGCTGGTGCGCCTGGTAATGCAACTGACGCCATATGGCGTACTGGCGCTGATGACCAAAGTCGTCGCAGGGTCTAACCTACAGGACATCATCAAACTGGGTAGCTTCGTGGTCGCGTCTTATCTTGGCCTGATCATCATGTTTGTGGTGCACGGTATCCTGCTGGGCGTCAACGGCGTTAGCCCGCTGAAATATTTCCGTAAAGTATGGCCGGTTCTGACGTTCGCCTTTACCAGCCGCTCCAGCGCCGCGTCCATTCCGCTGAACGTGGAAGCGCAAACGCGTCGTCTGGGCGTACCGGAATCCATCGCCAGCTTCTCCGCCTCTTTTGGCGCGACGATTGGTCAGAACGGTTGTGCAGGCCTGTACCCAGCTATGCTGGCGGTGATGGTTGCGCCGACTGTCGGTATTAACCCGCTTGATCCGGTCTGGATTGCCACCCTGGTCGGTATTGTGACCGTCAGCTCTGCCGGTGTCGCGGGCGTCGGCGGCGGCGCCACCTTCGCCGCGCTGATCGTCCTGCCTGCGATGGGCCTGCCGGTCACGCTGGTCGCGCTGCTGATTTCCGTTGAACCGCTGATCGATATGGGTCGTACCGCGCTGAACGTGAGCGGCTCAATGACTGCCGGTACGCTGACCAGCCAGTGGCTGAAGCAGACGGACAAAACCCTTCTGGATAGTGAAGACGATGCCGAACTGGCACATCATTGATCCCGCGTGATGAAAAAACCGCCTTAATCAGGCGGTTTTTTTATGCGAATTATTCGGCTATCTCATTTTCCTGGCGAACCTGATTCGCCCATCGCTGCGCCGACTCAGGAACGGTAAATGCAGGCGATCGCTGAAATGCCTCCCCCATTAAGATAAAGGCGACATACTTTCCGCGCAGTATCCATACGTCACGAAACGCGTCCATTTTTATCGCATGTTCTGGCGGCGCGGGCTCCACGCGTGGAACATAGCTGATAACCGGGCGATTTTGTTGGCGAAGAGGTTTCATCATCAGTTGTTTCACTAAAGGCAAATGCTAAAAATCAGAAAAACACTATCTTAGCTGATTTTGCCCCCGTTCGTCCCGCCTTGCATGTGCGGTTTACGCTGATGGCGACGCACCGCGTCTGGTCACGGGCGGGTAAAACAAGCGCCGTCAGGCTGACGGCATAAAAAATGCGGCGCAGCAATGCGCCGCAAACTCAGGAGTCAGACATCAAGAAAACTGCCGAGACGATACCCACGTTCCGCAATCGCATACTTCAGCGACGCAGACGTCAGCACGTCAAGCTCAGTCAAGCGGGGGTAACAATAGGCGCTCTGACGGATGATATTGTCGATGAACGCCGGATGACACATCACTTCCAGTGACTTTTCGCCTCTGTCAGCAGAGGCATCCAGCACCTGAAGAAACAGCGCTTCTGAAATAGCGTCGCCGTAAAACTCGCTGCTGAATCCCTGCGAGCTGCGTAACGCTACCGGCAGATCGTCAGCATTAAGCACCGACTGGCGATCGATACGCAGAGCAACGCCGCGTTCTGCCGCAAACTGTGCCACAATGGGAAAAATTTGCGGGAACATATGCACATGGTGATGACTGTCCAGATGCGTCGGCTCACGGCCAAAAAGGTCGATAAAACGCTGATACTGACACTCCAGCTCATGCGAAATTTCATCCAGCGGCAAGGTCTCTTCCTCGGCCATTTGCCAGATCCATTTTCCCAGCAGCCCTTCACGCGTCAAACCCGGCATTGCCGTCAGCGGCTTCCCTAAGGTGAGCACAAAATGCATCCCCACCGCCAGTTTCGGCACGTCACGGCACAATTGCGCCGCATGGTCGATGGCTTCACCATTGACCAGCGACGTTGTGGACGTCACAACGCCATTCCGACAAGCCTCGACAATGCCGTAGTTTTGTCCCTTGCTCAGGCCAAAATCATCCGCATTCACAATCAATAAGCGTTCCATACCCAACCTCTGTTAGTGTTGTGCGCCTTTGAGTTTCTCGATGCATTCCGCAAAATTCGGCAACCACTTCTCGTGGGCCAGAATCAACTCCCGCGCCAGGGTTTCCGCATCGCGATCGGAGTGCACCAGCGGGCTCAGGTTAAGCGCTAACAGCACATCATTGAACTCACCGCTCAGCGCCGCCTTACTGGCTGCGACTTCAAACCCTTTGATGGTATAGATGAGGCCCAGTACTTTTTCATCGAAATGCGTGATGCGCGGGTGCGGCGTCGCCCCATTCCGCCCTAATGTGCAGGTCATCTCCACCGCCCAGTCAGCAGGGATATTATCCACATGACCATGATGCGGGATATTAACGTAGTGTTCCGTCTGCTTATCGTTATAGATAGCGTTAATCACTTCACATGCGGCGTCGGAATAGTAAGCCCCACCGCGCTGCTCCAGCTCTTTCGGTTTGATGTTCAGCTCTGGATTTTTATAAAGATCGAAGAGCTGTTTCTCAACCTTCTGCACCACCTGAGCGCGCGCGCCGCCTTTATAGTATTCGCCCATTTCAATCGCCAGCATCTCTTTTTGCTTGAAGTAGTAAAGCAGGTAGGAGCACGGCAGCATATTCAGCGAGCGAATAAGCCCTTCGCTAAACGGCAGGTCAAAAATATTTTTCACCGTTGACGCTTTTAACTGCCCGGACGCCACGCCATCCAGCAGTTCAGCAAAGCGCGATTCGCCATTCACCAGTACGTCTTTAATAAACACCATGTGGTTGAGGCCAAACAGGTCGATCGACAGATCGTCGCTGTCTTGCAATGCCAGCACGTCATGGATGAACATTTTCATCCCCACGGGGATATTGCATACGCCGATGAATTTCTTAAAGCGGGTGTGGCGATAAACCGCTTCTGTCACCATGCCAGCCGGGTTCGTGAAGTTAATGACCCACGCGTTCGGGCACAGTTCTTCGACATCTTTCACGATATCAAAGATAACCGGGATGGTGCGCAGCCCTTTGAACAGGCCGCCTGCGCCGTTGGTCTCTTGCCCCAGATACCCGTGACTTAGCGGAATGCGTTCATCCTGTTCACGGGCTTTCAGCTGACCCACGCGCAGTTGCGTAGTGACGAAATCCGCCCCTTGCAAAGCCTCGCGACGATCCAGCGTTTTGTATAATTTCAGCGGGACACCGGCTTTGTCGATCATGCGCTGGCAGAGGTCAAAAATAATATCCAGTTTCTCTTTTCCGTCTTCAACATCCACCAGCCATAATTCAGAAACCGGCAATTCATGATAACGCTTAATAAAACCTTCCAGTAATTCAGGGGTGTAGCTGCTCCCGCCACCAATCGTGACGACTTTTAATTTCTGGCTCATACTTTCTCCCTTCAGTGTAAAAACACTGGCGTGTATTACGCTCTGCCCGTTCGTCAGGTATGGCGCGGACGTCCCGCGCTATTCAGGGCAAGCGATAAAATCGTGTTGTCAGGTCAATATTGTTTACTGATTAAATTCAGTTAATTTTTTACGATAACTGTTCGGTGTAAATGAGGTCAGCTTTTTAAACGTTTTAATAAACAGACTTGGGCTACTGTAACCCGCCTCATACGCTATATCCGTTACGGAGTAGTTGGTCATTTCCAGCTGTTTTTTCGCAAAATTAATACGGATCTCATTAATAATCTGCATTGGCGTTTTGCTGTAATAACGCTGCGTTGCGCGGGTCAGATACTCCTGAGATTTTGCGGACAGGTGCACCATATTTTCCAGCGCGTTTTCACCAAACTGCGTTTTGTCGTGCATTGTCTCCACGGTCGCTTTCAGCCATTGCGGAATATCGTCAATCACCTGCTCTTCACGGTGATGGCGCAGCCGGTTAATGATGTAGAAGGTGACCACTTCTACAAACTCATCTAACCCGTTTCCCCGGAAGTTCAGCGACGCGATAACCGTTTCAATATAAGTCAGAAAAGCGCTGTTGACCCGGTATACCTGAGACGCAACAAAACAAAACGGTAATAAAGGATGATAGTGTTGTTCAAAAAAACGCTTACTGATACCAACGTTAAGAATACGCGTGGCGCCGAACTCATAGAAACTCTGGTGGTGCGATCCCAACGGGATAAACACGAAATCACCACGCTCCAGCAGCACACGTTTACCGTTGATTTCCTGATAGTAGCGCCCCGTTAACACCAGGGTAAATTCATAATAATCATGCTGATGCAGCCCACTGATGCTCTCAGTTTTGTTATAGATAAACACATGGAAATTCTTGCCGTTAAAAAGCTGTTGCTCACGAGCGGTGGCGATCTCCGGTGCGTTAACCTGTAGCTGCATCATTTATTCCTCACTGTTCCAGCTTCTCGTGAAGCTCGATTAACTCTGTAACCAGTTCCCGCGCTAACATCGACGTCATCAGGTGATCCTGAGCATGAACCAGCACCAGGCTGACTTTCATTTTACCTTCGCCCTGATCGCCTTCAATCAGTTTCGTCTGCACGAGATGCGCTTCATTGAGCGCCATCCGCGACTGCTCCATCATCGTTTTTGCCGCAGCAAAATCACCCTGCTTGGCCTGTTTCAGCGCCGCATAAGCCAGGCTGCGCGCCTGACCGGAGTTGATGATAAGCCCCATCACCACTTCTTCGAGTTCTTCAGCCTCTGACGGCGTACCCGCTACGTTTTCGAGATCCAACATACGTTTTCCTCTGGTTCAGCCCGGCATGGGGAGACCATGCCGGATTAAATTTAAAATTTCAGTGCGTTAGCGATTTCTTCTTCGCTTTCTTCTTGCTCAATTGCATTCTGCGCTTTGTTGGCGACAACCACGAAAGGCAGATAAATCAGCGTCGCGACGCCCAGGTTGAACAGTGCGACCAGCAGAGCGGCAACGCTGCCGTTGGTGTTAAAGAACGCTCCCAGACCGGTTGGCATCGTCCACGGCGCGATGTTGGTAATCGGCGGGATAATCCCCAGGTAATACGCAATCAGCGTAATGGCGGCCAGAATCGGCTGAACCAGAATGAACGGGATAAACATCACCGGGTTCATAATAATCGGCAGGCCGAACAGAATCGGTTCGTTAATCTGGAAGATACCGGACGGCAGCGCCAGTTTTGCTACCTGGCGGTAATCCGCACGACGCGAGGCCAGGAAGATAGCGATAATCAGACCCAGCGTCGCGCCACTCCCTCCGAGGAAAATATAGGAATCGAGCATCGGTTTCGCCCAGACGTGGAACGTCTTCCCGGCTTCCAGCGCCGCATCCACGGAACCAAACTGCTGATAGATGGCGATGTTTTCCAGCGCCCACGGGGTCATAATACCGCTGTCCAGCGCGGTCAATGCCAACGAGCCGTGAATACCAAAGAACCACAGTAGCGGAACAAACAGCACATAGGCCCAGCCAACCACGCTGCCCAGCGATGCCAGCGGCGTAGAAATGGTATCCATAATGATCTGGTGGAAGTTAGAACCGTAGTTCGCCAGCGCCCACGCAATGATCCCCATAATGGAGAGAATAATAAAGCCAGGAATTAACGCCGAGAATGAACGGGAAACCGACGCCGGGACGCTGTCCGGTAATCTAATGACCCAGTTGCGGCGCACAATAAAGGTAAACATTTCCGCCACGACCAGACCGATAATAATACCGGAGATAATATTCGCACCGCCCAGCCAGTTCGCGCCAACCGCATAAGCTTCGCCTACGCTATATGGCGTAACGGTCATAAAGGCCGCCACGGATAACAGCCCCGCCGCCAGCGCATCAACTTTACGCTCTTCCGCCAGCGCCATTCCGATAAAGAACGGCGCCATTAACGACATAATACCGAGCGTACCGTTATAGACGTTTCCGCCAATGCCTTTTAAGCCATTCAATGTTTCAATGGTGGAAGCATCAAGCCGAATGCCTAAAGAATAAAAAAACGACCCCTCCCCAAAGCTCAGGAAAACGTTGTTGATTAATACAAACATGGCCCCCGCAAGGGTTAACGGCATTAAGCGAATAAAGCCGTTTTTGATTGCATTAACGTGCGGCTGCTTTCCTATTTTAACAGCAAAAGGAAGGAGTACCTTTTCAAGTGAAGCAATGACGTTACTCATAGAAAAATACCCTTAAATACCGCAATAAAATATTGCGGTGAATGTTTATGAAATAACTCTTTGACGGGAAAAATTAAAACAAAAAATTAATTTGCGGCGGCTTTTTTAATTGCTGCGACAGCAGCCTTAAGCACGCCTAAACCATCGACTTTGCCGTACAGCAGCGAGTCAATCACTTCCACAGGTTTATTGGGTAACAAACGCTGAATTTCGGGTAACATATAAGCAATTTGTGGGCCTAATAACACGACATCCGCTGAAAGACCTTTTTCTCCTGCCAGCGTCTCAGGAAATGCTTCAATAATAACCGGCACTTCATATTTCTCAGCCTGAGCGCGCATCTTCGATACCAGTAAAGAAGTCGACATGCCCGCAGAACAAAACAGATAAATGTGTTTCTTTTCCATAAAAACGATCCTCATATGCGATTATCTGTTAGCCAGCCATTCCGCAAGCCTTAACCTGCATCCATGCACTGGACAACTTGCGTAACCGAATTTACTTTTTTAGGTGGCTGAAATGAGTATACGGGATAGAACTGGCGGATGGTATTTCTTTGACTAACAAAATTGTCTCTCATTGACCTGGTGTTATGACCCCTCTCACATTTCAGGCAAATATTTCGCGACAATAAATAAGATTATCCCAGGAACAAAAAAACCGGCACACAGGCCGGTTCATACATATGCTCAGGCAATATACAGTTGTTACTGCTTCGGAGCCTGCGGATCGGTGTCATACTCTGCACAGCTCTGGTAGCCGGAGTTAATCACATGACCAGTGTCATCCAGCGCGACAAAATAGGTTTCAGCTTTACCATCACGTTGACCCAGGATGTAGGTCTGGCAAGTACCGCGCGCGTGAATCATGCTCACTTCAGATGAAGGCTTACCGGCAATCTGCTCAACCTGCGACCGGCTCATCCCTTTTTTCACATCTTTTACTACAGGCTGGACAAATTGGTCTTTTGTACGATCGTACGCCGTACACCCTGCCAGCATAGTCATTACCGCCGCTGCACTCAGAATTCCTGCTATATTCTTGTTCATTTTCCGTCCTCTTGTTTATCAGCGTGTTATATAAGCCTGGAATACATCAGGGCTTTTTTCAAGCCCACAATCGATGCAACAAATCTTTCAGAAAATTCCAATTAAACAAAACGATGTCGTTTTAATGCCGTAAATTGCGCCACTCAGGCCGTGGAGTCTTGTCGTTTAGAGAGCAAAGCGTTAGCTTTAACGCAGTATATTTATTCTGAAAATCTTCGGAGGGGTTAAATGACGCTACAGCAAGAGATAATCCGGGCGCTTGGCGCAAAACCGCACATTAATGCAGAAGAGGAAATTCGCCGTAGCGTAGATTTCCTGAAAGCGTACCTGAAAACATATCCCTTCCTGAAATCCCTGGTACTGGGTATCAGCGGAGGGCAGGATTCGACGCTGACGGGCAAATTGTGCCAGACCGCAATTACTGAACTGCGTGAAGAGACAGGGAACGACGCCCTGCAATTTATTGCCGTGCGTCTGCCATTCGGCGTGCAGGCCGACGAGCAGGATTGTCAGGATGCGATCGCGTTTATTCAGCCGGACAGAGTCCTGACCGTCAATATTAAAGGCGCCGTTCTGGCCAGCGAGCAGGCGTTGCGTGAAGCAGGCATTGAATTAAGCGATTTTGTTCGCGGCAACGAAAAAGCCCGCGAACGCATGAAGGCACAGTACAGTATCGCCGGAATGACCAACGGTGTGGTGGTCGGCACCGATCATGCCGCCGAAGCGGTGACGGGTTTCTTCACTAAATATGGCGATGGCGGTACCGATATTAACCCGCTTTTCCGTCTGAACAAGCGCCAGGGAAAACAGCTGCTCGCCGCGCTGGGTTGCCCGGAACATTTATATAAGAAAGCGCCAACGGCGGATCTCGAAGACGATCGCCCTTCTCTGCCGGACGAAGCGGCGCTGGGCGTCACCTATGACAACATTGATGATTATCTGGAAGGGAAAACGCTGGATGCCAGCGTCGCGAAAATCATCGAAGGTTGGTATATCCGAACGGAACACAAACGTCGCACACCCATTACAGTATTTGACGATTTCTGGAAGAAATCATAATCGCCGGATGGCGACGTACCGTCTTATCCGGCCTACATCACTGTATAACGCCCGTAGGCCCGATAAGCGAAACGCCATCGGGCGCGAACGTGCCGTCTTATCCGGCCTACATCGCTGCATAACGCCCGTAGGCCCGATAAGCAAAGCGCCATCGGGCGCCGTCCTGTTGCACTTACTGGACGGTGTCCGGCGTATAACCCGGCAACCACGTAATCTCGCTAAACAACAGCTGTCCTTCTGGCTTCAACAACCGTAACGTGTGTTTCCCGTCATGCCAGCAGGCGCCCTGATCGGCGGTCAGGAGCTTGTCTCCCAGTTGCCAGGCGCCGCTAATAACAAACACAACGCCACCGCGCGAACCGAAGGTCGTAAACGTGCGATCGGCAACCCTGACCTTCGCCTTACAACGATCGCGTCGGGTCATAATATTGAGATCCATCGACATTTGCCCTTCCGACAGCGTGGCTTTCACAACGCTATCGCCTGCAAACGTGAATGGCTGATGTCGCTTGAGAGTATGGGTAAACGTATTCACGCCTTCCAGCATCACCTCTCCGCCTTCCAGTAACGTAATAACGCGCTCAACCCCAGGAAAAAGGGAAAACTCCCCGTTCCCGGCGATAGACGCAATACTGGCGCGCCAGTGAAAATCCCGCGTCGCCGGAGGAAAACAACAAATCTCGCGCGTTTCGCCCGCACCATTGCGCCAGAGGTTTACCGGCATTTTACGGATATCAAAGTATTCCATTATCACTCCCGAGAAGGACGCAGCGCCATAATATGGCACATTGTTGTTATCGGCAGCAGTGAAGATTTACCTTAACGAGAAGAAAAGAAAAACCGCCGATCCTGTCCACATCGAGAAGAGATGTTGTGAACAGGACCGGCGGTCTTGAATGCGTTAGCGTAACGCTGAGGGATTACTCAGCAGGGGGTGTTGGCATTTTACCTTCCGGCGCCGGACGTTCTGTCAGACGCTTCTCAAAATTGGCATTAAACTGTTTTTTCTGTTCCGGCGTCAGAATGTTGTAGATCTTATTCTGCGTTTCCATGTGCGCCAGCATATTGGCTTTACGCTGTTCTTCCATCTTCGCAATCTGCGCTTCGGCTTTCGCCTTATCGAAGCTGTCGCTGGCGATGATATCGTGCATTGCGCGGCGCTCTTCCAGCGGCGGACGTTTCATCTGGTCACGCTGACCTTTCATAATGTCGCGGATTTGCTGTTTCTGCGCGTCGGTCAGGTTCAAATCTTTGAACATCATGTCATGATGCGGACCGAATTTGCCTTTGTGGTGCATCATCGGCTTCGCATCTGCCGGAGCAGCGGTAGTGGTATCAGCCGCGTGAGCCAGGTTCGCAGCGCCCAGCGCCAGGGTAGAGGCAACAAACAGTGCAGTTAATTTACGCATAATCTATGTCCTTCCTTTCAGTTATTCTTTCGGCGTAGCGCCGTGTTGACGAGATAAACTTTACCGCCTTAATCGTCAATTAGTCAGAGCAACGGTAAAACAATGAAAGTGTAAAAAACAATTTTTCGTCAATTATGAAGAAAAAAAGAATAAATCGAGGAGAGTTGCAATATTTTATTGCAAGCGGATGATTTTGCAGGAAATATGAAGAACTATACCTGACCGATGACTATTAATAAAGCAGTTTACCAGGATTAATCCGTAATAAATCGCGATAGCACACAAAAATAAGACCCTCAGACGTTCGCCTGAGGGGAGAAATAATTACGCGAGTTTTTCCAGCATCAGGCCAGCGCGTAAACCACAGGCCACATTAGGGTTAGGAAAGAGAACATATTCAACATCATGGGTAACGATCACCTGCTCATCGCCATCCTGCGCCAGTAGCGTTCCTTCTTTGAACGGCGTGAAATTCAGCGTCTGGTTATCCATACAGAGAACAAACGCATCGCTGCGGCGTGTAATTTGCGCCACCACGCGATAGCGAACCGGCCTCGTTCCCCCTTCCATCGGCTTTTCTCCCGCCAGCAACGTTGCCAGCGCCTGCGCGGTGGGGGTAAATTGCGTCAGATCGTTGTGCCCAAACGGCAGCGCTTTGCCCAGCTCCAGCGTGCAGGACAACGCGCCAAAATGCTCACAGCTAAAATGCGTAAAGGTGCCGCCCGGCGTTTGATGAAAAACCAGCGCCTCCAGCCCTGCCGCCCCCAGCCATGACAAAAAGTGTTCATCCCAGGGGATCGGCCGTTGCGGCAAAACGCCAAACCGAACGTGGCGGGAGCCGCGAATCGCAGTATGCAGATCGAGATGCCAACGTATCCGCGTTTTGCGGCGGGAATAAAAATCCTCCAGCAGTTGTTCCAGCTCGCGGGCGCGCAGCGTTTCCCCGCTCTCCTCGAACATCTGCCAGCGCCCGCCGAACATACGGTTCATATCGCTATGGCAATAGCGTACCCCCTCTGCCAGCGCCGGAGGATTCCCCAGAATCACCAGCAATCGCCAGCGCAGGGGGATTTTCCCTTCAAACAGCGCCGAAAGGAGTGCGTCTAGCATTTCCACAGGCGCCGTTTCATTGCCGTGGATGCCCGCAGAGAGTACCAGAGCGCGGTCAACCTCAACGGCAGGCGTAAGTTCAAGCACACCAGGCATCTGCCAGCGCCAGTGAAAGCTCTCCGTTTCCCCTTGCGTAATATCGGGGGATATTCCTGCCAGCGTCTGCGCCAGAAAGTTATCCATTCCCTGCGCCCTCCTGCTGGAAGGGATACACCGATCCCAGGTTAAGCAGTTGCGTCAGCGTATCAAGCGCCTCCCGCCCTTCACGCAGCAATTGCGGATCGGCCAGATCGGCGGCGGTGAGGCGGTCGCGATAATAACGATCCACCCAGTCATTGAGCGTGCTGAACAGGGTATCGTTCATCATCACCGCCGGATTCACCGCCCGCAGCTCATCCTCGGTCAATACCACGCGCAAGCGTAAACAGGCCGGGCCGCCGCCGTTCGCCATACTTTCGCGCAGGTCGAACACGCGCAGATCGCTGATGGGGTTATCAGCCGCCAGCAACGCGTTCAGATACCGCCACACACCGGCATGTTCCCGGCACTCCTGCGGCAGAACCAGCGCCATCGAGCCGTCATCGCGGCTTAAAAGCTGACTATTAAACAGGTACGTGGCGACGGCATCCTGCACGGAAACCTCCCTGGCTGGCACCTCAAGCGGCATAAATCCCGCCACGCGCGACCGGAGCTGGCGCATCAGCTCGCCCTGCTTTGCGAACGCCTGTTCATGGCAAAACAGCACCTGGCGGTTCGACACCGCAATCACATCGTTGTGGAATACGCCGAGATCGATAACGTCTGGGTTCTGCTGGGCAAAGATAACCTGATGCGGATTCACCTGGTTAAGACGCGCCACCGCTTCACTGGCCTCGCGGGTTTGCCGCGCCGGATAGCGCACCGGACGCGTGTCGACGCCCTCTTCACGCCCATAGACAAACAGCTGAATGCCCGGCGCGCCATAATCACCGCCGAGCCGGTTATGGTTGGCAGCGCCTTCATCCCCCAGCAGCGCCACCTGCGGCAGCGCGTCGTGCACTGCGAAAAACTGCGCGTCGCGGAAGATGGCCCGCAACAAAGACGCCGTGGTCGGCGCCTCCAGCGCGCGGTGAAATTTGTTGTTCAGGTTCGCCACCGTCAGATGCACTTTGCCGTCAAGCGCGTCCGCTGAAGGACATACCGTCGCCGCATTCGCCACCCACATCGGCGAAGCGGAGCTGACGCTGGAGAGCCAGTGAGGCGCCTGGCGCGCCACTTTCTCCAGCACCTGCTCGTCCTGCCCGCTAAAACCTAGCTGACGAAGCACGGGAATAAACGGCCGCTCGTGCGGGGGGATGACCGCCTGAGGGAATCCCGCATCCGCCAGCGCTTTCATCTTGAGTAAGCCCTGCTTCGCCGCCAGGCGGGGATTCGACACCTGAAAGCGGTGCTGTATCGACGCCTCATTACCAAAGGACAGCCCGGCATAGTGGTGGGTTAACCCCACCAGACCGTCAAAATTCACTTCATGCGCTTTCATACCGGTTCCTCGCGAGAGAAGTCCAGCCCCGGACTGAGCGAATCGGGCAGTACAAGCGTCGGCGATTCCAGGCTCGCCATCGGCCAGGCGCAATAATCTGCTGCATACCAGGCGCTGGGGCGATGGTTCCCCGACGCGCCAACGCCACCAAACGGCGCCGTGCTGGCCGCTCCGGTCAGCGGTTTGTTCCAGTTAACAATACCCGCACGCGCCTCCAGCAGTAGCTGGTCGAACTGCTTACGATCGGGAGACACCAGCCCGCACGACAAACCGAAGCGGGTGTTATTCGCCATACGAATGGCTTCATCAAAGCGCTCATAGCGCCAGACGCTCAGTAACGGGCCAAACACTTCGTCATCCGGGACCTGCTTCACGCCGGTCATTTCGATAATGCCCGGCGTCAACAAGGACGTTCCCGCTTTCAGCATACGTGGGGCCAGCAGCGTTCGTCCGCCCATCGCCTCAAGACGCTGCCAGGCCTCATACACATGACGCGCAGCCGGTTCGGAAATCAGCCCGCCGATGAACGGCTGCGGTTCATCATCCCACTCACCCGGCGTTAAACGCTGACTCACCTCCAGCAGGCGCGCCAGAAACGCGTCGCCCTGTTCCCCGCGTTTCACCAGCAAACGGCGGGCGCAGGTGCAGCGCTGTCCGGCGGTGACAAACGCCGACTGAATCGTGAGGTGTACCGCCGCATCAATGTCCTCTGGATTCTCAATAATGAGCGGGTTATTCCCTCCCATTTCCAGCGCCAGGATTTTTTCCGGTTGCCCGGATAACTGACGGTGCAACTGATACCCCGTATTCGCACTGCCGGTAAAGAGCAGGCCGTCAAGCGCGTCCAGCGCGCTGAGCGCCTGTCCCGTTTCGCGCCCTCCTTGCACCAGGTTGAGTACGCCAGGCGGCAACCCCGCCTGTTGCCACAGTTTCATCACCGCTTCGCCAGTCCACGGCGTTAGCTCGCTCGGTTTAAAAATCAGGGTATTTCCGGCCAGCAGCGCCGGAACGATATGGCCGTTGGGTAAATGGCCGGGGAAATTGTACGGGCCAAACACCGCCAGCACGCCATGCGGACGATGGCGCAATGTCGCCGCCCCGTCCGGCAATTCGCTTTGTTGTTCTCCCGTCCGGGCATGGTATGCCTTCACCGAGATAGCGATTTTATTGATCATCGCCGTCACTTCCGTCGCCGCTTCCCAGCGAGGCTTCCCGGTTTCTCGCGCAATAATTGCCGTCAACTCCGCTTTATGAACCTCCAGCAAGGCGGCAAATTTTTCCACGATGGCCTGCCGCGCGGCGAAAGGCAGCCTGGCCCAGGTCGGAAACGCCGCACGCGCCGCACGCCCAGCCTCAGCGACCTGTGTCGCATCCGCGTCGCTGCCCTGCCAGAGCACTTCGCCATTCACCGGATTCGTTTTGACCCGGCGCTCCCCCTGACCAGTTACCCAGTCGCCATTTATCCATAAAGTCATGCGGTTTTCTCCTCAGCGCAAAGACGTACCAGACGAACGCGATCTCCCGCGTGGCATTTGAGCGCATCAAGTTGCGCCGCAGTCAGCACCAGACGTTGCGTATCCGGGTCGGTACGAATCAGCATGGCGCGAAAGTGATGATAATTTTCATTGGCGACCAGACACGCCGGAAACTCGCCCGGCGCGGGCTGGCCTTCCACCACGTCCAGCAGGCGGCTTTTACGGATTGCCCGAACCCGATCAATGTCGCACTCCAGCGTCGGGCCGCCGTCGAAAATGTCGATATAGTTGCGGTAGCGGAAACCTTCTTTCTCCAGTACCGTTCTGGCCGGCGCCGTTTGCGGATGTACTTCGCCAATCACCGCCTGCGCGTCTTCCGATAAGAAATGGGTGTAAATAGGGTGCTTCGGCATCAGTTCAGCAATAAACGCCTTCTGCCCGGTGCCGCATAAATAGTCTGCCCGACTGAATTCCATAGAAAAAAAGCGTTCTCCCAGGCTTTCCCAGAACGGCGAGTAGCCGTGTTCGTCGATCACGCCGCGCATTTCCGCCACAACCTTTTCATTAAATTTGTCGCGAAACGCCGCCATAAACATAAAGCGTGATTTAGAGAGCAAATAGCCGTTGCCCTCTTTACGCCAGTCGGGATCGAGGAACAGCGTGCACAGTTCGCTGCTCCCGGTGTGATCGTTACTGAGAAACAGCGTCGGCAGCGCGTTATAGACATTCAGCTCTTTAGAAGCATGCACCAGCGTGCCAACGCGATAGTTGTACCAGGGATCGTTCAACCCCACGGCCACCTCAATCGCACAAATTCCCGCAACGCTTCCCGTATCGCTGTCCTCCAGCACGAACACGTACCCCTGTTCGCTTTTCGGCAGTTCGCCACGCCACGTTTTTAGCGCGCGCTCAATACGCGACGTCAGCGTCGCTTCATCTGCTGGCAGAGAGGTCAGGCCGCCGCCGGTTTTACTGGCAAGCTGCATCAACGCACTGACATCACGTCGTTCGACGGGGCGGATCACCATCATGACGAACCTCCTGCTTTGATGCGTTCACAGGCCAGCGCAAAGCGATCCAGCCCGGTTGCCACTTCCTCTTTGCTGACGTTTAACGCAGGTGCGAAACGCACCACGTTAGCGCCCGCAATCAACACCATCACTCCGGCTTTTGCGGCTTCCTGTGAAATAAGTTTAGCTTTTCCGGCAAACTCAGCCTCCAGAACACAGCCAATAAGCAGCCCCAGTCCACGAATTTCACTGAACAATCCGAAGCGTTCATTTATGGCGTTCAGGCGTTCGACAAACCAGTCATGGCGTTGCTTAACGCCGTTCAGCATTTCCGGCGTATTGACGATTTCCAGCAGCTTTCCCGCCACCGCAGAAGCCAGCGGGTTGCCGCCGTAGGTGGTTCCGTGAGTGCCTACCGTCATCACGCTGGCGCATTTTTCAGTGGCCAACAGCGCCCCGATGGGGAAACCGCCGCCCAGCGCTTTCGCAGTGGTAAGCAGATCGGGGGTGACGCCATAATGCATGTAGGCATACAGCTCGCCGGTACGCCCAACCCCCGTTTGTACTTCATCAAAAATCAGCAAGGCATTGTGTCGGTCGCACAATTCACGCAACCCCTGTAAGAATGCTTTCGTGGCCGGAAGCACGCCCCCTTCGCCCTGCATGGGCTCCACGATCACCGCGCATGTCGTGTCATCAATCAGTTCGCTGGCCGCGTTGAGATCGTTATACACGGCATGGCGGATATCCGGCGGCAGCGGAGCGAAATCCTGTGAATACGCGGGCTGCCCGCCTGCGCTGACGGTAAACAGCGTGCGGCCATGAAAGGCATTTTTGAATGCCACAATCCCGCTTTTATGCGTGCCAAAACGATCGTGCGCATACTTACGCGCCAGTTTTAGCGCCGCTTCGTTGGCCTCCGCGCCGGAGTTACAGAAGAAGACGCGTTCAGCAAAGGTGGCGTCAATCAGCATCTTCGCCAGTCGCAGCACCGGCTCGTTGGTGTAGCCATTTCCGGTATGCCAGAATTTGCTCGCCTGCTCATTCAACGCCTCGCGTAAAGCCGGATGCGCATGGCCGAGCGCATTCACCGCAATTCCCCCGGCGAAGTCGATATACTCTTTCCCCTGCTGATCCCACAGGCGTGAGCCTTCTCCACGAACCGGAATAAAAGGTGCCGGGGCATAGACCGGCATCATCCATTCATCAAAATTTTCACGCGTAATTGACAGAGACATAGCGACCTCTTCCGGTAAATAAAAAGTTATTTATATGTTAATAAAATGAGTGTTTGCGCTGTAAATGTAGATTGCACTGTTCGTGCCAGCCAGAGGAAAAAATGCATAAACCGGTTTTGGAAACGAAAAATCAACGGGTTACAACCCGCCGGTATTCACTATTGCCGCATAAAAAGTGAATATATTTGCGAAGAAAAGAACAAATAAGAGGAAAAATCGAAATATTATTCAGTCGCCAAATATAATTCTGGAATTGTGATCGTAGACGAAATTTATCGGAAATTATTGCATCGTTATGACGCACTCCGCCCTGAAACAGTGCAGTTTTTGCTCCATCGTTAAGGCCATTGGCAGTTATCGTTTGATTCGCGCGACAAGTGGCAGTCAGCCCGTCTAATTTCTGCTACCATCCTTGCACTATTCACCTTGCAAAGTGGCAGCGACTATGAAATTTGTCTCTTTTAATATCAACGGCCTGCGCGCCCGTCCTCATCAACTGTCAGCCATTGTCGACAAGCACCAGCCTGACGTGATCGGCTTGCAGGAGACAAAAGTTCACGACGATATGTTCCCTCTTGAAGAGGTAGCAAAGCTCGGCTATAACGTCTTCTATCACGGACAGAAAGGCCATTACGGCGTCGCGCTACTGACCAAAGAGACGCCTGTTTCTGTGCGCCGTGGTTTTCCCGACGACGGCGAAGAGGCGCAGCGCCGTATCATCATGGCGGAGATCCCGTCACCGCTGGGCAGTATCACCGTCATTAACGGCTATTTCCCGCAGGGCGAAAGCCGTGACCACCCGCTGAAATTTCCGGCAAAAGCGCAGTTTTATCAGAACCTGCAAAACTACCTGGACAACGAACTGAAACGCGACAATCCGGTGTTGATCATGGGGGATATGAATATCAGCCCAACCGATCTGGACATCGGCATTGGCGAAGAGAACCGCAAACGCTGGCTGCGTACCGGTAAGTGCTCCTTCCTGCCGGAAGAGCGCGAGTGGATGGATCGCCTGATTAACTGGGGGCTGGTGGATACCTTCCGTCACGCGCACCCGGAAACGGTCGATAAATTTTCATGGTTTGATTACCGCTCAAAAGGTTTCGACGACAACCGGGGGCTGCGCATCGACCTGCTGCTGGCGAGCAATCCGCTGGCCGAACACTGCGTTGAAACCGGCATTGACTATGAAATCCGCAGCATGGAAAAACCGTCCGACCATGCGCCCGTCTGGGCAAAATTCCGGGTCTGATAAACACAGGTGAACGCGAAAAAACGACTGCTCTCAGGTTTTTTAATCATCTGTATCGCCGGGGTGGTGTGGGCTTTGCCTCCCGGTTTTCTCTCCCTTGATACCCTGAAACGCTATCACACGATGCTGGCGGCCTGGCAGCAACAGTCGCCATTCCTGAGCGCCGGTCTCTATTTTCTGGTCTATACGCTGGTGGCGGCCTTATCGATTCCCGGCGCTGCGCTGCTGACGCTGCTCGGCGGCGCGCTATTCGGACTCTGGCAAGGAACGCTGCTGGTCTCCTTCGCGTCAACCCTCGGCGCTACGCTCGCCATGCTGGCCAGCCGCTACCTGTTGCGGGAGTGGATCTCCCGCCGGTTCGCACGCCAGATGCAAACCGTAAATCATGGCATGGCGCGCGACGGCGCCTTTTATCTGTTTGCGCTGCGCGTAATGCCGCTGTTCCCCTTTGTTCTTGTTAATTTACTCGCCGGGTTGACGTCAATCCGCGTACGTCAATACTGGTGGATCAGTCAGGCGGGCATGTTTCCGGCAACGGTGATTTATCTCAACGCCGGACGCCAGCTCAGCCAGTTGACATCAATACGCGACATTATTTCCCCCGGTATGCTGGCGGCCTTTGCCCTGCTGGGGCTGTTACCACTGGCCTCCCGTTGGCTGGTTAAGCGTTTTTTACGATCCTAATTTCAGGAGCGATCATGCGTCGTACTCTATTACTGGCGGGTCTGCTGTTGACGGGCCATGTGCAAGCCGTCGAAAACTGGCAGGCGGTGAAAGATGAAGCCAAAGGCCAGACCGTCTGGTTTAACGCCTGGGGCGGCGACAATGCCGTTAATCAGTATCTCGACTGGGTCAGCAGCGAGATGAAAACGCATTACGCCATTAACCTCAGGATTGTCCGGCTTGCGGATGCCGCCGATGCCGTGAAACGCATTCAGACTGAGTCCGCCGCCGGGCGTAAAACCGATGGTTCCGTCGATCTGCTGTGGGTAAATGGCGAGAACTTCCGCACGCTGAAAGAAGCCGGACTGCTGCAAACCCACTGGGCGGAAACGCTGCCAAACTGGCGCTATGTCGATACGCGCAAACCGGTACGCGAGGATTTTTCCATGCCGACGCAAGGGGCGGAGTCACCCTGGGGCGGCGCGCAGTTAACCTTCATTGCTAACCGGGATATTACGCCGCAGCCGCCGCAAAGCCCGCAGGCGCTACTCGCTTTTGCGAAAACCCATCCCGGTACGGTCACCTATCCACGGCCGCCGGATTTTACCGGGACGGCGTTTCTGGAACAGCTGTTACTGGCGTTAACCCCTCAACCGGATGCGCTCAGGGTCGCGCCGGATGACGCGACGTTCGATTCCGTCACCGCGCCGCTCTGGGCATACCTCGATGCGCTGCATCCCAGCCTGTGGCGGAAGGGAAAAGACTTCCCTCCCTCTCCCGCCCGGATGGACGCGCTGCTGCAAGCCGGTTCGCTGCGCCTGTCTCTGACGTTTAATCCCGCTCATGCGCAGCAAAAGATCGCCAGCGGCGAACTGCCCAAAACCAGCTACAGTTTCGGTTTTTCACAAGGCACGATTGGCAACGTGCATTTTGTCACGATCCCGGCGAACGCCCGCGCCAGCGCAGGCGCAAAGGTGGTTGCCAATTTCCTGCTCTCCCCCGACGCGCAGTTGCGCAAAGCCGATCCGGCGTTCTGGGGCGATCCTTCCGTGCTTGATCCGCATAAGCTGCCCGCCGGGCAGCGGGAAGCGTTACAGTCGCGCATTCCTGACGGGTTGCCGCCTACGCTGGCGGAACCGCATTCCGCATGGGTGAACGCGCTGGAACAGGCATGGCTACGCCGCTACGGTACGCAGTAACCCTGCTGGTCTGGGGCGTGATGGCGGTCATCTGGCTGCCGCTGGTTCCTGCCGCATTCACGCTTATCACGCCCGCGCTCTCCGCTACGCACTGGCTGGCGCTGTTTAGCGATCCGCAGCTTCCGCAGGCGCTGCGGGCAACGCTGGTCTCCGTCACCCTGGCGGCAACCGGCGCGCTGGCTATTGCGCTGACGATCGTCGTCGCGTTGTGGCCTGGCGCAAAATGGGCGCGTCTTTGCGCCCGCCTCCCCTGGCTACTGGCCATTCCTCATGTGGCCTTTGCCGCCAGCGCCCTGCTGCTTTTTGCCGAAGGCGGGATGCTTTATCGCCTTTTCCCCTCGCTCACGCCGCAGATGGATCGCTATGGCATCGGGCTTGGGCTCACGCTGGCCGTCAAAGAGAGCGCCTTTCTGCTCTGGGTCCTGTCGGCATTATTAAGTGAAAAACAGCTTTCACAGCAGGTCATCGTGCTGGATACCCTGGGCTACAGCCGTCTGCAATGCCTGAGCTGGCTGCTGTTACCCGCCGTTGCGCCTGGATTAGGCGCGGTGATGCTGGCGATTGTCGCCTGGTCATTATCGGCAGTGGATGTCGCGATGATTCTGGGGCCGGGCAATCCACCTACGCTGGCAGTGTTAAGCTGGCAATGGTTGAGCCAGGGCGACGCCGACCAACAGGCCAAAGGCGCTCTCGCCAGTTTACTGCTCGTGGCGTTGCTTATGCTTTTTGCTCTGTTCGGCTATCTCATCTGGCGGGGATGGCAACGTACCCTTCCTGCCATCAACGGTCTTCGCCGCCAGCGCTTATCAGGCAGAAGCGGAAAAACGCTGGCGCTGACGCTGCCGTTAAGCGGCATGCTGTGCGTGGCGCTGCTGGCTTGTATGGCTGAACCCGCGTCGGTGAACCGCGAAGCGCTGGTGAACAGCCTGCAAATGGGGCTGGCGTCCGCCGTGCTGGGGTTGATGACGCTGTTCTTATGGCTGGAATGGGGGCCGCAAACCGGGCACCGCTGGGTCTGGCTGCCAATACTGCTGCCTGCGCTGCCGTTGGTCGCCGGGCAATACACTCTGGCGCTGCTCGCCGGGCAAGACGGCCAGTACGCTACCGTTATCTGGGGGCACCTGCTGTGGGTTATCCCGTGGATGTTATTCGTCCTCAAACCCGCCTGGCGGCGCATTGACCCACGGCTGGTGCTGATCGCGCAAACGCTGGGCTGGACGCGGGTTCGTATCTTCTGGCGCATCAAGTGCCCACTTTTACTGCGCCCCGCATTGTTTGCCTTCGCGGTCGGCTTTTCCGTCAGCATCGCCCAATACATGCCGACACTCTGGCTGGGCGCCGGACGCTATCCTACGCTCACCACAGAAGCCGTGGCGCTCAGCAGCGGCGGCAGTACCACAATTCTTGCGTCGCAGGCGCTATGGCAACTGCTGTTACCCCTGCTGGTTTTCGCGCTGACGGCGCTATGTTCACGCGTCATTGGCCACTATCGTCAAGGACTCCGCTAATGCTCATCGTTCAACATCTCACGCTGCGCCTGGGCAATCATCGCTTATTGAATCAGGTCGCCTTTCAGGTCAAAAAAGGTGACATTGTCACGTTAATGGGGCCTTCCGGTAGCGGAAAGTCTTCGCTGTTTTCGTGGATGGTCGGCGCACTGCCGTCTCAGTTTCAGGCCTCCGGCGAGCTTTGGCTCAACGAACGACGCATCGATACGCTCCCCACCGCGCAACGTCAAATCGGTATTTTGTTTCAGGATGCCCTGCTGTTTGACCATTTCAGCGTCGGGCAGAACCTACTGCTGGCGCTGCCTGCCGCAATAAAAGGGGCGGCCAGACAAACGGAAGTGCGACATGCTCTTGAGCGCGCCGGGCTGGACGGGTTCAGCCGCCGCGATCCGGCGTCATTGTCCGGCGGCCAGCGCGCCAGGGTGGCCCTGCTTCGCGCGTTACTGGCGCAACCGCAGGCATTACTGCTGGATGAGCCGTTCAGCCGACTGGACGCCGGGCGCCGCGACACCTTCCGCCGGTGGGTCTTTGCCGAAGTACGGCAACAAAATATTCCGGTGGTACAGGTGACGCACGATATCCAGGATGTTCCTGCCGGCGGCACGGTACTCCAGATGGAGGCGTGGGCGTGAATATGCCGACAAACTGCGTTAACGCAAAGTTTTTCCCTGCCAGCCAGCAGAGAATGGCGCCCTCTTATTTTAACGTCGGGCTATTCGATGAAACGTGTTTCTCAAATGACCGCGCTGGCACTGGCTTCAGGACTCGCCTGCGCTTCCTCCTGGGCTGCTGATATGGCGCAGTCGCTTACCTTCAGCCAGCTACAGCAAAAACAGGGCGCCGCAATTGATACGCGCCAGAGCGCTTTTTACAACGGCTGGCCGCAAACCCTTAATGGCCCTTCCGGTCACGAACCTTCCGCACTGAATCTGTCAGCCTCCTGGCTTGATAAAATGAGCGACGAGCAGCTCGCCGCCTGGCTGCAACGGCATCAGCTCAGGAAAGACGCCCCGCTGGCGCTGTATGGCAATGACAGTGGCGTACAGGCGGTGAAATCACGTTTACAGAAGGCAGGCTTCAGCCAGATTGCTACGCTGAGCGATGCACTGACCGATCCTTCCCGACTGCAAAAGCTCCCTCACTTCGAGCAATTAGCATACCCACAGTGGTTGCATGCCCTTCAACAAAACCAGCCGGTTACGGCTAAACCGGCGGGAGACTGGAAGGTGATTGAAGCAGGCTGGGGCGCGCCGAAATATTATCTGCTCAGCCATATTCCCGGCGCCGGATACATCGACACCAATGAGGTGGAAAGCGAACCGCTGTGGAATAAAGTCTCTGACGCGCAGTTGAAAGCGATGCTGGCGAAACACGGTATTCGCCATGACACGACGGTTATTCTGTATGGCCGCGACGTATACGCTGCGGCGCGCGTTGCGCAGATTATGCTCTATGCGGGCGTGAAGGATGTTCGTCTGCTCGACGGCGGCTGGCAAACCTGGTCCGATGCGGGTCTGCCGGTTGAACGCGGCATGCCGGCTGACGTGAAGCCGGAACCCGACTTTGGCGTGGCGATCCCGGCGCAGCCGCAGTTAATGCTGGATATGGAACAAGCCCGCGCCCTGCTGCACCGTCAGGACGCATCGCTGGTCAGTATCCGTTCCTGGCCGGAATTTATCGGCACCACCAGCGGATACAGCTATATCAAGCCAAAAGGCGAAATTGCCGGCGCGCGTTGGGGACATGCGGGCAGCGACTCCACGCATATGGAGGATTTCCATAACCCGGACGGCACCATGCGCAGCGCAGAGGATATCGCCGCCATGTGGAAGCAGTGGGATATCCTGCCGGATCAGCACGTTGCCTACTATTGCGGCACCGGCTGGCGCGCCTCCGAAACGTTTATGTACGCGCGGGCGATGGGCTGGAAAAACGTCGCCGTGTATGACGGCGGTTGGTACGAATGGAGCAGCGATCCGAAAAATCCGGTGTCCACCGGCGAGCGCGGCCCGGACAGCAGTAAGTAGTCGTAATGCGCCTGATGGCGCTGCGCTTATCAGGCCTACAGGGAGGCTCTTTTTCCAGGCCGGATAACCTTCAGCGTCAGGTAGCCACTCCAGACCCTTGTCAGGGTGGTCATCCAGCACAACGCGCCAAATACCCACGCCAGAACGGGAAAATAGCGCGGAAACAGGCAGCTCAGAACAAAAAGCAATATTGTCTCGGTGCCTTCGGTTAACCCGCCCAGATAGTAAAACGATTTGTGCGCATAGCCCGGATTATCAATCTGATGCTTCGCCGCCAGCGCCGCAAACGCCAGAAAACTACTGCCCGTACCGATAAACGCAAACAGCAGCCAGCCCCCTGCCAGCGCGTTTTGTTCCGGTGCGGCCAGAATAAAGCCAAACGGAACCAGCGCGTAAAACAGAAAATCGAGGGTGATATCAAGAAATCCCCCCGCATCGGTTAACCCTCTGCGCCGCGCCAGCGCGCCATCCAGCCCGTCGAACAGGCGATTCAGCACAATGGCCGCCAGCGCGGCCAGATACCAGCCCAGCGCCAGAAACGGCAGCGCCAGCACGCCAATGGCAAATCCGAACAGCGTCAGGCCGTCCGGGGTGATCGCCGGTTTATCGAGATACGCAGCACCGCGGTGCAGGAGCGGTTTAACCCGTGGGTGCAGATGCCGGTCAAACATGTGGCGCCCCCTTCAATGCGTCACACAGCCCTTGCGAAGGAATATCCAGCGCGGCATTAAAACGCGCCGACAGGTTCTGAAAGGCGATCAGCGCCGTCATTTCGGTAATCGCGTCGTCAGTAAAATAGCGTTTCATCATCGCCTTGAGCGCCTCATCAACCTGCGGCGGCGTGGCGGTCACGGCCTCGGCATAAGCCAGTGCGACACGCTCCTCCTCGCTGAACAGCGTGGACGATTGCCACCCGGCAACGGCCTGTACTTTATCCAGCGCCCCACTCCGTTCGGCCAGACGTAAACTGTTGGCATCCACACAGAAGGCGCAATGGCACACCTGCGAAACGCGCGTCATCAACAACGCGCGCATCACCGGCGTTACCCGCGCGCGCTTACGTTCCAGAAACCCGACAAACAGCGCCACCAGCCAGAACAGAAACGGCATTCGCCCCCACCAGCGCGTGGGGTGCAGAACGTCGCCGTAATGTTTTTTCTGCGTAGCGACGAGAGGTTTCAGACTGGAAGGGATATGGGTCAATGGGCTAACCCAGGGTTGTAGATCGTTCAACGCTTGCTCCTGAAGACTTTAGGTCACGCAAAGATAAGGATAGTATGTCACTTTCCGTTGTTGAACCTTGATGAATATGATGAAAACCATTGATGTCGTCGCCGCAATCATTGAGCGTGACGACAAAATATTGCTGGCTCAACGCCCGGAACACGCCGATCAGCCGGGTATGTGGGAGTTTGCCGGAGGCAAAGTGGAGTCCAGTGAGACGCAGCCTCAGGCGTTGATTCGCGAACTGCGTGAAGAGTTGGGTATTGAGGCGGTTGTCGGGCGCTATATCGCCAGCCATCAGCGCGAAGTCTCTGGCCGGCTGATCCATCTGCACGCCTGGCACGTCCCGGCGTTTACCGGCGCCGTCACCGCGCATTATCACCAGAACATGATCTGGTGTTTGCCAAAAGAGGCGCTGCGTTACCCGCTTGCGCCTGCGGACATTCCGCTGTTAGAGGCGTTTATGGCTTTACGCGACGCCAGACCAACGGATTCGTACTGAGCGTTTTTTCGTCGCGCTGGCATTGCAGCAGCACGCCTTCGGCTTTAATCACCGCCCCTTCCGAATAGTTTTGATCCTGGTAGACGCAGCACTGATTGCAGGGCTGCGCACGCTGCCCGCTGGAGCTGAACACTTCGGGCGGGACGTTAACCTCCACATCCGGGCGATAATGCTGATTCGCCAGCGCGGCAAAAGAGACCATCGCCGCTGCTGCCGCGATAAATAAACGATGCATAGCGTTTCCTTGTTATGAAGCCTACCTTCAGTATAACGGTCGTAAGCGACTGAAACTTTAGCCACTCCATCCATCGCTTTTTATTATGACGCGCGCGCCGTTATTAATTTCCCTGGCACGCCATTTTTTTTCTTGCTTACCGTCACACTGCTGGTGGTATAGTCAAAAACTGCATAAACACGAAACACAACATTATAAATATAACCATATCAATACATAAGAGGTTCTTATATCTATGGATCAGACATGTTCTCTGGAGTCGTTTCTAAACCATGTTCAACAGCGTGACCCCAATCAGACCGAGTTCGCGCAGGCCGTTCGTGAAGTAATGACCACGCTGTGGCCTTTCCTTGAGCAAAATCCTCGTTATCGTCAGATGTCATTGCTGGAACGTTTGGTCGAGCCAGAACGCGTGATCCAGTTCCGCGTGGTGTGGGTGGACGATCGTAACCAGGTGCAGGTTAACCGTGCCTGGCGCGTACAGTTTAATTCCGCCATCGGCCCGTATAAGGGTGGGATGCGTTTTCATCCTTCCGTTAACCTCTCGATCCTGAAATTCCTCGGCTTCGAGCAGACGTTTAAAAATGCGCTGACCACGCTGCCGATGGGCGGCGGTAAAGGCGGCAGCGATTTCGATCCTAAAGGCAAGAGCGAAGGCGAAGTGATGCGTTTCTGTCAGGCGCTGATGACGGAGCTCTATCGCCATTTAGGGCCAGACACTGACGTACCTGCTGGCGATATCGGCGTGGGCGGACGTGAAGTGGGCTTTATGGCCGGTATGATGCGTAAGCTCTCCAACAACAGCGCCTGCGTGTTCACCGGGAAAGGCCTCTCGTTTGGCGGTAGCCTGATTCGCCCGGAAGCCACCGGTTATGGCCTGGTGTACTTTACCGAAGCGATGCTCAAACGCCACGGTCTGGGTTTTGAGGGTATGCGTGTGGCGGTGTCCGGTTCCGGCAACGTGGCGCAGTACGCTATCGAGAAAGCAATGGCGTTCGGCGCTCGTGTGGTGACGGCTTCGGACTCCAGCGGCACCGTCGTGGATGAGAGCGGCTTCACCGAAGAAAAACTGGCGCGCCTGTGCGAAATCAAAGCCAGCCGTGACGGGCGCGTGGCGGATTACGCCCGCGAGTTCGGCCTGCCCTATATGGAAGGCAAACAGCCGTGGTCAGTGCCGGTTGATATCGCCCTGCCGTGCGCAACGCAGAACGAACTCGACGTGGACGCCGCGCGCGTGCTGATCGCCAACGGCGTGAAAGCAGTGGCGGAAGGCGCCAATATGCCAACCACCATTGAAGCCACCGATCTGTTCCTTGAAGCCGGCGTGCTGTTCGCGCCAGGTAAAGCGGCCAACGCAGGCGGTGTGGCGACTTCCGGTCTGGAGATGGCGCAGAACGCCGCGCGAATGAGCTGGAAAGCCGAGAAAGTGGATGCGCGTCTGCACCACATCATGCTGGATATTCATCATGCCTGTGTGGAATACGGCGGCGAAAACAAACATACCAACTATGTTCGCGGGGCGAATATCGCAGGCTTCGTCAAAGTGGCCGACGCGATGCTGGCGCAGGGTGTGATTTGATTTTCCGTGGCATGCAGGCCTGATAAGCGTTGTAGGCCTGATAAGCGCAGCGCCATCAGGCATTGCCAGATGGCGGCGTAAGTGCCTTATCCGGCCTGTGCGTTATACGCTCGCCTCTTCTGATGGCGGGCTTTTTTTCGCCGCTCGCTTACGGGGCGCGCTCTTTTTCTTCTCGCCGCCACCGCCTGGCGCGACAATGCCCCGAAACTGACGTACCGGCGTGCGTTTGGCCTGATCGATCAACTGAAAAAGCGTGCCGACCAGCGGCTGCATAAAATCCTGATAGCGGCACTGCTTTTCACTGATTTGCGTCAGGACAGACTCCCAGTGCGCCGTCATATCCGGTCGGGCAGCCATCTCCGGTAACGAGTGAATCAGGGCTTTCCCGGCATCCGTTGAATGAATGTAACGCCCTTTCTTGGTCAGGAATCCGCGCCTGAACAGCAGTTCGATAATGCCCGCGCGCGTCGCTTCGGTTCCCAGTCCGTCGGTCGCTCGCAGGATCTTTTTCAGATCTTTATCCTGCACGAAACGGGCAATCCCGGTCATGGCGGACAGCAGCGTAGCATCGGTAAAATGGCGTGGCGGCTGGGTCTGACGCTCAACGACCTCGCCCTTTTCGCACAACAGCTCGTCGTCTTTCGCCACCACCGGTAACGGCGTACCGTCGTTCTCTTCGTCACGCTCTTTATTGCCCAACAGCGTTCGCCATCCGGCCTCCGCCAGGAAACGCGCTTTGGCGACGAATTTCCCCTTCGCAATCTCCAGTTCAATGACGCATTTGCGAAATACCGCGTCCGGGCAGAATTGCATCAGGTACTGGCGTGCGATCAGGTTGTACACCTTCGCTTCATTGTCGCTGAGGGAAATTGATGAACTGCGCGCAGTCGGGATGATCGCGTGGTGAGCGTCAACTTTTTTATCATCCCAGCAGCGGTTTCGCGTGTCCGGGTCAACCACCGGCTGCGGCAACAAATCCGCAGCATGCACGCCAATGGCGTTCATCACCGCATGGCGTCCGGCAAAATGTTCTTCCGGCAGATAGCGGCAGTCGGAACGCGGATAGGTAATTAATTTGTGGGTTTCGTACAACTTCTGGCAGATATCAAGCACGTTCTGCGCGCTCAGGCCAAAGCGTTTCGCCGCTTCAATCTGCAACGCCGACAGCGAAAACGGCAGCGGGGCAGATTCTGATTCCCGTTTATCGTTATAGCTGGTGACGATCGCGGGCTGACCGTTAATACGATTCACCACATGCTCCGCCAGCGGACGATGCAGCAAACGCCCCTCTTCATCCTGATACGGTTCGCACGCTTCACTGGGTTGCCAGATGGCGGTAAACCGCTCCTCAGCTGGCGTGACGATATGCGCTTTCACTTCAAAGAAATCTTTGGCGACGAAGTTCTCGATCTCTTCATCGCGGCGAACCACCAGCCCGAGAACCGGTGTCTGAACACGCCCTACCGAGAGCACGCCCTGGTAGCCCGCGTTGCGCCCGAGAAGGGTATACGCGCGGGTCATGTTAATGCCGTACAGCCAGTCGGCGCGCGCACGCGCCAGCGCGGAAACGCACAGCGGCACAAATTCGCTGTTGGCGCGCAGCCGGGAAATCGCACGCTCCACCGCCTGCGGGTTAAGATCGTTGATCAGGCAACGCTGCACCTGCTGGCGTTTTTCCGGGGACAGTTGCAGATAATCCAGCACCTCGTCCACCAGCAGTTGCCCTTCGCGATCCGGGTCTCCCGCGTGAATCACTTCGCTTGCGTCATGTAAAAAGCGCTTAATGACATTGAGCTGCTTCGTCACGGAAGGACGCGGCTGGAGCTGCCACTTTTCCGGCACAATCGGCAGATCGGCCAGATTCCAGCGCGCATAACGACCGTCATACGCGTCCGGCTGCGCCTGTTCAAGCAGATGGCCGATGCACCAGGTCACCACCTGTCCATTCCCGCATTCGATAAAGCCGTCGCCTTTGCGGTGCGGCTTTGGCAGCACATCCGCAATGGCGCGGCCCAGACTCGGCTTTTCGGCAATAAACAACCGCATCGAATTAACGGATCTCTACCATGGCGCGACCGCCACGGGCGTCAACCAGTTCACCAATCGCCGTCAGTTCAATACCAAACTCCGCCGCGGTGACTTTCACTTCCTCTACCGCTTCCGGCGTCACCGCCAGCAGCAGACCGCCAGACGTTTGCGGATCGCACAGCAGATCACGCACCTCGCGCGGCATGTCGCCCATCAGATGGCCGTAGCTGGCGAAATTACGTTCCGTCCCCCCCGGCACTGCGCCAAGTTTAATGTACTCTTCGACGCCCGGCAGTTTTGGAATGTCCTGATAGCAGATCCGCGCCTGCACGCCTGCGCCCTGGCACATTTCGCTAAGGTGCCCCAGCAGACCAAAACCGGTCACGTCGGTCATCGCTTTCACGCCGTCGATATGGGCAAACGACGCCCCCGCAATGTTCATCCGGCACATCACTTCTGTCGCCAGCCCCTGATGTTCCGGCTTGAGCAGTGATTTTTTCTCGGCGGTGGTCAACACGCCAATGCCCAGCGGCTTGGTGAGGAACAGTTTGCATCCGGCCTGCGCGGTGCTGTTTTTCTTCACGCGCTCGGTCGGCACCACGCCGGTGACAGCCAGACCGAAAATGGGCTCAGGCGCGTCGATAGAGTGCCCGCCCGCCAGCGCAATACCCGCCTGACGACAAGCAAAACGCCCGCCTTCGGTGACTTCCCGGGCAATTTCCGGCGACAGTTTGTTGATGGGCCAGCCCAGAATGGCGATCGCCATAATCGGTTTGCCGCCCATCGCGAAGATATCGCTGATGGCGTTGGTCGCCGCAATACGGCCAAAATCAAACGGATTATCGACAATCGGCATAAAGAAGTCGGTGGTGCTGATGATGCTGGTGCCATTACCCAGGTCGTATACCGCCGCGTCATCGCGGGTTTCATTGCCCACAAGCAGGTTCGGGTCGACAAACTTCGCCTGCTCGCTGTGCAGGATGGTTTCCAACACTTTAGGGGAAATTTTACAACCGCAACCGGCTCCGTGGCTGTATTGCGTTAAACGAATAGCGTGCTCGCTCATGGACATCTCCTGTCATTGCAATCGGGCTATGGTAGCGCTCATTCCATGACGTGGTAAGAGAGAGTGTCTGAATTCCGGCGTCTTTGCTCATAATCCAGACAGTTTTGCCGAATAATCGGCAGGCGCTCACCGAAAAAGCCGCCTGCCGGGGCCATGACGCTTAGAAATACGTCACGAAAGGCGTCGGGTCCGGTACGCTGATGGTCGTTGACGCTTTCAGCTGCGGCGTGCCCAGATAGAGGAAGCCCACAATTTTATCCTGTGCGCGACAGTCGAACGCCTCGCGAACCACCGGGCTTTCGGTTAACGCCCCGCTGCGCCAGATGCCGTTGAAGCCTTGCGCAATCGCCGCCATCTGCATCGCCATAACCGCACATCCTGCTGACATCTCCTGCTCCCACAGCGGCACTTTGTGGTTCTCCTCGCATTTCGCCACCACCGTGATGATCAGCGGCGCGCGAAATGGCGCGGTGCGCGCTTTCTCTATCGCTTTCTCATCGCCTTCCGCCGCAATGGCGCCCTGCTCCAGAACAGCGCTGAAGCGCTCACGCCCCTCACCTTCAATCACAAAAAAACGCCAGGGTTGCAGGGATTTGTGATCGGGTACGCGCATGCCCGCGCGCAGAATATTTTGTAACTGTTCACCCGCAGGCGCGGGTTCGGCCAGACGAGAGGCGCTACGACGGTTTACAAGTAATTCGAGTGCGTCCATTTGGTTAACTCCAGCAATGATATTTATTCACAAAATTAACACGAGAGGGGATTTAGTTACAGCACAGGCAGTGATTCCTGCTGACAAGTGCCTGCCTGGTCATTACGATACCCACATCTTATACGCTTTCTCTCTGAGTATGACGGAGATAGCGGAATGTTAATCTGGTAGGGAGAATACATGCGAACCCTGTGGCGATTTATTGCCGGATTTTTTAAGTGGACATGGCGACTGCTGAATTTCGTCCGGGAACTGGTGCTCAACCTGTTCTTCATCTTTCTGGTTCTGGTGGGTGTCGGTATCTGGATGCAGCTTAGCGATGGCAATACCAGCCAACAAACTGCACGCGGCGCGCTGCTGTTGGATATTTCCGGCGTGATCGTCGATAAACCGTCCAGCACCAACCGCCTGGGCGTCATTGGCCGACAGCTGTTTGGCGCCAGCTCTGACCGCCTGCAAGAAAACTCACTGTTTGATATCGTCAACACCATTCGTCAGGCGAAAGACGATCGCAATATCACCGGCATCGTGATGGATCTGAAAAACTTCGCGGGCGCCGATCAGCCTTCCATGCAGTACATCGGGAAAGCGCTGCGCGAATTTCGCGATAGCGGCAAGCCGGTCTTTGCCGTAGGCGACAGCTACAGTCAGGGGCAATATTACCTGGCGAGCTTCGCCAATAAAATCTGGCTTTCTCCGCAGGGTACGGTCGATCTGCACGGCTTCGCAACCAACGGCCTGTATTACAAATCCTTGCTGGATAAGCTGAAAGTCTCCACGCACGTTTTCCGCGTCGGCACCTATAAATCCGCCGTGGAACCGTTTATCCGCGATGATATGTCGCCTGCCGCGCGCGAAGCGGACAGCCGCTGGATTGGCGAGCTGTGGCAAAACTACCTGAACACCGTTGCGGCGAACCGTCAGATCCCCGCGCAGCAGGTCTTCCCTGGCGCGCAGGCTATGCTCGACGGGCTGAGCAAAGTGGATGGCGATACCGCGAAATACGCGCTCGACAACAAACTGGTGGATGCGCTGGCGTCTAACGCCGAAGTGGAAAAAGCGCTGACCAAACAGTTTGGCTGGAGCAAAGCAGAAAACAACTATCGGGCCATCAGCTATTACGATTATTCGCTGAAAACGCCTGCGGATACCGGCGACGGTATTGGCGTCGTGTTCGCCAATGGCGCGATTATGGACGGTGAAGAGACGCCGGGCAACGTTGGCGGCGACACGACAGCGTCGCAAATCCGCGATGCGCGCCTGGACCCGAAAGTGAAAGCGATTGTGCTGCGCGTAAACAGCCCCGGCGGCAGCGTCAGCGCCTCTGAAGTCATTCGCTCCGAACTGGCCGCTGCGAAAGCCGCAGGCAAGCCGGTTGTGGTGTCGATGGGCGGAATGGCGGCATCCGGCGGTTACTGGATCTCCACCCCGGCAAGCTACATTGTGGCGAACCCGAGCACCCTGACAGGCTCAATCGGCATTTTTGGCGTTATCAACACCGTTGAGAACAGCCTGGATTCGATCGGCGTGCATACCGATGGCGTTGCCACCTCGCCGCTGGCGGACGTTTCTGTCACCAAATCGCTGCCGCCTGAAGTGCAGCAGATGATGCAGCTCAGCATTGAGAATGGCTACAAACGCTTTATCACGCTGGTTGCCGATGCGCGTAAGAGCACCCCGGCGCAGATTGATAAAATCGCGCAGGGGCATGTCTGGACCGGTCAGGATGCAAAAGCGAATGGTCTGGTAGACAGTCTGGGCGACTTCGACGACGCCATCGCCAAAGCCGCAGAGCTGGCTAAACTGAAGCAATGGCATCTTGAGTATTATCAGGATGAACCGACATTCTTCGACAGAATCATGGACAGCATGTCCGGCTCCGTGCGCGCAATGCTGCCGGAAGCCATTCAGGCGATGCTCCCGGCGCCGCTGGCGACAGCCGCCAGCGCGGTAAAAGCAGAGAGTGATAAACTGGCTGCCTTTAACGATCCGCAAAACCGTTATGCGTTCTGCCTGACCTGCGCGAACGTGCGCTAAATTGCCATTGCCGGATGGCGATGCTATCGCATCTTATCCGGCCTACGAGTTTCGCGTAATTTGTAGGCCGGATAAGGCGCAACCGCCTCCGGCAATATAAGAGACTTCACTTCGTAAGAACATTGCCATGCAGAAGAAATCGATTTACGTTGCCTATACCGGCGGTACGATTGGTATGCAGCGCTCGGAACAGGGTTACATTCCAGTATCAGGCCATCTCCAGCGCCAGCTGGCGCTGATGCCCGAATTTCACCGCCCGGAAATGCCGGACTTCACCATTCATGAATATGCCCCGCTGATGGACTCATCCGATATGACGCCGGAAGACTGGCAGCATATCGCAGAAGACATCAAAGCGCGTTACGCCGACTATGACGGCTTTGTCATCCTCCACGGCACGGACACGATGGCGTTTACCGCCTCGGCGCTCTCCTTCATGCTGGAGAATCTGGGTAAGCCGGTAATTGTGACAGGGTCACAAATTCCGCTAGCGGAACTGCGCTCCGATGGGCAGATTAATCTGCTGAATGCCCTGTATGTCGCCGCGAATTACCCCATCAATGAGGTCACCCTCTTTTTCAATAATCGGCTGTTTCGCGGCAACCGCACGACAAAAGCGCATGCCGATGGCTTTGACGCGTTCGCCTCCCCCAACCTTCAGCCGCTACTGGAAGCCGGAATTCATATCCGTCGCTTAAGTACGCCGCCCGCGCCGCACGGCGAAGGCGAGCTGATTGTTCACCCAATCACGCCGCAGCCTATTGGCGTCGTCACCATTTATCCGGGAATTTCTGCCGAAGTGGTGCGTAACTTCCTGCGCCAGCCGGTAAAAGCGCTGATCCTGCGTTCTTACGGCGTCGGTAACGCGCCGCAGAACAAAGAGTTCCTCAAAGAACTGGAGGATGCGAGTTCACGCGGTATCGTGGTGGTTAACCTGACGCAATGCATGTCCGGCAAGGTGAATATGGGTGGGTATGCCACCGGCAACGCGCTGGCGCATGCGGGCGTGATCGGCGGCGCGGATATGACCGTTGAAGCAACGCTGACTAAGCTGCACTACTTGTTAAGCCAGAATCTGGATACACAGACCATTCGTACCGCGATGACGCAAAATCTGCGCGGTGAACTGACGCCAGACGAATAAGGAGCTTTTCATGACGACCCGGGCCTTACTGCTGGTTGATTTGCAGAATGATTTTTGCGCCGGCGGCGCGCTGGCCGTCCCTGAAGGTGACAGCACCGTGGACGTAGCAAACCGTCTTATCGCCTGGTGTAAAGCGCGCGGCGACACAGTGATCGCCAGCCAGGACTGGCATCCTGCCGGACACGGCAGTTTCGCCAGCCAGCATCAGGCGCAGCCCTACAGCCAGGGACAACTGGACGGTTTAGCGCAAACCTTCTGGCCCGATCACTGCGTACAAAATAGCGACGGCGCGGCCCTGCATCCCCTGCTCAGGCAGAACGCCATCGACGCGGTTTTCCATAAAGGCGAGAATCCGCAGGTGGACAGCTACAGCGCCTTTTTTGATAACGGACGCCGCCAGAAAACCGCCCTGGACGCCTGGCTTCGGGAGAACGGCGTACAGACGCTGATCGTGATGGGGCTGGCGACCGATTACTGCGTGAAGTTTACCGTGCTGGATGCGCTGCAACTGGGTTATACGGTGAATGTGATTACCGATGGCTGCCGTGGTGTGAATATTCAGCCGCAGGACAGCGCGCACGCCTTTATGGAGATGGCGGCCGCCGGCGCCACGCTGTATACGCTGGCAGACTGGGAAGAGACGCAGGGTTAGGTGTTCTTACTGCCTGATGGCGCTTCGCTTATCAGGCCTACTGGTTATCGCTTTGTAGGCCTGATAAGCGAAGCGCCATCAGGCTACCAACAAAAAAGGCTACATTACAGTTTCAGCGTCGCAATCGATTTTGGCGCAATGCCAAAATCCTCTTTCAACTGCTGCTTACTTTTCATCACCATCTGACCGTTGGTATCAATGGTCATATGCTGCGCGTCGGTATTGTGCCGCGCCTGCCAGAGCATCACCAGTTGCATGCTGTTCTCTTTTTGCTCCGGCGTCAGCGCAACGCCGTCCGGCCATTTTCCCAGCTCAACGGCGGTAGATAAGCGCTGATAAACTTCCGGCGTCATGCTGTCGATCATCTCATCAAGATTCATGATAAGTCCGCTCCTGTGGAATAATTTGCTGAATCGTTTTTTCAGCCCTTAGTTTGTTCGCCGTTTTCATCATCGGTGAAGCTTAATGAGGCCGAATTGACGCAATAACGCTCACCCGTCGGCTGTGGGCCATCCGAAAAGACATGTCCCAGGTGCGCATCACAGTTGCCGCAGCGAATTTCTATACGCTGCATCCCGTGGGAAAAGTCCTTAATGTAACGGATAGATTCTTCACTGACCGGCTCGTAAAAGCTCGGCCAGCCGCAGCCGGAATCATACTTGGTTTGGGAATGAAACAGCGGCGCGTCGCAGACCAGACAGTGGTAGACGCCATCACGCTTATTATGCAGCAAACGCCCGGTAAATGGCGGTTCCGTACCGTGATTCTGCGTCACGTAGAATTGCATTTCGGACAACTTTTTTTTCAGATCTTCCGCAGAGGGTTGATTAGCCATTTGCTCACATCTCGCTTTAGCCATACTCACATTGCGTGACCGATTCTAACAAAACATTAACACCCCAGTGTGAACTTTTGTTCTAAACTTGATCCTTGCGAAATGGCAGCTTATGAATCGTGATCGGAATCACGTTTTTATCTCAGTTGCCCTTTAAAATTCGGGGCGCCGCCCCCATGTGGTTTCAAGCCGAAAGGAAGAGTGAGGCGAGTCAGCCGTGCAAAGCTTGTACAGAGGATTGATTTGTCGCAATGATTGACACGATTCCGCTTGACGCTGCGTAAGGTTTTTGTAATTTTACAGGCAACCTTTTATTCACTAACAAATAGCTGGTGGAATATATGACTATCAAAGTAGGTATCAACGGTTTTGGCCGTATCGGTCGCATTGTTTTCCGTGCTGCTCAGAAACGTTCTGACATTGAGATTGTTGCAATCAACGATCTGTTAGACGCTGAATACATGGCTTACATGCTGAAATATGACTCCACTCACGGTCGTTTCGATGGCACCGTTGAAGTGAAAGACGGTCATCTGATCGTTAACGGTAAAAAAATCCGTGTTACCGCTGAACGTGATCCGGCTAACCTGAAATGGGACGAAGTTGGTGTTGACGTAGTTGCTGAAGCTACCGGTATCTTCCTGACTGACGAAACCGCACGTAAGCACATCACTGCTGGCGCGAAAAAAGTGGTTCTGACAGGTCCGTCCAAAGACAACACTCCGATGTTTGTTAAAGGCGCTAACTTTGACAAATACGAAGGCCAGGACATCGTTTCCAACGCATCCTGCACCACTAACTGCCTGGCGCCGCTGGCTAAAGTTATCAACGACAACTTCGGCATCATCGAAGGTCTGATGACCACCGTTCACGCGACCACCGCTACTCAGAAAACCGTTGACGGCCCGTCTCACAAAGACTGGCGCGGCGGCCGTGGCGCGGCTCAGAACATCATCCCGTCCTCTACCGGTGCTGCTAAAGCGGTAGGTAAAGTGCTGCCGGAACTGAACGGCAAACTGACTGGTATGGCGTTCCGCGTTCCGACTCCGAACGTATCCGTTGTTGACCTGACCGTTCGTCTGGAAAAAGCGGCTTCTTACGAAGACATTAAGAAAGCGATCAAAGCTGCTTCCGAAGGCCCGATGAAAGGCGTTCTGGGTTACACCGAAGACGACGTAGTCTCTACCGATTTCAACGGCGAAGTGTGCACTTCCGTGTTCGATGCTAAAGCAGGTATCGCGCTGAACGACAACTTCGTGAAACTGGTCTCCTGGTACGACAACGAAACCGGCTACTCCAACAAAGTTCTGGATCTGATTGCTCACATCTCCAAATAAGTTGAGATGAGAAATTGATCCCAAAAGGCGACCTCCGGTCGCCTTTTTTTATGGCTAAGAGTTTTCAACTCCAAGGATTGCATCATGATTAACACAATTTTCGCTCTCCCGGTCATCGAACAAATTACCCCTGTCCTCTCCCGCCGCCAGCTCGACGAGCTTGACGTGATCGTCGTCGATCACCCGCAAGTTAAGGCGTCTTTTGCACTCCAGGGCGCACATTTGCTCTCCTGGAAACCAGCAGGCGCCGAAGAAGTGCTGTGGCTGAGCAACAACACGCCGTTTAAAACAGGCGTTGCGCTGCGTGGCGGCGTACCGATCTGCTGGCCGTGGTTTGGCCCCTCTGCGCAGCAGGGTCTGCCGTCTCACGGCTTTGCCCGTAACCTGCCGTGGGCGCTGAAAGCCCACAACGAAGACGACAACGGCGCGGTACTGACATTTGAACTACAGAGCAGTGAGGCGACTCGCCAGTACTGGCCGCACGATTTCACCCTGCTTGCGCGCTTCAAAGTGGGTAAAACCTGTGAGATCGAACTGGAAGCCCACGGCGAATTCGAAACCACGTCTGCCCTGCACACCTACTTTAACGTCGGCGATATCGCCGCAGTTAAGGTCAGCGGCCTTGGCGACCGTTTCATTGATAAAGTGAACGACGCCAAAGAAGATGTGCTGGCAGACGGCGTCCAGACGTTCCCGGATCGTACTGACCGCGTTTACCTGAACCCGGAAGCCTGTAGCGTTATCCATGATGATGCGCTGAACCGCAACATTGACGTCATCCACCATCACAACATTAACGTTGTGGGATGGAACCCTGGCCCGGCACTCGCCGCCAGCATGGGCGACATGCCGGATGATGGCTACAAAACCTTTGTCTGTGTGGAAACGGCTTACGCCACCGCGCCGCAAAAAGCCAGCGAAGAAAAACCGTCTCGCCTGGTGCAAACAATTCGCGTCGCAAAACGTTAAGGGTTGACTGATGCCGGATGACGATGCTGACGCATCTTATCCGGCCTGCAACCTGTCGGAGCAGCTGTCTGCGTACATCTCTGCGCTGGCATTCTCACCCATGTACCACGTCCTGTCATCGCATCCTCCCCATCAATGCACCACCGTAAAGCAAAACAGAGCGCAAGCGCCCTGTTTTGATGCACGAATTGCACTGTAAAAATGCACAATCAGAACTTATAGGTGATCCCGGTTGAGATTAGGCCGGTCCAGGATTTATCAACCATCGGGCTGTCGGTCACTTCATCCGACAAACGGGTATAACGCGCTGTACCGTAAACGCTCCAGTCCCCGAGGAAGTTGTAGTTAGCGCTGATTTCCAGGTACGGGTTCCAGCCGCTTTCTGGATCGTAGCTACGCAGGCCGCTGCGCGAGGACTCTTTGCGCGAAACGCCATAGTAGTATTCGTTCTGGTTTTCGCTGTTCCACTGCACGCCAATACCCGGCGTCAGCGTCAGCGCGCCATTGGTATAGCGGTACAACCAGGCCAGATCCCACACGATGCCGTTGCTGTTATCCAGCGTATCGCCCGCCAGCGTGGTGCGCAGGAAACCGTATTCGGTATTGTGGATGTAAGACAGGCCCGCCATCATGGTGCTCTTACGCTTGTCGAGTTCGCGCAGTCGGCGATCGTCGCTGTCGCCCGGCTTAAAGTACAGCGGAGACCAGTACGCGGTAATCGACAATTTATCCGCTTTGTCGTTCCACAGGTAGTATCCGCCGCCCAGCCCCCGGAACCAGAAGTTATCACTTTCATAGTTGATAACCGGCACCGGATACACATCAGCATCGTAATCTTTGTAAGGATGTTCAACCACACCAACGCCAGCGCCCAGCGTCAAGTCGTTTTCAGCTTGCGCTACGCCAGCTGATGTGGCGATAAGCACGCCAAATGCCAGAAGTTTGAGTTTGGTCACAATCCATATTCCTTATTCAAATGTTTAGCGCCAAAAGTGTAACTGCCAATACGTTTCAACCCAACTATTTTACTTATTCGTTTCACTCTCTGTAACCGGTTAATTTCTCAATAGTGGATGACAGTTTGCTTGCAGTCGGATGAACGCGGGATGACTTTCATCTCTTTTCTTTACATAACCATGCACTTTTAGCGGATGAGTTATTGATATGCCATTGAAATTCATTTATGCGCACAGGCAAGTTTTGCAAATGCCATCTACGCTTAATTTTAAGAAGGTGTATCACCGGGCACGTTGATCTCTTGCTCTGCGTTGTGGCATGAGAGTTGCTGTTTATCAGTAGAGACGTCGTTCAGTTACCTCTTCCGGGAGCCTCTACTATTCATATGAACGGCTCTTACCATGTGCTAAAAAACGAAAGGACGGCATACCATGAATATATTCGATCACTATCGCCAGCGCTATGAAGCTGCCAAGGACGAAGAGTTCACACTGCAGGAGTTTCTTACCACTTGTCGGCAAGATCGCAGTGCTTATGCCAACGCGGCAGAGCGGCTACTGATGGCTATTGGTGAGCCTGTCATGGTCGATACTGCCCAGGAACCTCGACTTTCTCGACTCTTTTCGAACCGGGTCATCGCTCGCTATCCCGCATTCGAAGAGTTTTACGGCATGGAAGACGCGATTGAACAGATTGTCTCTTATCTGAAACACGCGGCTCAGGGGCTGGAAGAGAAGAAACAGATCCTGTATCTGTTGGGGCCTGTAGGGGGCGGTAAATCGTCGCTGGCCGAGCGACTGAAATCTTTGATGCAGCATGTGCCTATTTATGTTCTGAGCGCCAACGGTGAGCGTAGTCCGGTAAACGATCACCCGTTATGCCTGTTTAATCCGCAGGAGGACGCGCAGATTCTGGAAAAAGAGTACGGCATTCCGCGCCGCTATCTCGGCACCATTATGTCGCCGTGGGCCGCGAAACGTCTGCATGAGTTCGGCGGGGATATTACCAAATTCCGCGTCATCAAAGTCTGGCCGTCCATTCTGGAACAGATTGCTATCGCCAAAACAGAACCCGGCGATGAAAACAACCAGGATATTTCCGCGCTGGTCGGCAAGGTGGATATTCGTAAACTCGAACACCACGCGCAAAACGACCCGGATGCCTATGGCTATTCCGGCGCGTTGTGCCGCGCTAACCAGGGGATCATGGAGTTCGTCGAGATGTTTAAAGCACCGATTAAAGTGCTGCATCCTCTGCTGACCGCCACTCAGGAAGGTAACTACAACGGGACGGAAGGTATCTCCGCCCTGCCGTTTAACGGTATTATTCTTGCCCACTCGAACGAATCCGAATGGGTGACTTTCCGCAACAACAAAAATAACGAAGCCTTCCTCGACCGTGTTTACATCGTGAAGGTACCGTATTGCTTACGCATTTCCGAAGAGATCAAAATCTACGAGAAGCTGCTGAATCACAGTGAGCTGACTCATGCGCCATGCGCGCCGGGTACGCTGGAAACCCTGTCGCGTTTCTCGATTCTTTCTCGTCTGAAAGAGCCGGAAAATTCGAGCATCTACTCGAAAATGCGCGTCTATGATGGCGAAAGCCTGAAAGATACCGACCCGAAAGCGAAGTCCTATCAGGAATACCGGGACTACGCCGGCGTCGATGAAGGGATGAATGGTCTGTCCACGCGTTTCGCATTTAAGATCCTCTCCCGCGTGTTTAACTTTGACCATGCCGAAGTGGCCGCCAACCCGGTGCATTTGTTCTACGTACTGGAGCAGCAAATCGAGCGCGAACAGTTCCCGCAGGAACTGGCTGAACGCTATCTGGAGTTCCTGAAAGGTTATCTGATCCCGAAATACGCCGAGTTTATTGGCAAAGAGATCCAGACCGCCTATCTGGAATCCTATTCCGAGTACGGACAGAACATTTTTGATCGTTATGTCACCTATGCGGATTTCTGGATTCAGGATCAGGAATACCGCGACCCGGATACCGGCCAGCTCTTTGACCGCGAGTCACTGAACGCTGAACTGGAGAAAATCGAAAAACCGGCGGGCATCAGCAACCCGAAAGATTTCCGTAACGAGATAGTCAACTTCGTTCTGCGTGCCAGAGCGAATAACAGCGGTCGCAATCCAAACTGGACCAGTTACGAAAAACTGCGCACGGTTATTGAGAAGAAAATGTTCTCGAATACCGAGGAACTGCTGCCGGTGATTTCGTTTAACGCGAAAACCTCAACCGACGAGCAGAAAAAACACGACGATTTTGTCGACCGCATGATGGAGAAAGGTTATACCCGTAAGCAGGTTCGCCTGCTGTGCGAATGGTATCTGCGCGTACGTAAATCGTCTTAACAGCATAAATGGCCCGGAAAATTTTATCCGTTTACCGGGCCAACAATTCTTTTGTACGCGAAATCATTCAAGAGGTATCAAGGCGGCAAATGAGTGAATCCCCAGGAGCGTACATAAGTACGTGACTGGGGTGAGCGAATACAGCCAACGCAGAGACAACTTGAAGGATGAAGCGTAAGTTGGCAAATGCAGTACGGGGGGCTTATGACCTGGTTTATTGACCGGCGTCTTAACGGTAAAAACAAGAGCATGGTGAACCGCCAGCGCTTCTTACGCCGTTATAAAGCGCAAATTAAACAGTCGATCTCCGAGGCCATTAATAAACGTTCGGTGACCGATGTAGAGAGCGGCGAGTCCGTCTCAATCCCGACAGATGACATCAGCGAACCGATGTTTCATCAGGGACGGGGCGGCTTGCGCCATCGCGTACACCCCGGCAACGATCATTTCGTACAGAACGATCGCATTGAGCGTCCACAAGGTGGCGGCGGTGGTTCCGGGAGTGGGCAAGGCCAGGCCAGTCAGGATGGTGAGGGTCAGGATGAATTCGTCTTTCAGATTTCCAAAGATGAGTATCTGGATCTGCTCTTTGAAGATTTAGCGCTGCCTAACCTGAAAAAAAATCAGCAACGGCAGCTTACTGAGTATAAAACCCACCGCGCGGGTTTTACCTCCAACGGCGTTCCGGCCAACATCAGCGTGGTGCGTTCCCTGCAAAACTCTCTGGCGCGCCGCACGGCGATGACTGCGGGTAAACGTCGGGAGCTGCGCGCGCTTGAGGACGACCTGGACATCATCACCAAAAGCGAACCCGCGCAGTTGCTGGAAGAGGAGCGGCTACGTAAAGAGATTGCCGAACTGCGGGCAAAAATCGACCGTGTCCCCTTTATCGACACCTTTGATTTACGCTACAAAAATTATGAAAAGCGCCCTGACCCTTCCAGCCAGGCCGTGATGTTCTGCCTGATGGACGTATCCGGTTCGATGGATCAGGCCACCAAAGATATGGCCAAACGTTTTTATATCCTGCTCTACCTGTTCCTCAGCCGAACCTATAAGAACGTTGAAGTGGTCTATATCCGCCACCATACGCAGGCAAAAGAGGTGGATGAGCATGAGTTCTTCTACTCCCAGGAAACCGGGGGCACTATCGTCTCCAGCGCCCTGAAATTGATGGATGAGGTAGTGAAAGATCGCTACGACCCGGCGCAGTGGAATATCTACGCGGCGCAGGCTTCGGATGGCGATAACTGGGCAGATGACTCTCCGCTGTGTCATGAGATTCTGGCGAAAAAACTGCTGCCGGTGGTGCGCTATTACAGCTATATCGAAATCACCCGCCGCGCCCACCAGACCTTATGGCGCGAATATGAGCATCTACAATCGACCTTTGATAACTTTGCGATGCAGCATATCCGCGACCAGGATGATATTTATCCGGTCTTCCGTGAACTGTTCCAGAAACAAAGTACGACAAGTAAAGACTAGAAATCAGTCCGTCAGGTCAGTAAAAAGCCAGAACCGTGTTCTGGCTTTTCTTTATTTCCCCTTAATCGAACAGCAGGCAATGTAATTCAACTGATGGCGCTGTGATTTAAAGAAGCGAAACATCTTGATAAAACGGCTGCGATTATCACGGATGCACAGCCCGTTATAAACAATTTTAAGCGCCCCTTTCAGCCCTTCATCGCGAATCAACCCTCGCGGAGACATCAGCGACATTTCACCGTTCTGCTGTAAAACCTGCTCAAACCCGGAATCCAGCAACAGATCGCGCCAGCCTTGTTTGGTCATTGGGCTTACATTCGATTTCACCACATGCTGAAGCTGGTTCTGCTCACCTTCCGCCAGCTTCTGGCTGGTCAGCATAATATCGTGCGTTAAGAGACGGCCACCCGGCTTCAGAACCCGATAATATTCACCGATCAGCTTTGCTTTCGCTTTGTCGGCATACATGGTGAGCATGGCCTCGTTAATCACGACATCAAAACTGTTATCGGCAAAGGGTAAGCTGTTGGCATTGGCGGCCATGACATGGATGTGATTTTCCAGCCCGTGCGCCGCAACATTGTTCCGCGCGTTTGCCAGCGCGTTTTTATCCATATCGATAGCGTAGACCGAACAACCAAAACGTTGCACCAACTCAATGGCGGTCGTCGCCATATTGCATGCCACTTCCAGCACCTGGCTGCCCGGCGTCAGCTGAGACTGGCTGAACAGCCACTCCGTCGCCTCAATGCCGCCCGGACGCAGACGGGTTTTGCCCAGGCTTGCTAAAAATGTATGGCCCGCTTTTTCATTCGCACTCATCGCGCACCTCCTTCCTGATAAGTTGCATTATAAATACAACATTAAGAGAAAAAGGGGAAGTATGAGAATGATTTTTATTTCACAGCACAAAAGAGGACGAAGGCGCTGTTAGAGAGAACATCGCCACTGTGATAAACTGAAGCGTCGCCCTTTGAAAACTGTTATTCATCATGAAATTGCATCATAAAGCGCTCAGGCTCTTTATCTCCGCAAGCGTCATTGTACTGACGTCCTCTTTTCTGGCTTATGAATTGATCGCCAGTGACAGGGCGATGAATGCCTATATGGGCTATATCATCGAAAAGGCAGACTCTTCATTTTTGTATGACAAGTACCAGAATCAGAGCATTGCAGCTCATTTAATGCGCACGTTCACGGAGCCCAAAACACCACCATCCGATGAACAACAATATGCGTTATGCCGCGGATTTGAAACAGACAGCAATACCCACGGCATCAATCTCACCACTCATAATAACCCATCGCTACATGGAACACTGCAAACCGCCGAGGCAAGCTGCGCGATCGTAGCTGACGACGCTCCTCTGTTGTTCGCTTTTGATCAGGCGGTGGCGGCGAATCGTAACCAGAAGGATTATGGTAAAGGGCTGGGCACTGTAGAAGATAAATTCCACTACTATCTGGATATTAAAAAACGCTACGTCTATTTTTATAACCTGATTGACTCCAGACAATTTTTTATGCACCACTGGTCTTTTCTGCGAAAAGGAACGCTGGGAATCAACCATAACGATATTGATGGTCAATTCACAGGGCGAACAGTGCTCTCAAGCATTTATCAGGACGATCTTACGGAAAAAAATGTGATGAGTTTTTTAACTCCCGTTTATCTACATGGAAAGTTAAAAGGCATAGTAATGGTGGATATTAACCAGGATAACCTGAAGAATATTTTTTACACTCAGGATCGTCCACTGGTCTGGCGCTATCTGGACGCGACTCTGTTCGACCTGAATTCAGAGAAAAAAATCATTGTCCATCAGAGCGAAAATAACCTCTTTAATTATGTTAATTATGTTCACGATCTGCCAGGCGGAATCCGTGTCACATTATCTCTCGACATCCTGTATTTTATTGTCTCATCATGGAAACTGTTCGCCTTTTACCTGCTCGTTACCGCTACGTTACTGAACATGGTCAGAATGCATTTTCGCCTTTACCATAATGTTAATCGTGAAAATATCAGCGATGCAATGACCGGCCTCTATAACCGTAAGATCCTGACACCGCAGCTTGAACAGCGTTTGCAGCGACTGGTCAACACAGGCACCTCCGTGACGTTTATCGCCATCGATCTGGATAGGTTGAAAGTCATTAACGACACGCAGGGGCATCAGGAAGGCGATCGCACAATTACATTGCTGGCAAAAGCCATTGAAGCATCGGTGCGTAAAACAGATTACGCAATAAGACTGGGAGGTGATGAATTTTGTGTAATTCTTATCGATTCAGTTGTACCGGCAACAACTTTACCTGAGCGTATTGCCAATAAGTTGCGAATCATCGCGCCAGATAAGGCGATTAGTTTTTCCGCTGGACTTTATCATATGCAACCTGAGGATACGATCCAGGATGCATACAAGGCCTCTGATGAGCAACTCTATCTCAACAAACAACAAAATCATGCACGTTTGTGATACCCTTTTGCCGTTGAAACTTCATCGCAATATTGGGAGTGAATGATGAATGAAGTCGCTAAGGGGATCACGGCTCACCAGCGTTTGATTACCCTTTTATCGCAGGAAGGCGCCACTTATCGTGTACTCAGCCACGAGGCGGTCGGTAAGTGCGAAGCGGTTTCGGAAATTCGCGGCACCGCACTGGGCCAAGGGGCAAAAGCGCTGGTGTGTAAAGTGAAAGGCAATGGCGTCAATCAACATGTCCTGGCGATCCTTTCCGCTGACCAGCAGGCCGATCTCACCCAACTCGCAAACCATCTCGGCGGACTAAGAGCTTCACTTGCCAGCCCTGCCGAGGTGGATGCGCTGACCGGCTGCGTCTTTGGCGCGATTCCCCCTTTTAGCTTCCACCCTAACCTGAAGCTGGTGGCCGATCCGCTGTTGTTCGAGCGCTTCAACGAAATCGCGTTTAACGCCGGCGTGCTGGAAAAATCAGTCATTATGAATACCGACGATTACCTGCGCATTGCGCAGCCGGAACTGGTCAACTTTCGCCGAGCGCAATAACGGCTCAGAAACGTCTTTCCAGCACCAGTACGGAAATCACAATCACCGCGGCAATAGCGAAAAATGATGAGGTAATGATCAGCGTTTCAATCAGCATATGATCGTTCATGGTTTCACCCCGTTGCGACAGAGAAAACGGCTCACCTGTTATTGATAAATCGAATTAATGGCAATTTAATGACAGCAAGCCTGACCTGCCCGGAAAATTCGCCTCAGGCATTCGCCTGAAAATGTACCGTTATTGATAAAAAAGCCTGTTCACTCACGTATTTACGCGTACAGTAAGCAGGCTTATCTTTCTCTGGCAAGGAAACCACGATGTTTGATGTCACTCTGCTGATCCTGCTTGGACTGGCAGCGCTGGGCTTTATCAGCCATAACACCACTGTCGCCGTTTCAATTCTGGTGTTGATCATTGTCCGCGTTACCCCACTCAATACGTTTTTCCCGTGGATTGAGAAACAGGGGCTGACCGTCGGGATCATTATCCTGACTATCGGCGTCATGGCGCCGATCGCCAGCGGTTCGCTGCCTCCCTCTACGCTCATTCACTCCTTCGTCAACTGGAAATCACTGGTTGCCATCGCCATTGGCGTCTTCGTCTCCTGGCTGGGCGGGCGCGGCGTTACGCTGATGGGAAGCCAGCCACAGCTGGTCGCGGGTTTACTGGTGGGGACGGTACTGGGCGTTGCGCTGTTCCGGGGCGTGCCGGTCGGCCCGCTCATTGCCGCAGGCCTGGTGTCGCTGATTATTGGGAAGCAGTAAGCCCGGCCAGATAACGGCCTGGCGTTTGCCCCAGCCCCTTTTTAAACATGGTGATAAACGCGGTCGTTGAATCATAACCCAGCGTTTGGGCGACATGCTGCACGCTGTGTCCGTCAATCAGCGCCTGCAACGCCAGAATAAGCTGCAACTGGTGACGCCAGCGACGAAAGCTCAGGCCGGTTTCCTTTACCACCAGTCGGGCAAGATTGCGTTCGCTCATGGCGAACAGGCTCGCCCACTGCCCCAGCGTTTGCCAGCGGGCTGGTTCACGCGCCATCGTCTCCACCATTTGACGTATTTTGGGATGCCCGGAAACCGGAAGCTGCATCTGCTCCTGTGGTTGTTGCGGAAGCTCATCAAACAAGACCTGTGTCAGGCGCTGCGTCATTGGCTCGGTACGCTGAATATCCGTTCTCGCGGCAAGCGCCAGAATCAGCTCCCGACACAATGGCGTTATTTTTAGCGTACAGCAGCGACCCGGCATCACGACCGCATCCGGCTCAATAAACAGAAAACATAATTCCGCCCCCGCCGTGACGTGGTTACTGTGGGGAATTTCGCCGGGAACCCATACCGCATACTGTGGCGGCACCATCCACATGGCGCTTTCTACCTCGCAGGTAATAGCGCCATGCAGCGCCAGGATCAGTTGCCCTTTTCGATGGTGATGCAGCGGACTGAAAAGCTCATCTTCGCGAGCGCGAATGCAAAAGGCCACAGCCGCATCATGGTGAAGGTCAGGCTCGTAGCCATCCAGTCTCAGGCCAATCATCATATTGTCCGATTTTAGCGATAAACTGTCATTTTAGCTTGATTGATCCAGAGAGTAAAAACGGTAAGGTATCGCCTCGCCTGTTGATATGAGAAAACAATGACTATTTCCCCTTCATTACGCGGCAAAAACGGTGCATTACTGATTGCCGGTATTCTGATGATTGCGACGACGCTGCGCGTTACCTTCACTGGCGCTGCGCCGTTACTGGAGACGATTCGTGCGGATTACGGGCTAACTACCGCACAAACGGGCCTCCTGACCACGCTTCCCTTGCTGGCTTTCGCGCTGGTCTCTCCGCTGGCGGCAAACATTGCGCGCCGGTTCGGCATGGAACGCAGCCTGTTTGCCGCCATGCTGTTGATTTGCTTTGGTATTGCCGTGCGCTCGCTACCTTCTGCCAGCTTCCTGTTTACCGGCACAGCCATTATTGGTTGCGGTATCGCGCTGGGAAACGTGCTGCTCCCTGGGCTGATTAAACGCGATTATTCGCAGCATGTGGCAAAACTGACCGGCGCCTATTCATTGACGATGGGCGCCGCAGCGGCGGTGGGTTCGGCAATGGTCGTACCGCTGGCGTTGCATGGCTTTGGCTGGCGCGGCGCGCTGTTAATGCTGATGCTGTTTCCCCTGCTGGCCTTTCTTATCTGGCTGCCGCAGTGGCGCAACACGGCTACCGCCAACCTGAGCAACTCCCGCGCGCTACACTCGCGCGGCATCTGGCGATCCTCCCTCGCCTGGCAAGTCACCTTATTCCTCGGCATTAACTCGCTTATCTATTACGTTATCATCGGCTGGCTGCCCGCGATTTTAATCAGCCACGGCTACAGTGAAGCGCAGGCCGGATCGCTACACGGTCTGCTGCAACTGGCGACGGCTGCGCCGGGACTGTTGATTCCGCTCATCCTGCACCGGTTCAAGGATCAGCGCAGTATTGCCGCGCTGGTATCGCTCATGTGCGCTCTCGGCGCGGCCGGATTCTGGTTTGTGCCGGAACAGGCGGTGCTGTGGACGATTCTGTTTGGGTTTGGCTCTGGCGCGACGATGATTTTGGGACTGACGTTTATCGGGCTGCGCGCCAGTTCCGCACACCAGGCGGCGGCGCTTTCGGGCATGGCGCAATCTGTCGGCTATCTGCTGGCGGCATGTGGGCCGCCGTTGATGGGTAAGATTCATGATGCCAACGGCGACTGGCACATCCCGCTAATTGGCGTGGCGGTTCTGGCGGTCGCGATGGCAATATTCGGCCTTTATGCCGGACGCGATCGGGAGATCGCAGCAAAATAACCGAACGGGCAGGCATTGACCTGCCCTTGTTTTTATCCCCGTGCGGCTCGCAACATCGCCTGTACCAGGGGAACGGGTTTTCCCGCCAGCGCGCCACGTTCATGTTGAAAAAGCGTACCAACGAAAAAGGGATGCGTTACCAGTTCCACGGCACGGATGTCTCCCGCCTCATCCCACCCGGTAACCCGCAAATCGCCATTCTCAAGTTCAGCGGCAAAATCTTCTGATACTCCGTAGTTGCAGTGATACCCTTCGGAGATAACGTCCTGCCCGTAGGCTTTGGCGACCAGCGTATTCGCCCTCAGTTCGATATCATCCGTTTTTTCCACCAGCGAGCAGCTCAACGGGGCGATAACCATCCGACCGGAAGCATCAGTTTCGGCGTGCGCCGCATCGCGCCAGCCCAGCACGTTGCGGGCATACTCGAGGATCGCGTGCTGGAATCCGCCGCAGGTTCCCAGAAAAGGAATGCTGTTTTCACGGGCATAGCGAATAGCAATCAGTGCCCCTTCGGTATTTTTATAGGGACTGCCGGGAACAACCCAGATGGCATCATAGCCCACCAAATCTTCGTCACTATTGATGTCGGGCGTCGTCAGCCAGTCATAGTCCGCCATTAACTCCAGCACGGCGGCCGCATCATCAATAGCAAGGGGTATGGCCTGGTGCGCCACGATATCGGGGTTGTAATCACCCACCAGCGCAATACGTAGCGTGTCTTTAACAGGGGAAAGTTCCATGAGGCGTTCCTTATGTCAATGCAATGAGGGACAACATAAGGAACCTCAGACTACCGATCTTTTACTGTTATCACAATCCCTTAAATTGAGGAGGTTCGAAGTGCTATAGTGATGACGTTCTACGTTTCAGAAACAGCCTGCTACGTCAGCATGACGCGGCACGATTTTCCGGCAATCAGATTAATGAAGTCATGGCCTGGATTGAGGAGAGAAAAGGATGAAAATTCAGTGTAAACGCGTCTACGACCCGGCAGAAAAAAGCGACGGCTACCGTGTACTGGTTGACAGGCTGTGGCCGCGAGGGGTCAAAAAAACCGATCTGGCCTTTGACGAGTGGGATAAAACGCTGACGCCTTCATCTGAATTACGCAAGGCCTTTCACTCTGAAGTGATTGATTTCAAGAATTTTACTGCGCAATACCGGAGTGAACTCGACCAACAGAAGCAGGAAGGTAAACGACTGGCGGATATTGCCCGCCAGCAGACGCTGACCCTGCTATATGCGGCAAAGAACACAGAGCAGAATCACGCACTTGTCCTGGCCGACTGGCTACGCGGATTGTGATTCGCACACAAAATCCGCCAAAACACGGCGTACGCGCAAAGCGATGCGCCGGGTGTCACTTACCGCTGGCAGGATGATCTCTGCGCCAGAGATCCCACTCTTCGATCACTTCACCGCCGGGCAGTTTACATTCCGTGCGTACCCCTTGCGGACTTTGAACGGGCACTCGCGTACCGCCCTTCTGTTCGCAATAGACGGCAGCCGGGTTTGCCATACCTATTTGCGGAGGTTTCGGCGCCTCGGGCTGGGATGACGACGAACAGGCGGAGAGCGCCAACGCGCACGGCAGCGCGACAAACATGAATCTCATATGAACTCCCGTTAACATTACACCCCGACAGGTTAACCCGCCTGCCGTTGTATCTCCATGTTTTCTTGCGATGCGTATCAGAATGAAAAGCGTGACGTTAAAACATCTTTTGTCACGCACGACGCCCTGCTATCCTTGCTCGTCTTCCTATAACGAGAACGGGTGATAGCATGAAATTAGGCATTATTTTTCCTGTCGTGATTTTCATTACGGCGGTGACTTTTTTGGCATGGTTTTTCATCGGCGGCTACGCCACGCCGGGGGCGTAACGATGAAGAAAACGACGCTCATCATGATTGGCATTGCGATTATCGCGGTGGCAGGAACCAACCTGGGCTGGTGGTAACGGGCTTATCAAAATAATAAAGGCCACCAACGGTAGCCTTTTAGTCTTACGAACTACTTCGCTTAACTTTTGATTTTTCTGTAGATAAACAGAACGACAATCGCGCCGATAACCGCTACGGCAAAGCTGCCAAAGTTGAAGCCGTCAACTTTGCCAAACCCGAAGAACGTGCTGATCCATCCCCCTACCACGGCACCGACGATCCCCAGGATGATCGTCATGAAGAACCCGCCGCCATCCTTACCAGGCATAATCCACTTCGCCAGAATACCTGCAATAAGCCCAAAGATAATCCATGAAATAATGCCCATTTTTTCCTCACTTATGTTTGTACGTTAGCGGTTTACTCGCCGTTAAAAAGAATAGCACATCATCAGAGAATTGAAATTTGTGATAAATGTCACTTTTATTATTTTTTCTTTACTCCCATAAAAGTTGGGGTTGCAAGTTTAGATGATAAAGATTATCTTTCTCATTACTGAATAGTTGAGCAAATCACTCAGGTATTCAGTACGACATTGCTCACATTGCTTCCAGTATTTTTGCCCGCCTCACTGAGTGCGGGCTTTTTTTTGACGTTTACTCGTCATTTATGACGAATCCGCTGTCATTTTCTTCATCTTTCCGCAGACAAACCCCGCCGCGCCTGAGTTTCTGTTTCTGGCACGGTTTGTGCTTTAACAGCCCGTCGCTACGACAAACCGAAGCCAGCGCCATGTCGCGCGTCGGCTTCGACTACAATTCGCGCTATTTCAGCTTTTAACAGGTCTGTTATTGATGAAAAAAATCACCAGTGTGTGCCCGTACTGTGGGGCCGGGTGCAAGCTCAAGCTTGTTGTTGAAAATAACAAAATTATCCGTGCCGAAGGCGCAGAGGGTGTAACCAACCAGAACCAGTTATGCCTGAAAGGCTACTATGGCTGGGACTTCCTTAACGACACGCGGCTTCTGACGCCACGTCTGACCCGCCCGATGATCCGCTATCAAAAAGGCGGAAAATTTACCCCCGTCAGTTGGGATGAAGCAATCCGCTATACCGCACAACGCTTATCCGCCATTAAAGAAACCTTTGGGTCCCGCGCCATTATGACGACGGGCTCTTCCCGTGGGACAGGGAATGAGACCAACTACGTCATGCAGAAATTCGCCCGCGCCGTACTCAATACCAACAATGTCGATTGCTGCGCCCGCGTATGCCACGGCCCTTCCGTCGCCGGGTTGCAGGAGACGCTGGGTAATGGGGCGATGAGTAACTCCATCAGCGATATAGAGAACTCCAAATGCCTGCTGATTTTCGGCTATAACTGCGCAGACTCTCACCCTATTGTCGCGCGCAGAGTCATTAAGGCCAGGCAGAACGGCGCCAAAATTATCGTGTGCGATCCCCGGCGCATTGAAACCGCCCGTATTGCCGATCAGCACCTGCAACTGAACAACGGCTGCAATATGGCGCTGGTTAACGCCTTTGGCTACGTTCTGCTTGATGAACACCTTTACGACACGGAGTACGTACAAAAGCACACGGAAGGACTGGAGGCCTACCGGGAGACCGTAAAAGATTACGCCCCGGAATCCGTTGAACATTTAACCGGCGTCCCTGCCCAGCAGGTGCGTCAGGCGATGCGAACGTTCGCCGCCGCCCCTTCCGCCACGGTCATGTGGGGAATGGGCGTGACCCAGTTTGGTCAGGCTGTCGACGTCGTGCGCGGTTTGTCGAGCCTGGCGCTGCTGACGGGCAATCTGGGGCGTCCTGACGTCGGCGTCGGCCCGGTACGCGGTCAGAACAACGTCCAGGGAGCGTGCGATATGGGCGTTCTGCCTAACCAGTTCCCCGGCTACCAGGACGTGACGGATGCAGCCGCCAGAGAGAAATTCGCGCAAGCCTGGGGAATCGATGCCAGCCTGATGGATGACAAAGTCGGCACGCGTATTACCGAGGTGCCACACCTGGCGATGGAAGGCAAAATTAAAGCCTACTACATCATGGGGGAAGATCCGCTGCAAACCGAGGCCGACCTGGGGCTGGTGCGGGCCGGTTTCGAGGCGCTGGACTTTATCGTGGTGCAGGATATTTTCATGACCAAAACGGCAGAAATGGCGGATGTTCTCCTGCCCGCGACCTCATGGGGCGAACACGGCGGCGTCTTCACCTGTGCCGACCGTGGCTTCCAGCGGTTTGAAAAAGCCATCGACCCCACCGGAGATGTGAAGCGCGACTGGGAGATTATCAGTCTGCTGGCGACCGAAATGGGATACCCGATGCATTATGAAAGTAACCAGCACATCTGGGATGAGATGCGCGAACTGTGTCCGCTTTTCTACGGCGTCACCTGGGAAAAAATGGGCGATATGGGGCATGTGCAGTGGCCGTGCCCGGATCTTGATCACCCCGGTACGCCGTATCTTTACGCACATAGTCAGTTTGATACGCCCAGCGGCAAAGGCAAGTTATTCGCCGCGCCGTGGCGGGTTCCGGCGGAAGTTCCTGATGATGCGTTCCCGATGGTGCTCTGTACCGTTCGCGAAGTGGGACACTATTCCTGCCGCTCAATGACCGGCAACTGTGCTGCGCTACAGGCGCTGGCAGATGAACCTGGCAACGTGCAAATCAACACGAACGACGCGGAAAAACTGGGGATTCGTCATCGCGAACTGGTGTGGGTGAGTTCACGTCGCGGTAAAGTCATCAGCCGGGCCGATGTTTCAGATCGCATTAACCAGGGGACGGTCTATATGACCTATCAATGGTGGATAGGCGCCTGTAATGAACTGACTCAGGATAATCTTGATCCGATTTCGAAAACGCCTGAAACCAAATACTGCGCCGTGAAGGTCGAAGCCATTACCGATCAACGCTGGGCGGAAAACCATGCTGCCCAATCGTACAGCGATATGAAGTCGCGTTTATGCGAGGCAATTGCATAAGCCGCGCTGTGCTTGTTAGCCCGGGTTCGGGAAAAAGAACCCGGGCGTTTTCATCCGCGAACCTCAATATTCCGCATGCTGCGGTTCCGCCGTCTGCAACGCAATATATTCATCTTGTTTATCGCGTTTCATAAACGTCAGCGTAACCAAAAAAAGCCCGATCATGAACGGCAATTCGTACAGTTCTTCAATCAAATCGGTGTATTGCTTACTGTGCAGGAACAGCGGCGCCAGTAACCGATGATGCTCCACCGTATCGGAAATTAAAAACGCACAGGCAGTAACAGTTAGCAACCACAGCGGCAGGGATTCTTCACGCAGCCGACGCGCAATTTCCTGGCGCAAAGTCTTTGAGATCAATACCGGAAGCACAAGCGCGGCGATCAGGACGACGGAGATCCCCCGGAAGATCATTTTGGGATGATCAGGAAAATAGTCGCGCCCCCAGCTGGTGCTTCGCCCTAATAACACCAGCCACCACACCACCGCCCAAAGCCAAAACTGCTTTGCGCCGTCAGGGCGAGACAACGGCCTGATATACCAGGCGGTAAATAGCGCACCAAACAGTAGCCATAGCGCCTGCCCATTTTCAATCCATAACACCACGACGCCATTTAGCAGAGGTACGTGCCAGTTCGCAGTGAAAGGAATAACCAACGCAACAAGCGCAAGGACGAGAGCCGACGAGGTTAATCGAGTATCAAATTTCATGGTGGTCATTTTCTGTTCAGTGTTTGATGCTCAATCATATATTTTATGAATGCCAGAGCATTAACAAACAATGCGATGTTCTTAAGGTTTCCTTAATATTTCTTTTCAATTAATTTCAGTTGTCAGGTACATGCTGATATCAGGCGAAAAAAAACCGCCCAGCGTCGTGATAGCGCTGTGCGGTTTAGCGTAACGGTTAAAAAATCGCGGTCGCAGGCTTCCCGAACGGGATCACCAGCCGCAAACGTCGTGCTCGTTTTCGGTGTCGTATGAGCGCACGGTGTTCACCAGATCTTTCACCACTTCTGCCGCAACGTCCGGGACCAGCAGTGTCATCGGCGCTTCAGTTTCATAATCAACTGAAACACCGTTGCTGTTATTGGTTACGGTAACGGTATAGGTCGCTTTGCCCATGATTTACTCCTTCCCGGTATGAATGACTTTTCGTTGGCTGGCGCTTTCCATCAGCACTTCCGGTGCAACAAAAAAGTCGATGTTAAAGTAGGTATCGTCGCTCATCACTTCGATGTTGTGCCATTTTTCCGGGGGAAAAACGCCGAACTGACCGGCTTCAATGATCATCACTTTTTCCGGTTCCGGGCTGTGTTCATCTGCGTATCCGAGATATTTGACCGCCCCCTGCATAACCGACAGGCGAGGATAAACCCCTGGTCGGGTTCCTTTATCAAGGTGGCGTTCGAAAATTCCGGCTGGCGCGGTGTCTTTATTCCAGAACGGAGTGGAGCGTGTATGGATATGATTTTGTGGAATTTGAAGCATTTTATTCCCTCTTCCAGTAACAACCAGTGATCTTACTGAATCGCTGCTGTAAAAAGGGTACGCCTCATAAGATGTGTTTTAAATACCATTTATTGGTTATTTTTTCCGTCGCGCGTGGCGGTGAGCATCATCTTTAAACAAAAAGTAAAAACAGAAGGCCCACAGAGTGCGCGGGCCTGATGGCGTTATGACTGAAGCGTCGCCAGACGTGCGGCAAAACCAACGAAAATCAAACCGATAAGGGAATTCCCCACCTTCGCCAGTTTCTTTTTCGTGCGAATGTACTGCGTTACAAAAGCGCCCGAAATAATCAGGAAGCTCAGATAGAAAAAGCTCACCACTTCAAGCGTTGTCGCCAGGATAAAAAATGACAGCCCCGCGTGCGGCGCATTGACGTCAATAAACTGGACGAAAAATGAAACGTAAAAAAGGATGGCTTTGGGATTGGTCAGGCTCAGAATTAAGGCACGTTTAAAGATTGCGCCAAACGGAACCTCATCATGCGCCACTTCGCTCCCTTTCGATTTGAGCGTGGCGTAAAGGATCTTCGCACCAAGATACAGCAGATAAAAAGCGCCGAGATAACGAACGATATTAAACAGCACCGGCGTTGTTTTTATTAATGTTGCGACGCCCGCGTACGCCAGAAACATCAGCACCGCATCGCCAATGAACACGCCGCTGGCGGCGAGATACCCGCCTTTCATCCCTCGCCCGACGCTGTTTTTCAGCACAAATATCGTATTAGGCCCCGGCACCAGCACGATAAAAATGGCCCCAACCAGATACGTCCAGTAGTTCAGAACTCCATACTCTGCGAACACGTTAACCTCTTCCTGAAAAAAACAGATACGCTTTACTGCGAAACAATATGCTAACGAATGAACTGAATGATGGGAAGGGAAATCATAGCGTTGCGTTATATCATGATATTTATCGGCAAAGGCGCCTTACTTATGACAGATATCGCTCTTTTGGGACACCGTCGCAACACGATGGCGGGTCCTGCCGGGCCCGCCATAATGACAACATCTTAGTGGTGCAACATCTCGTCGACGACCTCTTCGGCCTTCAGCTGGTACGGATAATAGGTTGGCCAGTTATCCATTTCTTCAAGCAATGCCTGCTGGGAAGTGTTCCCCATAAAGATATGGAAATGGCTCGACTTACGCGGCACGATAATATGATCGCTGAACTGCACATATTTAGGCGCGTTGCTCTTCGCATCTTTACACTCAAACAGATAGCGAACGCCTTTTTTACCGGATGCGTAGGTCAGGATTTTGTGTCCGGCATAATCGTATTGGCAGGACTCAACCTGATTACCGGTGTGAAATTCCATGACGCCATTCTCAATGCCGATAGTATCCACATTGGTGGCGTAGCCTTTACGGTAATAGGCCTTAATCTCCTCGGCCGTTTTGCTGTTATCTTTCTCCGCTTTCTTTTTAAATACCGGATCAAGCTCCCCGCTTACCAGATACGGATAAACAGACTGCCACATACCGTCCCAGTCCGTTAGCGCCCTGTCCTTCACGTTTTTATCGTCAAAAACGCCTTCTGCCGCCTTTTGCTCCATCTCCGTTAGCGGTGCGCCATGTGAATGGTGCCCATGCGCAAGCGCGTGTCCGCTAACCAGAAGCATTCCCAGAGCTACTGCTAATTTTTCAAAATGAATCGCCAAAATATCACCCTCAATCAGTGCGTAAAGATGGAATGTTATAATATAACATAACCATTAATTCAACTCTGAATGAGAAGCATAAAAAACGGGAGCACACAGGCTCCCGCTTATTCCAACAAACTGACAGTCCCCGGCGTTACAGAGTGACAATCTCTGGCTCATCAAATACCGTGAGCGTCGGGGCTTCGCCGGTAAATTTCTCTGCGTATACCAGGGTCGTATTCCCCGCGCAGCCGTTCGCCAGCCTTGACGTCGGGATGTCCGCCGTCAGCACGTTGGCGCCGCCGTTTTTACAGATGCCATTCTCGATATCAGGCCAGGCGCCTTCATGGATACAGATGATCCCCGGCTTGATCCCATCGCTGACGTGCGCCCCGACCAGAACCTGACCACGACCATTCCATACGCGTACCAGGTCGCCTTCGGCAATGCCTCTTGCCTTCGCATCATCTGGATGAATCGTCACCGGCTCGCGATCGGCAATGGCATACTCTTTTCGCAACGACGCATAGTTCAACTGACTGTGCAGACGGTGCGCCGGATGGGCGGTCAGCAACTGTAGCTGATCCTTATCCGCAGACCCTTTCCACTCATCCGGTTCAATCCATGAAGCATGAGGCGGACAGTCTTTGTAGTGATAACCTTCAATGGTTTTTGAATAGATCTCGATCTTACCGCTTGGCGTACCGAGCGCATTCATGACCGGATCATGGCGGAAATCGGCATAACGCACATACTTGTTGTTCTTTTCGTTCTCGCGCATTTCAATCAGCTTATTCTGCTGCCAGAACGCATTGAACTGAGGCATTGCCACACGTTGAGCGCGAGCCGCCTTTTGCGCGGCGTCGTAGAATTGCTTCAGCCACGCCATCTCATCTTTACCTTCGGTATAGACCGCTTTGCCGCCGGGTTTGAGCATCTCAGCTAAATCAGCAAAGACGTCAAAGTCATTACGGGCCTCAAACTGCGGCTCAATCACCTGCTTCATAGGCACCAGATGCTGGTTGCTGTAGTCTCCGGTCATCGTGAGATCGTTACGTTCAAACGATGTGGTGATCGGGAGAACAATATCGGCATGTTTCGCCGCCGCCGTCCAGTAGCACTCGGAAATCACCACCAGCTCGGGCTTCTGCCACGCTTTGATTAAGCGGTTGGTATCCTGATGATGAGTAAAGTTCGCGCCGCCTGCCCACCAGATCATTTTGATATCCGGGAAGGTTTGCTCTTTACCATTATGCTGATATTTTCCTCCCGGGTTTTCCAGCGCCTCCACAATTCGCGCCACAGGCAGGTTCACCACCGCATCCGATACCGCCCAGTCGTTCCCTGCCGACGATCCCCCCTCAATTTGCGCCGATATCGCAGGCAGTACACCACCGGTACGCGTCGGGTTCCCGCCGTTGGAATAGTGATAGGAGAAACCGAAACCGCCGCCTTCCGTCCCAATTTGCCCCAGCATCGCGGCCAGCGTCACCAGCATCCAGTGTTTTTGCTCACCGTATTGCTGACGTTGAATCCCCCAGCCCGCCATCAGCATGGTTTGGTTGCTGGCAAAAATTTCCGCCAGTTTCTCAATCTGTTCTGCGGGTACGCCACAGACGCCGGATGCCCATTCAGCGGTTTTCTCAACGTTGTCGCTCTTGCCGAGCAGATACTCTTCAAACTGCGGATAACCGGTGGTGTATTTTTCCAGGAACGCTTTATCGTGACGCTCTTTTTTCACCAGCGTATGCGCAATCCCCAGCATCATCGCCACGTCAGTTCCCATATGCGGGGCGATCCACGTTGCATTGTCGCCAAAAAACTCAATGGTTTCTGAGCGCATTGGGTCGATCGCGATAACGGTTTTTCCCGATTTCTTCAGCAGATTAAAATACTCAAGCCCTTGTTCATCCGTACTGCTCCAGGCAATTTTTAACGTGTTGAGCGGGTTCATCCCCCACAGCACCACCACCTGGCTGTGCTCAAGCACCATCGGCCATGTCGTCTGTTGTTCGTATACCTCAACCGATCCCACAACATATGGCATGATAACCTGCGCCGCCCCGGTGGAATAATCCCCGGTATGGCCTGCATATCCCCCGGCCATACTCATATAGCGTTGCAGCAACGTTTGCGCTTTATGCAAGACGCCGCTGGAGCGCCAGCCATAGGAACCCGCAAAAATGGAGGACGGGCCATAGCTGCTACGAATACGGCTATGCTGCTCATGAATGAGTTTCAGCGCCTGTTCCCAGCTCACCCGCACAAAGGGATCACTTCCCCGTTTACCGTCCGCTTTACCTGGATTTTCCAGATAGCTTTTACGCACCATTGGGTATTTTACACGGACGTTGGTATGTACCTGATCCGGCGCGGTTTGCTGCAATGAGTTCGGTATGGTTTTAGGTAATGCGCCTTTTGAAGAGACAACCTTGCCGTCTTTAACCTCCACATATACGGCCCCCCAACGTGCGGCCGTCAGGATGGCGCCGCCATTTTGGTTTTCGGCCCAGGCAGGCATTGGGATCACCGAAGAAATCGCCATAGTCCCGGTTGCCGCTCCAGCCGTCTTGATAAAGTCACGTCTTGTGAGTTTCATGATTTCTCCTGGTATTATCACTATTCATGCATATCTTTCGCGTTGTACTGGAAGTAACGGCTCAGGATATCCAGTTCGTTTTCACTGATGTTGGTACGAGCCCCCATCCCTTTCGCCACAGAGGGCCAGGCATTGAGGGTAAAATGCTTCGCAGGAATCGGCGCATGGCAGCCTGCGCAGTACACATTGTCGAGTTTGCGCGCGTAGTCCCACATCGGTTCGCGGCTGGCGAGCGCAGAGCCGCTCCACTCGCCCTGTAGCGCCACATCCCGCCACGCGTTACCGTAATCATCTTTTTTCCAGTCAGAGAGAATGTTGAGTGATTGCTGCCCTTTCTCACTCAGACTGGCAAGGATCAACCGCTGGCCTGCCGCGTAGTAAATAACCTGCTCGCTCCCCTGCATCTGGCTCCCGCGGATCTCCACCAGCCGTGACGTTTCCGTCGATTTCAGGACATGCATTTGCGTGGCCGGATAGACCGTTGCCAGATCGCCAAGTGCGGTATTGCTTACGGCATAGAGCGTTTTTGCAGATGCGGGGGTAGATGCAGACTGGGCCTCAAGCGCTTTGAGGGCGCTGTCGTCCATTGTTATTTCGGGTGGGAAGTGGGCGACGCCTTTGTGGCAATCAATACAGGTTTGTTTTTCCTGAATGCCCATTTGGTGCATTTTGCGGGCATCAGCGCTTTGCGCGTCAAGATCCATCGCATCCATGCTATGACAGCTACGACAGGTTGCGGAGTCGCTGGCTTTCAACTGCGCCCAAACGGTTTGCGCCATCTCCAGACGATGCTCTTCAAACTTCTCTGGCGTGTCGATTTTTTTGGTGATGAACTGATGATAGACATCTTTCGAGGCAAGGAGCTTGGCTACCAGGTAATCCACCCCGCCTTCCGGGATATGGCAATCCGCGCATTCCGCACGAATCCCCTTCTGATTCTGGAAGTGAACCGAGCCCGTATACTCCTCATAAGGCGCCTGCATCGTATGGCAAGACAGACAAAATTCAGTGCTCGATGTTTTATGTAACGTCCATTGCCCCGCTAAAACAATTACTGCGCCAAGAACGATGCAAAGCAGCATCGTCCATAAAATGGTTTTATTTATTTTTCTCATTCTTCATTCCCGTCAGACAACTACCCTTTTAGAGGTAGACAATAATTAGACCGAGCAGGTTAATTATTGATATCCATCAAGCGTGGATGTGAATAAGAATTAGCATGCAAGTAAATTTGAAGGGGATCGCAGATTACACAACAACGGAATATATGAGTATAAAATCGTTAAAACACAGAAAGTTACACTGTATTATATAGATATTTAAACCATTATTAAATTAAATATCAGGAGAAAGTTTCAAATAATTAAGATGGCGATTCAAGAGAGAGAAAATATCCCGTCGTTATATAAATAAATATACAATGAAATAAAGTAAAACGGAACCCATTACTGCTTCATAACGATATTCACGGTAAAAATCATTCTCCTGACAGCCATCATGTCAGTAACACCTTCTGGTGGACGTTTTGTGTCTACATTCTTACGACTTGCGGACTCGTTCACATAACTTTGATCTGATTACTTCTTATACAACCGATAAGTCCAGTACACTTAAGGTGGAGATAAAACAAACAGGAGGTGGTGAATATGTATCGTTCTATTCTGGTGCCGATTGATATCTCAGAAGCCAGCTTGACCCGTCAGATCATCCCGCAGGTTGAGGCGCATGCTAAAACCGCAAAGGTGCATTTTTTGGCCGTAATACCTTCTGTCCCGTTCTATGCCTCACTGGGTCTGGCCTACTCCAGCGAGTTCCCGGATAGAAGCGGTCTTCAGTCAAAGGCCGCCGTCAAACTGGAGGAAATTGTTAAACAATTCAATATCCCCGAGGGCAGGAGCCAGTCCCATGTTGTCTACGGCCCGCCCAAAGATCAGATCCTCAAACTGGCGGATGCGGTAGAAGCCGACCTGATTATCATTGCGTCGCATCAACCGGGTTTCAGCACCTATCTGCTGGGTTCAACTGCTGCGGCCGTTGTTCGCCATGCAAACTGCCCTGTTCTGGTTGTACGCTAATACCGCTCGCTAACCCTGGCGAAAACGGGAGCCAACAGGCTCCCGTTCTTGTATCACACCTGTTTTCTGATGAATGACTCCCGATAAAAACAGCCTTATAAAACGAATGGTTGAATCATTAAATGATAATGGTTATCATTCTCTTGCTGTAAATACCTTAGCGCCTAATACAGGTATTGAAAGCACGACATTGCTCACATTGCTTCCAGTATGATTTTGCCCGCACTCTGTTGCGGGCTTTTTTTGCCAGAGTATTCATGCTCTCAGGGAAAAGGGCATGTGAGTCGTTAAACATTAAAAGGATATTTATGAACATAAAGAGAGTTGCCGGCACGATTTCAATCGTATTGTTGACGGCTTGTGTCGACTCAGAAGTACAACCCGCGCCCTCTTCCGCCAGCCCAATTTGTCAGGGATTCGGCTGCGTAAAAACTCCCGGGAAACTTCCCAGCCGCGCCGCCACCCATAAACCGACAAAAGAAGAAAGAAACCGTGTGATCCGAGGCGAGAAACCCGATTTTGGCTCCGAAGAGTGGAGTGTCGGGGGTACGCTGCCTGGCTGGTGATTGCAGGTGCAGAGTCGTCACTCTCACAACACGCCATTCTACTGACATAAAAAAACGGGAACTGACAGGTTCCCGTTCTTGTTTATCCTCAGGTGCATATTTACAGATACCCGGCGATATAACCGGAGATCATACGCACAAGATAAGGCCACCCGGCCATGACAAGCAGCATCAGCAGCGCGATAAGCAGCCCCGTTAATACTGACCGAATGCGTTCATGTTCCGTGCCCATTTTCACCTCCCCTGACCGCAGAAAATGAATGACTAAATTCCCAATAGCACGAACACATGACAGGTTTATGACGGCATTATTGACCAGTAACCGCCCGGAGGCGGTTTGAAACCAGGAAGCGAGCTATTCGCCGTTACTCTCAATCGCGTTTTCCTTCTTCCCATACAGGGCCGGCTTGCCTGCTGGTCGGGTCTTAAAGCGACGGTGTAGCCACATATATTGTTCAGGAGCCAGGTTGATTGCGCGTTCAATCGCCCGATTCATTCTGGTCGCAACGGTTTCCTTGCCCTCGTCATACAGTTCATGGCCGATATCCGGGAGGATGATCAGCTCGTACCCTCTTCCATCCGCTCGGCGTCGGGGAACAAAAGGAACAACCGCCGGGCGGGCGCTTCTGACAAGCATGTAACTGCCGGCGGTAGTCGCCGCATCGGGAACATCAAAAAAAGGAACAAACACGCTGTTACGAGCGCCATAGTCATGATCAGGTGCATACCAGACAATCTCACCTTGTTTGAGCACTCGTATCATGCCTTTTAAATCATAGCGATCGAGCATGGTTTTATTTGAGCGAAGACGTCCCCGCGTCTGCAACCAGTCATACAGCGCGTTATTGTTCGGCCTGTATACGCCAATGCCCGGATTGAGCATCCCAAATATGCGCGCCCCAAGTTCAAGAGTAAGAAAGTGCATACCGATGAGAAGCACGCCTTTATTTTCAGCTCGCGCACTTTCCATATGTTCATAACCCGTAACCGTAAACCATTTGCGTAAACGCCTGTCTGACCAGAACCAGGCGATACCGGTTTCAAGTACCCCCATGCCTACCGACTCAAAATTTTTAATCAGTAATTTTTCACGCTCCTTCGCAGGTAGCGCCTTAAAGCAAAGTTCCAGGTTGCGACGGGCTATTGTTACCCTGCGAGGCAATGCGCGCATGGCCACTCTCCCCAGACAAGCGCCAAGCCTGAGCAGAATGGGATAAGGCAGCAAAACAGCACATCGTAAGAAGAAAATACCCAGCCATAGCAGCCAGTAGCGAGGATGAAAAAAAGCGAATGAAAATGTTGGGAGTCTCGTCATTGAGTAAAATACGTTCCGATTTACTGATAACTGCGGTGTTAGCTATCTGACTATTACAAAGAGGGGAAAACTAAAGCCCCGGTTAGCACAAAAAGTCTATAAAAAGACGAAAAAGTCGTTTTGTCATTTTTTGCGACTTATCCCCTGCTCACCGCGAGGTCGTAAAAACGTCATTTACCTTTTCGCCGCCACATGACCGATCGGACAATTTCAGGTCTATTCATTAAGCACAATTGAGGTTATGTTATTACATAACTTTTAGTGAGAAGGGTAATCATCAGATGAAAGTCAGAAACATATTCGCCATATCACTGGCAGCCTCGTCGTTCAGTTGCCTGGCATTCAAATCACCGCCCAACGTAGTACCCGGTACGGCTCCTGATAACGTTCGCACACTCGAAAGTAAGATTCTGGGAAGTTTTTACAGTCAGCATGGTACTGAGCCGCAAACAACATTTTTGGGAACCTGTGACGCTTCACCCGTTCCAGGTTGTTCATGCCCGTTTTGCACAATGCTCCGTAGCCACATCCGCTGATGGGCTAATCGTCTGAGTCACTGGCAGATGCACATCTTCCCCGTCTGGAGACTTGCGAAGTATCGTCTTAGTCCTCTGCGAATTCGACATTCAAAAAACAAGTTCGAATGCTAATAATAAAAAACGGGAACCCTCAGGCTCCCGTTCTTGTTTAACCCAGAAACTGGATTACATATTTGCGATGATCGCGTCGCCAAACTCTGAACATTTCAGCAGCTTAGCGCCTTCCATCAGACGTTCGAAATCGTAAGTGACGGTCTTCGCGGCAATCGCGCCTTCCATCCCTTTGACGATCAGATCTGCGGCTTCGAACCACTGCATGTGGCGCAGCATCATCTCAGCAGACAGAATGATGGAGCCCGGGTTAACTTTATCCTGGCCCGCGTACTTCGGCGCAGTACCGTGAGTCGCTTCGAACAGCGCGCACTCGTCACCGATGTTCGCGCCCGGCGCGATACCGATACCGCCAACCTGCGCCGCCAGGGCGTCAGAGATGTAGTCGCCGTTCAGGTTCATACAGGCAATCACGTCGTACTCAGCCGGACGCAGCAGGATCTGTTGCAGGAACGCATCGGCGATCACGTCTTTAATCACGATCTCTTTGCCGGTGTTCGGGTTCTTGATTTTGACCCACGGGCCGCCGTCGATCAGCTCACCGCCGAATTCATCACGCGCTAACTGGTAGCCCCAGTCTTTAAACGCGCCTTCGGTGAACTTCATGATGTTGCCTTTGTGAACCAGGGTCACAGAATCACGGTCGTTAGCGATGGCATATTCAATCGCCGCACGCACCAGACGTTTGGTTCCTTCTTCGGAACACGGCTTAATACCGATACCACAGTGTTCAGGGAAGCGAATTTTCTTCACGCCCATCTCTTCGCGCAGGAATTTGATCACTTTCTCGGCATCCGCAGAGTCGGCTTTCCATTCGATACCTGCATAAATATCTTCAGCGTTTTCGCGGAAGATGACCATGTCGGTCAGTTCAGGGTGTTTAACCGGGCTTGGGGTGCCCTGATAGTAACGAACCGGACGCAGACACACGTACAGGTCGAGTTCCTGACGCAGCGCCACGTTCAGGGAACGAATACCGCCGCCGACCGGGGTAGTCAGAGGGCCTTTGATGGCCACGCGGTAATCACGAATCAGATCCAGGGTTTCAGCAGGCAGCCAGACATCCTGGCCATAAACCTGAGTGGATTTTTCACCGGTGTAAATTTCCATCCAGGAGATTTTACGCTCGCCTTTATAGGCTTTCTCGACAGCGGCATCGACCACTTTGAGCATGGCTGGGGTTACATCAACACCGATACCGTCGCCTTCAATGAACGGGATAATCGGATTTTCAGGAACGTTGAGTTTGCCGTTTTGCAGGGTGATCTTCTTACCTTCCGCCGGAACAACTACTTTGCTTTCCATTCACCTCTCCTTCGAGCGCTTCTGGTTTGCTCGTCTGTCATCACGCTGCATGTGCGTTTGCGTCCTGCGACACGGATGCATTAGAGCAACTTTTTTGTTAATGATTTGTAATGAGCGTGTCAATACTACCCTATTGTTTGCTGCCATGAAAGACACTCGTTATTAGGCTATAATGCGGCAATTGATAAGCCCTGAAAATACCATGCAAAAAACTTCTTTTAGAAATCACCGGGTTGAGCGATTCAGCTCACGACAAGTCACTAAGCGGCGGAAAGAAAACCAGCCAAAACGCGTGGTTTTGTTCAATAAACCTTACGATGTTTTGCCGCAATTTACGGATGAGGCCGGGCGCAGCACATTAAAAGACTATATTCCTGTCCAAGGCGTCTATGCAGCAGGTCGTCTGGACAGGGACAGCGAAGGTCTTCTGGTGCTCACCAACGATGGCGCATTGCAGGCTCGTCTGACGCAGCCCGGCAAACGTACCGGTAAGATTTATTACGTTCAGGTTGAAGGCGAACCCACCGCAGAAGCGCTGGAAGCCCTGCGCAATGGCGTGACGCTCAATGATGGCCCCACTCTGCCTGCGGGCATTGAGGTAGTGGAGGAACCCGAATGGCTGTGGCCGAGAACGCCGCCGATTCGCGAACGAAAAAGTATTCCCACCCGCTGGCTCAAAGTGACCTTATATGAAGGCCGTAACCGTCAGGTACGGCGTATGACGGCGCACGTCGGCTACCCTACGCTGCGACTGATCCGCTACGCAATGGGCAACTACACGCTGGATAATCTTGCCAACGGCGAATGGCGAGACGCTACCGATTAAGGAAAAACCATGTTCAAACCGCACGTCACCGTCGCCTGCATCGTCCATGCAGAAGGTCAATTCCTCGTGGTGGAAGAGACCATTAACGGCAAAGCGCTCTGGAATCAGCCAGCCGGACATCTGGAAGCCGACGAAACGCTGGTGGAAGCCGCCGCGCGCGAACTCTGGGAAGAGACAGGGATTACCGCGCAACCCCAGCACTTTATTCGTCTGCATCAATGGATCGCGCCGGACAACACGCCGTTCCTGCGTTTCCTCTTTTCCATTGAACTTACCAGGATGTGCGCCACTGAACCTCACGACAACGACATTGACTGCTGTCGCTGGGTCAGCGCCGACGCGATCCTCAACGCCCCCAACCTGCGTTCGCCGCTGGTTGCCGAGAGCATTCGTTGCTGGCAGAACGGGCAACGTTATCCGCTGGCGATCATCGGCGAATTTAACTGGCCGTTTACAGAGGGTGTCAAGTAAAAGGGCTGCGTGATAGAATACGCCGCCTTGAAGTTCAATGTCGTGAGTATTCCAATGTCAGAAAGCCCAAAAAAAGTGATCGTCGGCATGTCCGGCGGTGTCGACTCCTCCGTTTCCGCCTGGCTGTTGCAACAACAGGGCTACCAGGTAGAAGGCCTGTTCATGAAGAACTGGGAAGAGGACGACGGTGAGGAATATTGCACAGCGGCAGCCGACCTGGCTGATGCGCAGGCCGTTTGCGACAAACTTGGCATTGAACTGCATACCGTAAACTTTGCCGCAGAATACTGGGACAACGTTTTTGAACTCTTCCTGGAAGAGTACAAAGCGGGCCGCACGCCGAACCCGGATATTCTGTGTAATAAAGAGATCAAATTTAAAGCCTTCCTCGAATTTGCCGCTGAAGATCTGGGCGCTGATTATATCGCCACCGGTCACTACGTCCGTCGCGCGGATGTGGACGGCAAAAGCCGCCTGCTGCGCGGGCTCGACGGTAACAAAGATCAGAGCTACTTCCTTTACACACTCGGCCATGAGCAGATCGCCCAAAGCCTGTTCCCGGTCGGTGAACTGGAAAAACCGCAGGTACGCAAAATTGCCGAAGACCTCGGTCTGATCACCGCGAAGAAAAAAGACTCTACCGGCATCTGCTTTATCGGCGAACGTAAATTCCGCGAGTTCCTCGGTCGCTATCTCCCGGCGCAGCCAGGAAAAATCATCACCGTAGACGGCGACGAAATCGGTCAGCACCAGGGGCTGATGTACCACACGCTGGGCCAACGTAAAGGTCTGGGTATCGGCGGCACCAAAGAAGGCACCGAAGATCCGTGGTACGTGGTCGATAAAGATGTCGAGAATAACATTCTGGTTGTCGCTCAGGGTCATGAGCATCCACGTCTGATGTCCGTCGGCCTGATTGCCCAACAGCTTCACTGGGTCGATCGCGAACCGTTTAGCGGCACCCTGCGCTGCACGGTGAAAACCCGCTACCGCCAGACCGACATTCCGTGCACCGTGAAAGCGCTGGATGACGAACGCATTGAAGTGATTTTTGATGAGCCGGTAGCCGCAGTAACGCCGGGTCAGTCGGCTGTCTTTTATAACGGAGAAGTGTGCCTCGGCGGCGGTATTATCGAGCAGCGCCTGCCCCTGCCGGTATAATTATTCTCTATAACTGATACAAGGAAGCAGTGATCGTGGCAAAGAATTATTATGACATCACCCTCGCACTGGCAGGCATTTGCCAGTCAGCACGCCTGGTGCAACAGCTGGCGCACCAGGGGCACTGTGATGCCGATGCGCTACACGTTTCACTGAACAGCGTTATCGATATGAACCCCAGCTCTACGCTGGGCGTATTCGGCGGCAGCGAAGCGAACCTTCGCCTCGGTCTGGAAACCCTGCTCGTCGTCCTGAATGCCAGTAGCCGCCAGGGGCTGAACGCAGAGCTGACGCGCTATACGCTGAGCCTGATGGTGCTGGAGCGCAAACTGTCAGCCGCCAAAGGCGCGCTGGACATGCTGGGCGAGCGCATTAACGGCTTACAGCGTCAGCTTGACCATTTTGACCTGCAATCAGAAACGCTGATGAGCGCGATGGCCGGTATTTATGTCGATGTCATCAGCCCGCTGGGGCCACGCATTCAGGTGACGGGCTCACCCGCCGTGCTGCAAAGCCCGCAGGTGCAGGCAAAAGTTCGCGCCTCGCTTCTGGCCGGTATCCGTGCCGCAGTGCTCTGGCACCAGGTCGGCGGTGGCCGCCTGCAATTAATGTTTTCTCGTAATCGCCTGACCACTCAGGCAAAACAAATTCTTGCTCATTTAACCCCGGAGTTGTGATCTATGGAATTATCCTCACTGACCGCCGTTTCCCCTGTCGATGGACGCTACGGCGATAAAGTCAGCGCGCTGCGCGGGATTTTCAGCGAATACGGTTTGCTGAAATTCCGTGTACAGGTTGAAGTACGCTGGCTGCAAAAACTGGCCGCGCACGCAGCGATCAAGGAAGTTCCTGCTTTTGCTGCCGACGCAAACGGTTTCCTGGATACGATTGTCGCGAACTTCAATGAAGAAGATGCCGCACGTATCAAAACCATTGAGCGCACGACGAACCACGACGTGAAGGCAGTTGAGTATTTCCTGAAAGAAAAAGTGGCGGATATCCCGGAACTGCATGCGGTTTCTGAGTTCATCCACTTCGCCTGTACTTCTGAAGACATCAACAACCTGTCTCATGCGCTGATGCTGAAAACCGCGCGCGACGAAGTGATCCTGCCGTACTGGCGTCAGCTGATCGACGCGGTCAAAGATCTGTCCGTTCAGTATCGCGACATTCCCCTGCTCTCCCGTACCCACGGTCAACCGGCTACGCCGTCCACGATGGGGAAAGAGATGGCTAACGTGGCTTACCGCATGGAACGCCAGTTCCGCCAGTTAAACCAGGTGGAAATCCTTGGTAAAATCAACGGCGCGGTCGGTAACTATAACGCCCACATTGCCGCTTACCCGGAAGTGGACTGGCACCATTTCAGCGAAGAGTTTGTGACGTCGCTGGGTATCCAGTGGAACCCGTACACCACACAGATTGAACCGCATGACTACATCGCAGAGCTGTTTGACTGCGTCGCGCGCTTTAACACCATCCTGATTGACTTCGATCGCGACGTCTGGGGTTATATCGCGCTCAACCACTTCAAACAGAGAACCATCGCGGGTGAAATTGGTTCTTCCACCATGCCGCACAAGGTTAACCCGATTGACTTCGAAAACTCCGAAGGCAACCTGGGCCTGGCTAACGCCGTACTGCAACACCTGGCAAGCAAACTGCCGGTTTCCCGCTGGCAGCGCGACCTGACGGACTCCACCGTGCTGCGTAACCTGGGCGTCGGTATTGGCTATGCGTTGATCGCGTATCAGTCCACCCTGAAAGGCGTAAGCAAACTGGAAGTGAACCGCGATCGTCTGCTGGATGAACTGGATCACAACTGGGAAGTGCTGGCAGAGCCGATCCAGACCGTAATGCGCCGCTACGGCATTGAGAAACCGTACGAGAAGCTGAAAGAGTTAACGCGCGGCAAACGTGTTGACGCCGAAGGCATGAAGCAGTTTATCGACAGTCTGGCCCTGCCGGAAGAAGAGAAAACGCGCCTGAAGGCGATGACCCCGGCCAACTATATTGGTCGCGCCATCACTATGGTTGACGAGCTGAAGTAATCCCCCCTGCCGGATAGCGATGCTAACGCATCTTATCCGGCCGATATTCAGCGCCCCCAATGCCGGAGACTCATCCGGCATAACTCTCCCCCCGGTTTACGAAATGTTTATCCCCGCCGCAACATAATCAGCGTTAGACTGCGAATGAAAAAAATAAACAGTTTAAGAAACATGCATTTATAACAATATCAAGAAGTTGGGGAATGTAGTTATCGGACAATAGCAGACAATATCAGGTATTTTATCGCCCCTAAAATTACCCCTAACCAACTATTTGCCCCCAAATCCGCCCCCAAAATCCATACCGAAAACCAATAAAGATTAGACACATTGATGGGCTATGCCGGGCAGATACAATTCACGACAGACACTTTTTTCACTTCACACGCAAAAGGTCTTCATATCGAGTGGTGTATCGCGGTGAGAGCATCTCCCGCTTCATCTGCCACTGCTGTTGTATGCCCTGTCCGGCGAAGTAGAGCGTACCTACGCCGTCTTTGGTGTTGAGATGATCCAGCACCTTCATCAGTTTGTCGCTATTGCGCCGCGGCGCGTTATCATCAAAAAGGTTGAGTTGTGCCACCCCCTGGCTGAAGAAGTCGCCGAGCATAACGCCTGCCTTCTGGTAACGGCGTCCATCTTTCCAGACAGCATCCAGGCATCGCGTGGCCGCGCCGATAATGTCCCGGCTGTCCTGCGTCGGGGTCAGAAGCTTCACAGAGGCGCTGTTGCCGTAATACGGTTCGTTCAGTGCAAACGGGCTTGTCTTCACGAACGCGGAGATAAACCGGCAATATTGATGCTCGCCGCGCAGCTTCTCCGCCGCCCGGCTGGCGTAACTGAAAATCGCCTGACGCATCTCTTCGTAATCAGTGATACGACCACTGAAGGAGCGTGAGCAGACGATTTCCTGCTTTACTGGTGCAAACTCTTCCAGTTCCAGACACGGCTCACCACGCAGCTCGCGTACCGTTCTTTCGAGCACAACATTGAAATGCTTCTTGATAAACCGGATATCTGTGTCAGCCAGGTCAAGAGCAGTTTCGATGCCCATCCCCTCCAGCTTTTTAGAGATGCGTCGCCCTATACCCCACACCTCGCCAACTGGCAGCGCAGCTAACAGTTTACGCTGCCGGCTCACGTTCGATAAATCAACAACACCACCAGTCTGTCGTTGCCACTTCTTTGCCGCATAGTTAGCCAGTTTCGCGAGGGTTTTTGTCTGCGCAATACCGACACCGACGGTGAGATGTGTACGCTGTAATACTGTAGTGCGGATCTCCCGGCCAAATTCAGTAAGATCACGGCAGTTTCGCACGCCAGTCATGTCACAAAATGCCTCGTCTATGCTGTAAATTTCGACGCGGGGACTAATTTCTTCCAGCGTTGTCATTACGCGATTCGACATATCAGCGTAAAGCTCATAGTTACTGGAGAACGCGACGATGCCGTGACGGCGAAAAGTCTCTTTTTGTTTGAAATAGGGCTCCCCCATTTTAACAAAGGACTTCGCTGCTGCTGAACGGGCAATAACACAGCCATCATTGTTAGAGAGAACGACAACCGGCCTTCCTTTTAGGTCTGGCCTGAACACCGTTTCACAACTCGCATAGAAGCTGTTCACGTCTACGAGTGCAAACATACTCAGCCAGCAGACTTCACGATGTAAGTTACGACGCCGAAAACCTCCAGATTGTCTTCACTTCCAATCATGATTGGTTTATACACAGAGTTTTCAGGCTTGAGCATGACAGCAGGATGCAGCAACAGGCGCTTAACTGTGAACTCACCGTCGACCGCTGCAATGACAATGTCCCCATGCCCTGCTTTTCGTGAACTGTCGACTACCAACAAATCGCCTTCGCCGATTCCGGCATCACGCATAGAATCTCCTGTGGCCTTCACGAAATACGTCGCGCTTGGGTGCCTCACCAGCAATTCGTTAAGGTCTATACGCGACTCAACATAGTCCTGAGCAGGGGAAGGAAACCCGCATTGCACAAGGTCACTAAACATTGGGAGCGCCACATGGCGTAGATCTGTAGGCGTGAAAAACTGCATGATAATCACCTTAATTGATACTGATTATATATACAGTATTATTGTATCAATGGCAGCGATCAAGTCTCTTAGAAGTACAACACGGTAAGTAACTGGCGTGAGGTGAAATTTAGTTTTGTGGAACATCATCGGCGACCTGCACTATCGAACGATCGCCAACTGGCCGCATCAGTGTCTTGCATACGCTCTGGTGAGTAAACTTGACGACCCTTCGCCTTTAACGCCCCTCTATCATGTATGTCGATCAAGTACCGCGTTAGTGCTACACTTGCACTCTTTCAGAATTCACTGATTTTTCACATGTTAAAGCTATTTAGTCGATATGTTTCGGTTGGTGTTGTGAACACCGCGATTCATTGGTTATGCTTTGCTGGTTTGCTTCACTTCTTTGGCGCCAGCCAGGCCATTTCCAATGTTACGGCATTTTGCGTGGCTGTAACTTTTAGCTTCTTCGCTAATGCAAAGTTTACTTTCAACTCTCAGGCTACGACCGGGCGTTACATTGCGTTCGTCGTATTCATGGGGGTTATGGCTATGCTCACTGGGTTTATCGCAGATCAACTCAAGGCACCACCGATTTTAACGCTTGTGGCGTTCTCGGCTTTCAGCCTGATCGCGGGATTTATCTACTCAAAATTCATAGTATTTAGGGATGCTAAATGAAAATCTCTCTGATCGTTCCGGTCTTCAATGAAGAGGCCACGATACCGATTTTCTACAAAACGGTTCGGGAATTCGACGAATTAAAACAACATGAAGTTGAGATAGTATTCATCAACGATGGCAGCAAAGACACAACGGAATCAATTATCAATGCGCTTGCTGTATCCGATCCGCTCGTCATGCCATTATCATTTACCCGTAATTTTGGCAAGGAGCCAGCTTTGTTTGCCGGGCTTGATCACGCAACAGGTGATGCTGTTATCCCTATCGATGTCGATTTACAAGACCCCATTGAAGTTATCCCGCATCTGATAGAGAAATGGCAGGCTGGCGCTGATATGGTTCTGGCTAAACGCACCGATCGTTCAACGGATGGAAGGCTAAAACGAAAGACCGCAGAATGGTTCTACAAGTTACACAACAAAATCAGCAACCCACAGATCGAAGAGAATGTGGGTGATTTCCGTCTCATGTCCCGTGAGGTTGTGGAAAACATTAAGCTAATGCCAGAACGTAACTTGTTCATGAAAGGCGTTCTTAGCTGGGTTGGCGGAAAGACTGACGTTGTGGAATATGCCCGCGGCGAGCGCGTAGCTGGTGACTCTAAATTCAATGGCTGGAAATTATGGAATCTGGCTCTTGAAGGGATCACCTCCTTCTCAACGTTTCCGCTACGCATGTGGACATACATTGGCCTTTTTGTCGCAGGTCTGTCATTCCTGTATGGGGCATGGATGATTGTTGATAAGTTATTTTTCGGCAACAGCGTCCCTGGCTATCCGTCGCTGCTTGTATCAATACTTTTCTTGGGGGGTATTCAACTTATTGGGATCGGTGTTCTTGGTGAGTATATAGGAAGAATTTATATAGAAACAAAGAAAAGACCAAAATATATTTTGGGGAAACGCAAAAAATGAGAATAACGAAGATTTTTATTGTCACTTTGACATTCATTGTTATAAGTCTGCCTTTATTTGGTCACTTCTGGACGTCAGGAGACCTGTCCGCCCATTATTATAGGCTCATATCTATAAAACATCAGTTGGAAACACATCAGTTTCCGATGTATTTCGATTTCGTAACTGATAACATGCAAGGGTATGGATATTCATGGAATTTATTTTACCCTCCACTGACAGCTTTTCTGTATACAATTATAGAGCTATTAAGCTTTAATAGCATTGATGCTGTTATACAGTTAAAAATAAGCATAGCAATAATCTCAGCAATAAATTTTTTTATTATGTATTTTTCTGTAAAGAGAATTTTCAACTCTTCACAAATTGCTTTTATCTCAGCGATACTATCCGTTACATCATACTATTTTCTATACAATCAATACACTCGCTCTGCATTTCCTGAAGCTCTTGCTATGAGCTTTGTACCCTTGTTACTTTTGGGGCTATTTGGGTACATCAACAACAATAAAAATAAAATTTATTTACCATTGTCGTTTTCGTTAATACTGTTAACAAATATACCCGCAACCATTGTCACTCTTATATTTATAACTTTATTTGTAGTAATCTTTCATAAGAAATTCATAGAACAATATCGAGATGTAATTTTACATTCATTTATAGTTATTGGTATAACGTCATTTTTTATACTTCCGCTTTATTACACATCTAAAGGTGACATTTACGCCTTTACATCTATGAAATCAAGTTATGAATCAATGTGGAAGCTAACCATACCAGTTATTAACTTAATCATACCGACAAGAACAACGGAGTACCCTTTCAGACTTATTACACCGGGATGGGTTATAATGGGGCTAATAATAGCCTTGTTCACCATGAAAAAAAATGGTGATAAATTATCTTCCATGCTTGATGGGCACCATAAGGTGGCTATTTCAATATCTTTATTATTCATAATAATGTGCTCACAAATGTTCCCATGGAATCACATACCAAAACAGCTTCCGGTACTTAATTTCATTCAGTTCCCCTGGCGAATGATGCTTATATCATCGCCAATCCTGTGCATTTTCGCTGCTCTAACTCTTGTCAAAATCGCCCAAGAATCCCAAGGGAAGAAAGGTTTAATTTATATTGTCATATTTTCATCAATTATTCTTTCTATGTATGCGTCAACAAGTCCATTCGATAACAAGGCGAGACTGCCATGGTATCAAGTATATCTTGATTACATGCCTAACAACATGGCGAGAAAAATAAATGAAATTAAAAAAACCAAAAAAGAACCTATAGTGTTAAGTGGAAATGGAAGTATTGTAAGCGCTAGATTAACTGGCGGCTATCCAACATATAAATATATTTGCATGGATGATTGTACAATTCAACTTCCTGTAATTCCTTATAGAGGATATGAGGTAGAAGGAGTTAAATCTTTTTCTGAAAACAACATGGGGTTGATGCAGGTTAACGTATCAAAAGGGAGTGGGCAAATAAATTTAAAATATAATCCAATTATTATCTACATATCATACGGAATTACGTTAATCACAATAATATTGTTGTTATATTTTACAAGAAGAAAATCATGATAGAAGGGGCCGCATAAAACGGCCCCTTCTTATTAAACTATATTACCCACACCATCTTTCCACGCACTTCCTGTCCATGTGATAGCATAACCAAGAGTTGTATCCAGTATCTGCGCTCCTGCATCTGCTGCGTTTAATGAAGGGCGTAGTGCGGTCGTAAAGCTCGGTATCCGCACAGGTTTGTTAGCCTGTATGACGTTGTTCGGAGAAGTAATGTTACCAAAAGAACCAGATACTACGTGGATGACTGCGTAGCGATAACGTAACGCACCTACGCCAGTCCCTTCATCAGTGCCTAATGAAATAGTGCCGTCTCTGTGTGGCCGCAGGTACGCATGGCTACCTGACTCGTATACCGGGCCGAGGCGCATTGGGTTGGCGGTGCCGATACAGATCCAGTTGGCAGAGAATAGCCGGTTATATGCTGTAGGGGCAGACCCATCAACATTATTGACTGTCAGGTCACTGACACCCAAGCCGTTGTGCCCACCAATAATACTCACTCGACCCGTAAGGTTAGTCATATAGTGGGTTCCAGCTTCACTATAGGTGTTTACCAAGTTAACGTTCGCTACCCGGTTCATGTAGAGATTCCCTACACGAATGGTCGTGTTAACAAAGAATAGCTTGCTGCCGCGCCCATCCTGCCATTCTTTCGGATAACCGTTGACTGACGTTGTACCACTCCCAGATCCGTCTGTAGCGTAATCGTTCATTCGGTTCGCGGGTTTCTCTGCGGTGTTTATCGCGGCATCGAGGTAAACCCCGCGAATGACGCTATTTGAGAAAAACAGGTCGGACGTTCCTGTGCCGCCCCAAATCCAGTTAAGCGCGTAGCCGTTAGCCCCTTGCGGGTATTTAGTCCCGTCCCGGATATCCCGGTCAGTACCCTTTAGTTTCAACCCATACGAGCTAATCGCGCTTACCAACTGAGTGGGCTGTTTTGGGTCGAGAGGCCATGCAAAGAAATTATCGAATGACAAATCGCACATGCTTTGACTGTTGATGCGCCCATTGATATTGAACGTATTGCCAGAACCGTTATTCTGGTCAGATCGGGAGCAGTCGAGGAGAACTGCATCATTCGCAAAGTAGCCGATAACCGCAGTACCAGACAAGGTTAACCCTGACACTGCCGGAACAAACAGGCCATATGAGAAGCACGCCGTTGCCCCGACGTCATCCACCCCGGTCAGCGATGGCGCTTCAAGAGTCCCGTCTGTCCGTTTGCGCCACCCCATCAGCACAACGTTGTTGATTGAGATTCCGTGGTCGCAAATACATAAGCCTGCACTGATCGCCGGGTCATCAGCGCCCTCTACAACGTCTGTCAGGACGTACGTTGCGGGGGTGCCTTTGAGGTTAAATCGGGTAAATCCCGGATCACTGATAAGCGTCGCGAGTGTCGTCGCCTCATGACGCATACTATGTGAACGCACCGTGACGGCCTGCGCACCGGTAATGGTCGTGTTTCGTGGGATCATTCCCCATTCAATATCAAAATCACCTGGGGGGAAGTGGCAGTTCCTACCAGCATTCTCATCTAAAAACGCCTGGATTTCTTCTTTTGTTGCGCCGCTTCCCCCCGTGAAATACACGTCATAAGACAGCCGTTCTGCAACCGTCACATCACCATAGCCGATCTGATCTGCACCGGTTGGCAGCGCCAGTTCGCGGCGCAGGACATCGCTGACATCTACGGCCAGCCATTTTCCGACACCTGTACCGCCGGATGAATCTGGAGTAGAGCCTGGCGGAACGGTTTTCGGTAGGGTCGTTAGATCATCCCAGCGATACCATGCGCCTGTTGTCTCATCCTGAATGATGTCACCGGCGGAATTAATAACCGCCCCGCCCTGAAATGTCCCGACTGGATTTAAGCCGAGGTTCGCGAGCGCTGTTTTATAACGCTCTTCCATTCCGTGCCAGGTAAGTCTGGGCTTACCAAAACGGTCATCCCACGTTTCATTGACCCGGTCATTTGAGAGGTGATCAAAGTTCTGGGCGTTATCATAAAGAACCTTGGCGGATGCAGAACCAAGAGGTTCTTTGGTGTTATAGGTGGTCATACTGGCCTCATAAAATAGAAAACCCGCGATTATTCGCGGGTTCTGAATGTTATCTAGCGGGGTGATTATTTGATGAAAGACAAGAGTTCATTTTCTTGGAAAGTATATTTTTTATCTTCTTCCTCAACAGATAGACAAAGTGCATCTGATAATTTCTTTACTACTGAATAATTATCAGCTATCAGTGTTGCGGTTTCCTGATCCACTTGATGGTGCAGCGATTCAAAACTGATACTATTGCCGTAAAGATTTTTCAACAGCAGCAAGTATTCATGCGCTTTTAACCAGTCAAGACGCCCTCCTCCACCTACATTAAACTCCCTTCGGACAGTGGCTGCATTATATGTAATACCATCAAATGCCTGTGCATACACACCAGACCACAAAGTAATTATTCTGGATTTGGTGAATGCTATTACGTCATTGACATCATAAATTTCCCAGTCAGTGATTATAGTGGTCGACCCTTTCGGCCCTGAAAGAGAATAATTAATTATCTCTATAGGGCCGACAACACCACCTTGTAATTTCCATGAGAGCCAATGCCCAACCTCGTGTAATACAACATCCTTTAACTGACTCGCCATATCCCCTCCCGCATCCACATTCGATATTACACTACATCACGTTCATCCTACATTGCCGGGATAAGTGGCATTGTCGTAATCGTAGAAGCTGGGTTTATACTGTTTCGCCGTTACCTGGCACGTGCCATCGGACTGCGGCGCTATTTCTGAGATGATTGCGTTATAACCGACCTCCGAAGAGTCGCAGAAAACCAGACGCGGCGGCTCAATGGCAGGATCATTAAGAATAATAGAGCTGAATTCTGGTTGCTCGGGAACCAGCACCTGATAATCCCCCATTCTTGTTGCAACCATCAGGCCAGAAGCGGTGCCATCCTGGTAACGTATCAGCACGCGAGGGTTCTCGAAAGACCAGTCAAGAGGCTCCGTCACCGTAAACGTTGTCTTGTTATCAGTGGTATCCATCTCTTCAATCAGCGCGCTGACTGTCTGGCTGCCTGGTATATCGTCGGTCAGCACGATACGATCGCCGACGTTATAGCAAAGCGCGTCCAGTTCTGTTGAGGTCGTATGTGTCAGCCGTTGCTGTAGGTACTTCATCAGCCGCCGCATGCCGATCTGATATGCCCGGTCACGGTCGAGCACACCATCAAGCGTGTAGTCTTCGATTTTTACGGGCGTTGGATTATCTGGTGTCCGGCACTGTACCGTTTCCTCCGCCCACGTCGTTCCGTTGATATACGTAACGTCCACGCCGTCATAGTCGTCGTCAGACGGAGCCACGAACGCGGTTTGCAGGTCTTCGGTCATCTCATGCGGGCTGATAACCCCCGACCAGGGCTTAACGCCTTCGCGCGCAACCGAGGCAAGCCCGTCTGCAAGCAGAAAATAGCTTTTCCCGGCATTGGCGATCTTCTGTAAAACCTCCAGCGCAGATGTACTGTCGGTCGTCTCGAAGTCGAAAAATTCATTGTCCGGCGTCCAGTACGCACTTTCCAGCGCATCAATGGCGTCGGTGTCCATGTCCAGCCCCAGCGAGTTACCAACGTGGTACAGCGCGCCGGAGATGCTGCGCGCCGCGCCAGTGTCGTAAATCCTTGTAGCTACAACGTTCACCCGGCGATCGGACTGCGCTGCCAGCTTGCCACCGGTTTCCACCGTGACCCCCATCGTCGTTACGCCAGCGTACGATGACGGTCTGGTCAGCAGGCGGCCACGCAACGATTGCCAGTACATATTATCGCGGCTGTTATCCTGCCCCTGCTCGTTAGTGCGTCGGCACCGCACTTCAACAAGGCCGGGAGAACTCAGCGTGATGCGCTCAGTGAAACCAAGGCCATTAATATTTTTTGTGTTATAAGAACCGGTTTTGCTCATCCATCCCGAACCAGAGCCATAAACGCGGTACTGAACTTCCCAGCGAACCGCTCTGTTTTGTTTTCTCCCTTTTTTGTCGTACCCGCAAATGCCATTCGGGAAGAAGAAATTCACTTCAAACATGTCGATGGTTTCATTATCCGGGCATGCCAGAAACGGCCCCATCCAGGAGTCGTTCTGGTTAACGCCAGATGCCTCAAAATCAAGCACGGTACGCGCCACGAAACCCGGCCATGTGTTATCGACAACACCATCAATCAAGCGCTGAAGAGTCACACTGGTGCCGTCCACGTCGAAAATTTTGTACTGATATCCAGCATGAGAAACGGAAAGCCTGATATACCCCTCAGGAATACCCGTAAAAGGCGCGCCGGTTTCATTCTCATAAGCCAGCGTTATCGACGCGGTGACTTCCTCTTCTTCCTCTGTCGCGTTTGCATGCGGCGTATACGAAGCGATAAACAGGCTGTAGTCGACGCTGTTGTACCAGAGCGTTACCGGCATTCCGACGTAAGGGGCGATTTCCGCCAAATTGTCACTGGTAATGCGGCTGTATGCGCCATCGTTGGTAACAACAAACTGATCGGGTACGATTAGCTCAACCGTCGCACCAGCAACCCAGGAATCAGGCAGCTCGTTTGTTGCAGTATCGTCGTCAGCGCTTAATCCGTTAAATGTGATTGTACTTCCCGACACCGTCAGCGACTGCGCCACAACATCATCCGTATCCGGCGCGGTCTGGGCCATATCCAGCCCGGCACCCGATGACGTCCCGCCAACCTCGGTAGAGTTAAACCAGTTTTCGCTACGGCGATCACCAGCCACATTCTGTCCCGGCTGAAAAACAGTGTATGCGAAGCCATCACCCAGCGATGAAACTGGCGTGGCGCCGACACGCATATCCCCTTCCCCGAATGAAAATTGTCCGAATCCCAGCGCGACGAACATTTCAACGGTCATCACTGTCGGATCGTCCGGGCTGAAGCGGGTTACCGGTTGCACTACGTAATCGGGGTAAATTCGGCGGCGTCCGAACAGCTCGCGGATTGGATCGCCCAACTTTGCGCGGTTCGCTTTTGCCGGGTTAACGTCCAATGAATCGCCTGTCGACGAAGAAAAACCACCGGGATCTGATGCGCCTGGCGCAAAGAACAACGCATAAGCCACAGATGCGACCGAAACAGCAACGGCAATCCACGCCAGCGCAACGGCGCCATGAGGAACCGGATAAATGCGCACATCACTTGTCGGGCTGATCGCATAATCGAACCATGCGGCAGCCGGTATATTCACGCCGTCCACTTCAATGGCGATCGGATGTTTCATATCAGCGCGATAATTATCAACGTTCCGCGTCATCCACTGATGGATCGTGATAGCACTATGTTCATGCGTTTCCAGCGGTTCGCCAGGTAATCGGGAAGGATAAATTCTAATGGTCACTTCCAGAACTCCACTTTAACGAAGCGGCGAACAAACTGTGCCACCGGCGTGAAAGAAACGTTGGATTTAGGGTTGCATTCGGCCACATGCAGACGGCCATTGAGTTCCACAACAACGCCAACATGCGTAACAGTTGAGCCTGAATAGCACGCAACACCCGCGCCCTCACACGGCTCGCAGCGTTGCAGGGAGAGCATCAGTTTTCGCGCTTCGCGATTAAGGCCGCCATCATCTTTCGTTATCCCGGCAAAATCCGGCCATTCTGGTAATCCCAGGTCGCGACGCACCTCATTCACGATGCCGAAACAGTCAAGCTCAGGGTAAGCGCGCCCGCCCTTCAGCCATTTGACCGAAAGGTATTTATCTTGATTGAACATTAAGCCTCCGAATTTCAGGCAATAAAAAACCCCGTATAAACGGGGTTTGCAATGTAGTTTACTGACGGTTCAATACAGGCTGGAGATGTACGAGTTTACAGGCTCTGGCAACAAGTCTTGTGGATGATCACCACCAAATGTGGCCCACTTACTTTTCCCGCTAATAATCGTTGAGGCAATCCGATTGTTGGATTCTGCATTATAAATTGTAATTTTCACTTCAATTTTATCTGGAATTCCTGACCACTCAGTAGCCCTGTCCTCCCAATGCAATATCTGAGGAACAACGTAGTATCCATGATGGATTGTATGATTATTTTTCAGACAAGTAACATCTTCACAATCAGCGTAAATCGCTACGTTATCTGAATGTCGCAAAAAAGCAGCTTTTAATGCAGTCGCTGTCGAATTTCCAGAGCCAGCATATGTGCGGGTTTCATATACCCCATCAGATGGCATAGAAATAGCAACTGGAGCATCTTTGACTAACTGCTCAGTGTTGCTCTGAATATTGTTCGTATTGTATTTAGCCGAACATCCGGCCAGTAAAATTACGGCAGAAACCAGCAAAAATCGTTTCACTTTTCTATCCCTGTCAATAAGAAGAACCTTATCTTATCAAGTAATTTATGGCTGAACATTAACTCATGTAACGCAAGCCCGGATAGAACGGGAGTGTGTAGCTATAGCGGGGCCATCCAGTATCCAGCACGTTCATATATCCAGCGATAATTTGCGCCTGCGTCGCGGTCCAGTACCCATTTTTCACAGTTAGCGTGTATGGACGTTCTGCGGGGGCAGCTAAATCATCGGATGTATATTGTCGGTAGGTCACCGTGGCGCCACGTAGATTTTCCAGCGCGCTACGCACGGATGTGGATGCTTCGCCTTTGATGTTTGAGACAGCAAACTGCAAGTCCTGCGTACCGTCACTGTTCCGCGCCGGTAGTGCAACATCGATGGCGCTGGCGATAAATGTGACCTCTTCGCCAGTTTCCGTCGTCGCCGTTATGTTGTCGTAGCCATCACAGAGATACAGGACATCATCACCGATGTTGATCTGCAAAGTTTTGATAATGACCTCTTCACCGGAAGAGGCATACAGTCGTTTCAAAGTCGGACTGGTCATGCTTCCGGCCACTCCCTGTTAAGTGCAATATCAATGATGCTGCTGTTGATGATGTAATCCGGGAACTCAGCCCAGCCATCGCCAAGAACAGGACGCGTCCATAATTCCAGCGTCGCGGAGAACTGCCAGTAAATCGGGGCGACAAGAGTCGGCCCCTGATAGATGTCCGTAAACCGGCATTTGTAGAGTTCAACGCCCAGCGGCGTTTGCAACCGCATAAAAAACCAGTCGGCACCGTCAGTAATGGTTTCGTGATACCAGCCCTCAAAAAGCTGAGCCTGAGCATCGTTTTCGAAAAGCCACTGCACATTTGCCTGCGTCGGCGTCGAAATAAACGCGCGGCGCTGGCGGGCGCGGCCGGTGGTCATTTCGGTACGCTTTAACGGACTGACAGGCTGAAATGCATAACCGTCCTGTAGTGGCATGGGAAGATAATCGTGAGGATAGTATTTTTCAGCCATCAGGTCGTTCTCCTTCCGGTGTACGTTCCTCGCATTGCGTTACCCACTTTCCCGTTCCCCCGGACAATCTGGTTCGCCACCTGATCAACTGCGTCTGTCGTCGCCTTTTTTGCGGTGTTGGCGAGAGACATATCCATCTGCTCAGGCGTTACACCCTGCTGAATATGGAAGTCCTGCTGAATTTGGGGGCTGAATACAGTTGAATTACTGTTGTTATTGACGTTCTGCGCCCCCGTGCCGAAACCGGGCTTGCTCAGCGTTGCATCCAGAGAGCCACCATTGCGCAGCGCCTCAAGGTTCGAGACGCCTATCCGGTTGGTTGCAGCCTGGTCAAAAACATACTCGCCTTTATGCACTATCCCGGCGGGCTGGTATTTTCCGCCCGGCCCCGTAAAACCACCGGCAGCAAAACCGACATCCGCAACAGCTGCGATATTAGAAACGATGCTCGCCGTGGCCGCTGCAACAGATGCCATCGCAGCAATGTTGTACGGGAACGGGTTAGCCGCCGCCATTGCAATCCCCTGCTGGATCGAAACCAGAGACTGTGCAATAGCGAATGCCTTGCTGGCAGCGAACGCCGCTTTATAAATCCCGGATTGCTCCCCGAAACCAGTCGCCAGAATCTGCAAACCACTGTCAATCATGGTTTGCGTCGCACTGGTGATGATTTCGTTTTTCTGGGATTCAATAACCTGGTTGGCCTGCGCAGCCTGCTGGCGAATTGCCGTCATGCGCGCTTCGCCTTCCGTGGTGATTTGCGCAGCCTGGGCATATGCCGCTTCCTGAGCCTGCAACCACGTCTGTAACTGCTGTTGCGCCTGATCGAGTTGCATGTACTGCTGTTGCATACCGCCGAACGTGCCGGATAACTGGCCGCCAGTCGGTGACAGGTTGCCAACCACACTCTTCACTGAAGAAGGCAACTCCGCTGGGGTGTTTTTGTAAATATCAGATCGGGTTTGCTCGTATTCCCCCGGCGCCAGCTTCCCTGTGGCTTTTGCTTTTTCCAGCAGCGAAAGCCGTTCGCGAAGCAAATCATTCTGCTGCTCATCCTTCGCTTTAACCTGCTCCTGCATTTTCCGGTAATCGTCGAGCGTTTTAACGGAGTTTTGCAACGCCTCCTGTCGTTTGTAGGCCTGAAGAATTTCTTCAGAGCGGGACAAAAGCGATTTCTGATCGGCGGTGAGCTGCGTTTTCGATTTGAGATCAGCGATCTGTTGTTCAAACTTCACTCGCGCCTGAGTGGCGCTGGTGAGCTTATCGCTGGCGTCAAGCTGGGACTGCATTGCGGCGGTCTGCTGGTTAATCTGATCCAGCAGTCGTGTCGCGGCATCTTCGCTATATGCTTTCCCCTTCGGCGCCGTGGGCGATTTAGGGTCTTTGTACATTTCATTGATGCGCGCGATATTTTTCGCGTACTGATCTGCACTGATGGCCCCGGCATCAAGGAATTTCTTCTGCTGCTGAATCGCCTTGTTTCGCTTATCAGCATTCGACAGGAACTGCTGGTTAACGCGATCAGCTTCCTGCTGTATTTTAATTGCCTTATCCTGCTCTTCTCTGCCAGCCGCGACCGCTTTTGTAAGGTCGCCTTGCAGGTCGATAGCACTTTGCAGAAAATTTGCCGCTGCTGCCGCTTCAGTTTGCCACCCAGGTACACCGAAAATATTACCCACGGCTTTGCCGCGTGCATCATTTGCCTTTTTAGTCGCATCAGCCAGGCGTTGTTCAAGAGACTGCTCGCGCCCAACGCCCAGCATTGCATCCCATGCACCTTTTGCTGCGCCGGTAAGTCCATTCCATGCCTTTTCGAGATAACCGAGATTATCCTGAATATCTGCGGCACGCTGCTGCATGGTGGTGGCGTAAGCATCAGTAGCAACGCGCGCCGCTTCCTGCTGATTCCCTTCATCCTGGAGGGCTTTAATCTGGTTGTAAGTTGCCAGCGTCAGGAAGTGGTACTGGTCGTTCAGTTTGGTGATGGCATCCAGAGGGTCGGCGGCAATTTTGTTGAAATCGTCCACCAGTTTATCGGTCGCAATACCAGTGGCTTCACTCGTTTTAACAACGGCAGTTGTCACGCGCTCAAGAGAATCACCGGCAACCTTTCCAGATTCCACCAGTAGGTTTAACGTCGATGCTGCTTTACTGGTAGTTGAGTTCGCCGCCACGCCAGCGCGAGCGGCAATGTCCGCCAGTTGACCAGATGTTTTCCCTACCTGGTTACCCGTCAGGATAAGCGATTTATTGAAAGCATCCTGCTCCTGCGTGCCTTTGTAGTACGCCACGCCCAGCACGCCGACCGCGGCAGCCGCCAGCGTGAAAGGATTGATCAGGCCCATCACATAGGAGCCAACCCCTTTAATCGCCGGGCCGATGCCGCCGAACATGTCCTTTAACTGGCCGCCCTGCTGCATCAGCACCATGAACGGACTTTGCCCGGTAGACAGACCCACGACGATATCGGTCATCTGAGCGGGGATCATGCGCATCGCAAAAGCGGTTTGCTTTGCTGACATGCCAGTATTTTTCAGTTGCTCTGAAAACCCGGTGAGACGATTGCGGGCCTCTTCAATTTTTTTTGAGTAAACGTCAAAGGTCTCATCGTCCAGCATGCCTTTCGACTTGAATTTCGCCAGTTGCTGCTGTTGTTTATCCAGTTTATTCAGCGCAGCGTTAACCGGATCAATGCGGTCCAGTAGTTCCGATAAAGCAGCGGATTCTTCTTCGGTCGCCTTCGTTACCCTCCCGGCGCTGGCCGCTGCTTTCTGCCCCCACTCGGTAAGCCCGTGAAGGGCGCTGGTCAGGCTTTCAGCATTTTTTTCTGCGCCGGTGCTGTCAATAATGACGGCAAGGCGGGATGTCTGTTCTGCCATTGCGATCTCCGGGCATAAAAATACCCGCCGAAGCGGGATATTTCAGTGTTGTTTAAAGTCCAGGCAAATACATTTGCACTTCATCAGCAACTCTCTCGCGCGCTGCGTGGAGTAGCTTTTTGCGCCCACCAACTCCCCACCGGGCCATCTGGCTTGCGCACTGGCTAATCGCTTTTGTTTCGGTGTTAATCACATGGTCGATTTTGTTGAGGCGAGACATGGCATCAATGCCATTGCGGATCACCATTTGGAATGTCTGATAGACCTTTATCTCAAACTTGGCGCTAAGCCATGCCGCATATCTGATAGCTATAAGCTCAAGACCCCAGACGCCATGATTAGGGCCGCCATTAACGGTTTTTAGCGCCGCTATTTTCGTAGCGGCGGTCAATTCACGAATGAATGCCTTGATAGATTTGCTTTTTGTGAAGTTACTGGGTCGTTGTGATTCTGTGGCGTTACCTTCAGCCACCGCTGCGGCGTGGAGATCATTAAGATTGTAACGCCCTTCGTTATCGACACGAACGGATACGCCGTTTACTGAAACCGTTGGGTAATTCATATCGGTGATACCTTTTAGTGATGAACCTTGTCTCACAGGAATTCGGCCCACAGAAAGGCACCGACAGCCAGCCGGCATCCTCAAGGGTCATCCTGAAAGGTTCTGTGTGAAATGCGCGTGAGATGCGCGTTTGAATCAGTTTTGAAAAATGCCGAAAGCGAATACAGAAAATTCGCCAGCGGTAACTTTTACTGCGGATATAAAAAGCCCAGGACTGAGCCGGGGCTATTTGGGTTTGCCGTGTTTTTTCTGCTCCTGCGCCCACTGCTCACGCCATGCGTCATCGAGGGCAAATATGGCCGCGTCAAATTCATCACGATCAATGAGGACGGGACGTGCAGAAAGAAAGCGCTCAATATCATGAAGTGAGATTGGCAGCGGCGCACCAGCCATCCCGGCATACAGCCGGGAGCGGGAAATAACGGAGTAAGCGTTGAGGATTTCCCCTGTCACGCCGTCGATTTCTGGCTCGGGGATTGGCGGGAGTTTTAATTTCTCCCTTCGCCACTTTGCCTTTTCGCCCTGCTCCCCGCCGAACTCGCTTAGCCATTTCTGCGCTTCGATGGCTTTTTTACGGTTTCCTGCTTTTGCTGCTCTTTGCCCTGGGAGATGCTGGCTGCCTCCGCCAGAATTTGCCAGTAAATAGTTGGTTCCTGTTTCAGAAGTGCAGCGCCGCGTTCCGGTGTGTACTCAATCGGAACCTCTTCGCCATCAACAAGCTCACCGACGCCCTTCCAGTCTTTCAGCAGGTAACGCGCGCAGTTATCGATCAGCAGGTCATCAGCGGAGTCAATTACTCCGACCGATGACAGGCTAAACTCGCTGGTTCCAACCTGGTAACTGGCATCCATTTTTTCAATATGGCGGCGAATAAGCGCATTACGCGAGCGATACTGATCGTTATCAATGCTGCTGACGAGCAATTTCAGCCCTTCAATGGGTTTCAGGTCTTTCAGCGGTGTAAACCAGCGCTCGCCGCCAACATCAATTCGTGGGTTGAGGATAATCATTCGAAACTCCTGCATGAAAAAAGCCCGCGCCGCCATGCAGAGCGGAACGGGCAAGGGAAATTTTATGGTTCAGTTACGGTAATGGTTGCCGTATCGGTAAAAGTGCGCGCCTTAGCGGTGATAGTTGCCGTTCCGGCCGCAACACCAGTAACGACGCCTGACGCACTAACTGTTGCCACTTCAGGATCTGATGACTCCCACGTAACAGTATCCGTGGCGCCGGCGGGAGCCAGCGTTGCAGTGAGGCTGGTTGTATCGCCCACATCAACGGAAGCTGTTTCCGGGGTTACCGTGATACCGGTTGCCGGAATGGTAACGGCGCGGGTAATGGTCGGTGACTCGTCGGCCGCAGTGATGTCGAGTTGCACTTGAATGATGTCGGTATTGCCGCCATCAGGCCAGTCGCCAGCAACCTGCACTTTCGGGAAGTTAAACGTGTACTGACCTTCGTCATTCGCCAGCGTAAAACTGAACGGCACGGTTGCTCCGGTAAGCGTTTTGCTCCAGACCTCCCACGCGGCTTTAGACCAGGACAGCGTGATCGAACCTGACGGCGTAAAGGTGGTAGGGATATTAGCCCCGGCGAACGGTGAGCCAGTGCCGATGCAACGCTGGGTCTGGACGTTGTTATCGAACTGGATGTTGAAGGTATCAATACAGAAGCCATCACCGCCGTCGATGCCGTTCAGATTGATTGCCGTGACCTCTTTGAACGAGTAACGCAGATCGCCAGCGTTATCGGCAGGTGTACCTTCGATATAGCTCGTATCGTCTGCTTTCGAATCCCAGCCCAGTCCGGCGAAAGTGATCGTCGCGGTAACGTCACCGTCGTTAGGAACTTCCAACTGGAACACGCTAACCTGCGCACCACGAACGATAGAGGCAATACCAACGTCAGAGGCGTATGTCGCAAGAGAGAAAGAAATGCGGTCATTCCCCATCGTCAGCACATTGCCCGCCCACTCCGCGCCAAAACACGAAGCCAGGAATTCATCATGCTGGCCGTAGCGGAATTTTGCCCCGACATCGCCGCCTACATCGACCGTTCCCAGCGTAGCGCCCTGCGCCATTCGGGTGCCGCCGATTTCATCGTTGTCATTGGTATTCTGGGACGGGCCAACGCCCCAACTTGTGCGTTTTAAAAGGTTCCACGGAATACCCGTTGGGGTAACTCCGGGAGTGGTTTCGCGCACGAATGCACTAAGAACTTTGGCTCCAGATGACATCTGGTTACCTCCTGTTATTTGGCGCTAAGTCGCGCGGTAAGGGATGTTGATGTTCCATTGATACCAACCATTGGCATCACCGACTTCGTATGCTGATGCAGCGAAATAGCTCAGCGCGCCGTCATCCTGGAACTCGAACAAAGAAACAATTTTGTCGGCGGCCTGAGTTATTGGTAATGAGTGAGAACCGGTGGGAACAAAAAGCTGGATAATGACAATCCCCGTTCTGTGTACAACGGGACCCGCGCCGATTTCTGTCGCGCCTGCCTGACCGGCTATGTTTGTCACACGCGCCCAAATATCCTTTCCTTTCGGGTCGAATGTCTGGTCGTTAGGGTATGTCACGTCACTTTCAGCAATAGCCGTCTGCGCCGTCATTCTGGTGATGACAGCGTTACGAATTTCTGTGAGGGTCATTTGTAGGCCTGTGTTACACCGTGGAATGAGACAGCGTAGATACCTGCCGGAGCCTGCTGCGAGTGACCATTCTCCAGAGGTTCCGCGTATGGGAGGTTATTCTGAATGTAGATGACTGAATAAGGTTTTCCCTGCGCGATAACAGCGCTACCTTGCTGCAAAGTTACCGATCCATTTTTATCTGTTGTATCGGTGGTGCTGTATTCAGGTGAACCAATACTTACCTGATTATTCGCACGAAAACGCCCGGTATCGACCGGAGAGCGAGAGACAATTTCATTCAGCAACTGAAGCGAGATAAAACGCAATTTTTTACCAACGTCTTCCTCAACCTGATTCATAAAAACAGAGGGGTCGATACTCCACCCGTTCGCCATATCACACCCTCCGTAACTGAATGGAATATGTCGCTTTCGCCGGGTCGGTTCCTGCGGTAATGACCTTGTAGCGTTGCTGTTCGCCGGTAATCAGATCTGGTGCAGTGATGATGTGATCGACTTTCGGTTCGTCGGTAACTTCATTCGTCAGCGCTGTTAATTTCAGGTCGCCGTGCAGAATATTGACGCCATCAATGCGGTTGAGGCTGTATTTCGACAGAACGCCACGCCCGGTGTAGGTCACGGTGGTTTCGCCCCCAGTTTCAGTTACCGGGTCCCATCCTGTTTGGATGACGTATGAGCCGGTGAAGTCGTTGACAGCATCCGCCAGCTTGGTATCAAAGGCCTTTGCGACCTTCGACTGTAATTTTTCACGAATCCCCATGAATCAGCCTCAACCACTCAGCGATAATCGCCCTGACCACCTGGTCCCTGTCAGCAATGTCATCTGGCGACATTTTCCCATCAGCGATCGCTCGCATAAGGGATACCGGAATGGCATGCACATTGCCGTCAGAAGTCTGTAAGCAAACATGCGGCTTGCGCGGTTCAATGTTGACTACTTCGCCCATATCAAGCCCTCACAAAGTACGTTTGAAAAGGACTCAGCCGCCACGGGCCCAGCAATGCCAGCGCCAGTTGAAGATCAGGATCAAGAAGTGATGAACTGTCTACCGATAATTCAGCATACGATTCAGATACACTCACTCCATCCGCTGTAACTGACTCACTCGTAACGACGCCAGAACTGGTTTTCTGCTGGTAAAGGTTTCCGGCAGCCGCGACGGAAGCTACGTATGCGCCAGCCTGTTTTACATCATCAGGAATATTATTGAGGTCGATATCCTGAAGATTGAGGCCTGTCATCCAGGCATTAGCCATCAGAACCGCTTTAGCCTTTTTATCTGGCTCAGTCCAGTTTTCGCCAAGCAACTGGTCAACATCGGCAACGGTTATATAGGTTGTCATTGAGATAATCTCCACGCCCGTCGGCGCTCTGTGCGCGGTGTTCTGTCTGGATGACGCTCTACCGGCTCACCGTCGGCATGATCCACCAGCGAGTAACACGGATAGACCACTGCGCCGCCATAAGCATCACCAACGGCATAATCAGCAGGCTTGCGGATATCCCATCGCGACAGCACCCGTTCAATATGCTGAGGCGGTACGCTATAGCAGACACCGTGAATCAGTCGTGGCAGCGTAATGTAGTCGGCTCGCATCTTGTCGGCCACTATCAGCCGTTCAGCTATCTGCATCTGGTACTGCGGCGGTCGACCAGTGCCCAGGTAAAAGCTCACCAGTGAATCAGGGAAGCGGTTAAGCCACTCACCCACCAGATCAGTGAAACCAGCAACAGGCATCGCGTCATCTTCCAGCACTACAACCCGGCAGGATTGCCCGGCAGCCCATTCAAGCGCGCGGCGATGATTCCAGTTAGCGCCGTGGTTATCTGGGTCGATCATGACGTGAGCAGTTGGTCCGATTTGGTAAGCCAGTGCTCGCGCCTGAGGTTCTCTTGAGTGATGCCCGACCACCACAAACTTCACTTGTGTTTCCAAAAGGCGTACTCCTTACCGACACCATCAGACTTGAACACGGTGTGGATGCGCGGGCCTGTTACTATCCGATCGCCGAAAGACTTCGCCACAATGCCGAACGCAAGCATGTCCCCGACTGCGGCGCCAGCCTGCTCTTTCTTCCAGAATCGGTAGCTCTCAATCCGGTAGTAAAGGCGGATGATGCCGTGAGCGAACGCCATTACATCTGCGCGCGTACCGCCCAGCAGCCCGGCGTTAAGCATCACATCGTTGCGGTGCTGTTCGATAAACTCCTGATAGATGCGTTCCGGGTGATTCTGTTTCGCCCATGTATCAGCATAAGTTTTTGGTTCGGAGCCGACATAAACCTTGCCTGGTTCCATCTCATCCCACGGCGCACAAAGCATTTCGACATCAGTACCATCGGTACACCAGACGAACCGGTATTCAGGATGATCGCGCAGGTGCTGCCAGATATGCAGCCAGCGCCGGAAGTAGACGTTCATTGCGACATCTGGAACTGTCACCAGTTGAGCGCCATCGGGAGCGGAGGTTAGCTGGTCGGCCAGTACTACGGCATCGGCACCCCGGATTGATTTAGCCCAGGTGGTCAGCTCCGCCGGGTCAGGCTGCATTCTGCTACCGCGCTGCGGGTCCGGTTGGCTCGTCAGTAATGTTGTGATCACAACGTCGCGCTGGCGCCGGTATTCGACATAGCCGGTATAACCCGTATCGCGACGCTCGTTGTGGATTTTTACATTACGTTCCACCAGCGCTTTCCTGTCTGCCGTTGGCACTGAACGGTCTACGGCTTCATGTTCATCGAGCGAATGAATCAGCTTTTCGGAGCCAGTTACATCAGCATAAGCCCAGGTAGTCAGTCCAGCGTTATGGATGCGCATGGCAAGGTCGCTGTGTTCGTACATGCCGCGCCCGTAAACCCAGTCGAAGCCACCGACATGCTCGATAGCGCTGCGGTGGTAATACAGCATCACGCCACGCTGCCCCGTGTACGCCACATGCTTATCGTCGCTATAAAGCACAGCAAGATCGTTAAGCTTGTGCGGTCCTGCAAGGTCGAGGAACTGATACGCAAGATGCGGCTCAGGTGATTCGACGTAAGGAACGTGCCAGTTGTCGGCGATGGCATACGCATCGTCATCCCACAAAAATAAATGTTCGCATCCTGAGTCCATAAGGCATTCAAGGCTGGCGTTCTTCGAAGCAACAATGCCTTTTGAATTATCGTGCCGGATTAAATTACACCAACCCGGAACTGCTGCTGGCGGATTTGAACCATCATCAATGACGAACACGACCGCACCGGGAGGTAAATATTTTCGATGTTGCTCAAGTGATTTTACAAGGACATCCGGCCTGTTGTGAGTGGTTATCGCGATTCCAATTTTATTATGGGAAACGCTATCGGCGCGGACATAAGGAACCCCACCAACAATGACATCCATTGCTTATACCTTCTCGTCAAGGTCAATGGTGATTTGATTTTCGGCGTGGTCTTTATTGAGGTTAAAAACCACTGTGGCCGTTGGCAAAGAAGTTATTTCGGTGTTAATGCTGGTCGAGGCCTGTCCATCCAGTAGCTGACCATCTACGGCGATACCGTAACCAAGGAAATGGTCTCCACGGTATAACTTCGCTATCTGGTATTTCATCTGCGTTTCCTTTTAAAAAGTGAGCCTGTCCACCAGAACGCAGCCCGAGAGAGGTCGCCACCTGTACGGCGTTCTCAGACTCACTTTCTGAAAGACTCTCGTTTGTCAGGCGCGGTGGGTGCGCAATAAAAAAGGGGCCGAAGCCCCTGGTGATTAGCTGCCGCCGCCGAGCTGAATCAAAACCCCCGCAGTGGATTTGTTGCTGGTGAAGTGTTTCTTCCAGTTCCCCTGCGTGCCAATGGCGGTAAGGTCCGGGTTTTCGCCTTTGGTGGTGTCCCAGCTGTACCCCAGCAGTTCGACGTTCACCGTACCTTCAGCACGATAGCCGATCGCGAGGTTTTCCTGGTCGTTGATGTCATAGGAGCGGAACCCCGGCGCCTGAGACTCAGTTACTGATACAGCACCGGCCACCAGCCCCAGAATTGCATCAACAGGCATCGTATCGGTCACCAGAACCGGTTTACCCAGCGTACCTGGCTGGCCGCCATACACGACCACGCCCGCTTCTTCGTAGATTTTGTTGTCGATAGCCTGATCAACAATATCGAAGTAGGTAGTGGAGTGCATGACGAACAGGGAAACGCGGTTGAACTTATCGCCGTAGGTGCGCAGGCCGCGAGTCAGCGTTTTCTTGCCATCAGTGGCAATATCCGCAGTCACGACCATATCAGCGTTAGCGCCAATAGCAGCAATCAGCCCCTGAAGTGCGTATTTGATATAGCCTTCCAGCGTGGCATCAGCCACATCGACACCGATCACCTCAGAAAACTCGCTCACATCACGTCCACGACGCTTGAACGCTTCTTCCGTAGTTTCGTACGGGCCATATTTCCACGGCGCTTTTACGCTGACGGACTCACCCGCACCGATTTTTTTACCCGTTACCGGATCAGTAGAGTTAACGTCACGCGCCTCGATAGAACCGCCGACTTTATAGAAAGCGCGCTTACGGAAATCACCTTCGATCAGTTCGTTATCGAGAATGATTGCACCATTAGACGCCTGGTTAAAAACATCCAGATTATCCTGACGGCGCTCCAGAAACGCAGTTTGCGCGAGATCGTCATAAATAATCAGATCAGTATTAACGGTCGTAGCCATTGTTGTTCCTTACTTTGGTAACCTGAGGAAGGCCTGTTGTCCGTGTTTACGGATGTAGGCTGTTTTATCGGCCGATGTCATTTCAGAGCGTTTAAGAGCGCCGCTTCCCTGCTGCTTATGACCACCTGCATCCGTGCCTTCAGCGCGGGGGAACAGGTGCGGCGCGGATTCTTTCAGGGATTCCGCCCACTCAGCAGGGCTTAACGGGGTCTTACCGTCTTTGCCGAACAGAACATCACCGTTTGCATCAACAGCTACGGCCTCGCCTTCGTCGTTGAGCTGGAATGTGCCTTTGGCACGGAGGATCAGGTCGTCGGACGCTTCAGGCAGTGCGCCGACAGTTGAAGCCGCCGCGCGAATTGCATCAGCCAGCACCCGATCCCGGAATTTATTCGAGAACGCTTCAGCTTTATCCGCACGCTCGTTAGCAGCTTTGATTTGCTTATCAACGTCAGCGCGTAAACGTTCAGTACGCTTGTTCAGCACCTCATCAATTTTTCCATCGGCGATCAGCTTTGCTTCTTCGTCGTCGGAAAAACGTTGCAGAATGCTGCGTACAGCGTCAGGGTCGATGCCGTCAAAACGTTTGAGGGACTCGGTGGACTCCCTGAGCTTTCCGAGCAGTTCAGTATTTTTGTTTTTCAGCCCTGACACCTGAGCCGATACCTGCTCATCAATCAGCTTCTGAATTTCTGGCGTAATTTCTGGTGCGCCATCGCCACCACCGCCGCCACCTTCACCGCCTTCACCCCCGGCCGCCGAATAATATTTGATGAGCATGTTACGAATAAGCATATTGTCCCCTTGGGATATTCAGTGTGGGCCTGGCCCAATAAAAAAGGCCGCCCGGAGGCAGCCTGTTGTGAATTTCAGATAATAAAAAAGGCCGCCTTAGCGACCTTTCTTTTTGTATTCCCGTTCGAATTTCCACATTTCATAAATTGAACGACTGGATATAGCTATTGCAGCCAGACCTAAGGCTATTGTGATTAACTGGATAATCATTATCACCTCCTGTTGGTCTAAATAAGATATCACAACCCCGCCTCTTTAAACGCCTGTGCGTCACGTTCCCGCAACTGCGCCAGCGTCAGCCATTCGCCTTTATCGGTGTAGAACTCATCAGGAGACATGCCACCATCACGAATCAACCGGGCGCGTTTCTCGCCAACGATTTGCTTCTGGCGATCGAACGACTGGCGCGAGAACCATTCCTGATAAGTTGTATCACCGGCAACTTGTCCGTCCATGCTGGCGCGAGTGCCTGGCGGAATATCGCGAACATCGATACCCAGTTCTTTCGCTGATTTGAGGATGAAGGTTTCAGTAGAGCGGCAGCAGAAATGAATTTTTCCAGGACCCTGCAGATAAGGGATTTTGTGACCAATCGGCTTGTTATCAAGCGTGTACTTAAGGCGGTCTCGAATCCTGCACATCTGCGTCGTTCGGTTGTCCAGGGTGGAAAGCCACTGCTTACCCTTCATCAGATCGTTATTGGCTTCAGCGAAACTGTTACGCGCCGTCGCCGCAAGATGCCCCACCGCCGTTTTCGCGATACTGGCTGCATTGGCGCGACTCATCTGTAACGCGCCATCCTGATAGCCGCGATTAGCGTGACCGCGAACCTTGCGCGCTATCTGCTCGTTCGTATCGCCCAGCAAAAAGCCCTGTCGCACTGTATTGCTGATGCGGTTCAGGCGATCCGCTTCGAGGTTTGACGTCCATTCGCTGAGTAATCGCCCCTGAAACGGCTGCGCCATCGCTGCGGCATACACCGCGTCAGGAGAGATACCCACCAGAGGATGAACGTTGGTCACAAAATCAGGCAGCAGAGAATCAAACAGGCTCAACTGATACCCAGCTTCATGCTGTGCCAGTTCGTTCAGTTCTGCGGACAACCCTTGAAGCATTGACTGAATAGCCTGATGGTTCACCGCTCTGACACTGGCGAGTAATGCCTGAAGGCGCGTTACAGTGAAACTGTCTGCATCAAGCCCATCCATAGCCACCAGCAGGCGCGCTGTCAGCTCAGCATCACTTTCGTTGAGCAGCTTTACCATCCTGTTGGCAACGCCGGTACTGTAACGACTAATCCAGATAGCGTGCGCTATGGACTCGTCACGCAGTTGCTCGTTAACCGTCGCCATTACCGCCTCCGATCAACGTTGGCTCCTGATTGCGGATTGTGTCGATCACATCTTCAACGCTGTCAGCGGGGTCAATGATGTCCAGTTTCTGCAACGCGCGTACCATATCGGAATCACGAATCGCGCCGGACTGCCATGCCGCAACAATAGCTGTGACTATCCCTGACTCAGCCACCCTGGCGATAAACTCCTGACTGATAACGAATGTCGGTGTTTCATTTTTCACACCGAGATAGCGCGCGCACCACGCGAGAACGCGACCATAGGCTTCGGTGACGTTCGCTGCGCAGATACCCAGAACAGAAGTCGATGATGTCTGCTCTCCGGTAGCTTGCGTGGCTGTTTTGACGGCAGAATTCTGCTCAATTAACCGGGCTCCGAGCTGCACCATATAATCACGCTTGCTGTCCATTGCCTCTTTAGCGAGGGTATTAGGTTGCGCCTGTGCGTAGGTGAAACTTCCGTCTTTCGGAAGTAAGAATGGCGTTCTGGAACCAACTTTAATGCCAGCCTTTTGCAACCAGTCTCGCCAGTTTGTATCAAGACCAGTAATAACCGGCTGCACCTGACCGCAGAAAAACACACTGTCCTCATAGTCAGCGGAATTCCGGTAATGACCCAGATTGATTTCTGTCAGCGCTGCAAGTGGGGATTCATCAATTGTCGGATCGTTATTTTGCGCACCAACAAACGTAAACGGAATTTCATTCCAGTATTTTTCCCCTTTGGGCTTAGGCCAATATTCGGAATCGATTTCATACGCCCCGGATTGCGTATCACCGGACCTGCGCCAGACCCGGCAAACGAACTTCCCTTCCTCCAGCGCCAGTTCACGATACTGGATGCGTTCCTGAAATCCGTAACCGTCAGGCTCTTCAATGCACTCGCGCAGCACCACCAGCACTAGCTGATCGCGTCCGTTGATCCTTTCCGTGCGCCAGTTGATGATGTTCTCTGCCAGATAGCGGAGAATAATGGCTTCATCGCTGGCGCTGGCATAATCAACGTAAAGCCCATCACGAGCCACCTCAAGGACGTTTTCCAGAACCTGCTGCGCCTGCTGGTAGATACTTGTCCCGGCACCATCAGCATTGTTCTGAACGTAAGTGAGCTTTTCCGGTGCGGTCAGAGTCGGGTCTTTACGAAAGGCAAGGCCCATCAGGCCGATTTTCGTATTCCCCGTTACCGCATAGAAAACTGCTCTTTCAATGTACGCCTCATTGCGCTTTTTGTTTCGCGCTGATTTATCGGAGGGATCGAGATACGGGAGATACGCGTTCCCGTCAGCCTTAACGGCATCCGCCCCCTTACAAACATCGCGAATTTTTTTCCACACGGGCAACGCCGCCCTGACCTCAGGACGGACAAAGGTAATATCATTATTTGCCATATCAGAATGTCGTATCGAGGGTGATGTCGAACGCTGTAGCGTTAACAGGGAACAGGAACACGATTGGATAACCACCGCCATCATTGCCGTGGTCAAAGCCGCCTTTCTTATCAGGCTCCCCTTTATCGTTATAAACCTGTCGCTCAAGGCATTGAGTGAATTTCGGGCAGGTTACCGTGTTAACCATCATCCTGCGCTCACCGTAGGTATTGCAAAACATAGAGTTAACCGCATTTATCCTGTCCCTTACTGCCGGGTTGCTGTCGTTAACCAGTACAGAGAATCCGGCATCATAGAGGAGAGAAATATCGGACTCACTGGCGTTGCTGGACTTCCGGTTTTTCCCCGAAGCATCAGGGTAAATACTGATTGTGTGTTTCCCCTCTGCATACCGCGTCTTAATCGCTTCAATCATTGCGGGAGTATCGAAAATATCCATAAACTCATCTACAGCGCGGGGAAGTCCATCACGCAGCACGTATACCACTGCCGCCATTTTCCCTACGTTAAAGTCCATGCCAATATGAAGCGCTTCACCAGGTTTAACGATCTCATCAGTATGATTTTTACGGCGATCAAAGCAGTAATAGACAACGCCCTGATAGTTTTCGAAAGAGGCTTCATATTCCTGCCTGAATGTCCTAGGGTCCATTCGCCGGCGAGCAGCTGCAAGCTCTTCAGGCGGGACATTTCCGCCATCCACAGAAGTATAAAGCCAGCTTTTATGATCGGGTTCTCGGTTGTCCTGCCCGGCAAGCCATGAGTCATAGCAATGGTTGAATCCCTTGGGTGTGCCAATTCGAAGAGCATGCCCGCCTATATACTGCACACCGTTTACGATATACCGACATGTCGACAGCATCGGGCGCAATACTTCCTCCCACGCTGCATAGGGACAATCCGCCCATTCATCCACCAGCACGAAAAACAAGCCGGAACCACGCAAATCATCGTAGTTATTCAACCCGACGCATCGCATTATGTGGCCGCTTTTGAGTGTGATCGATAATTCGGTCTCGTTCGGCTTCGATGCCCGCCAGTGTGGAGGTATTGATTGTTTCAGCCTCCGCCAGAAAACACGCTTTGCCTGTTTTTGGGTTGGCGCGCAGTACCAGATTTCATCCTCTACGCTGACTTTCCATTTCTGCGCCAGTCTGGCGGCTCTGCGCATCTCCGCTTTGCCCAGGAATGTTTTACCAAATCGGCGACCACATACAGCATCCCTGAAACGCGCTGAACGCTGCCAGCCCCAGACGTAAATATTTGCCTGTTTCGGTGTCAGGCTGACGGCATCGCTATTAGAGGATTGGATCATCTGGAGGTTCCTCATCGGGAGTTATTGGCTGAAGTTGATAATCCTCTTCAAATCCCGTTGGGTTTTTATCCAGGGCTATCTCCCGTCGAAGTTGGTCAACCTCCAATTGTCGTCGTTCAATTTCCAATTGTTGAAGTCGCTGCGCAAATTCACTGTCCGCCAGTCCGAGTCGCTTCATTACGGCTTCAAACATCCGTTCGCGGCTTATCGCGGTAATTTCAACGCCGTGCTTGCCGAGCTTAACGCCGGAATATGCCAGGGCGGCATCAGCTGGCAACTTCGTGGTATCGGCAAAGAAGGGTTGCCCGATACCGTCACCATTACACCGGGGGCAATCGGGGTTGGGCTCGCGCTTGTGGTTGTAGCCGTAGCCGCCATCATCCAAAGGCTCGCGACGCTTTCGCTCAACTGCTTCAAGTCGCTTCTCTTCATACTCAACAGCATCACGCCATTGATACTGATGACCAAAGCCCCAGCAGTAGCGGCAGCATCCACGACGATATTGCGAAAGTTGGTTTGCATCGAAAGTGGCGAGTTGCCACATCTGCGCAAGCACCTCGTCTGCGCTGCCGAGTGTGCGCATCAACGATTCTTTCTGCTGCTGCGCAATTGCCTGCGCAACTGAAGTTTTCTGAAGAAGTTGATAACCAATTTGTTCAGCAGTCTTCTTGCTGTACCCGGCGCGAATGGCAGCCTGCGTGGCGTTATTGTCCTTCAGGTATTCCGCAACAAATAAACGCTGCTGAGCAGTAAGGTCGTCATCATCCACCAGCTCTTTTGCGCACTTTTCCTTTTGCGCAGTGCGCAATTTCTTCTGCGCAGGTTTTTGCGCATTTTGCGCAGTTGGTCTTTTTATGTATCGGCGGGCTGTTGCGTAATTCAGTCCCTGCGCTTCACACCAATCCTTCGGTGATACGCCGGTAGCGGCATTGTCGGACAGGAACCGTTGCTGAAGCTCGCCCCAGTCCGGTTTTGCCATGTGATCACTCCGATAATTCTTTCTGGATATCCAGTGCAGCTAATGAGATGGCAGTCATGGCGTATTCTTTCTCGCTCGCGTTTTCACACAACTTGAGAAGACTACTTTTTAGTTCAAAAATCTCATTACGAATATGCTCATCGAGCGTGGAAACTGCACCAAGCAACATCAGTCTCTGCGCCTCCAGTTCATTGTTTTTTGCCATTTCTCTGCTCTCTGAAAAGGTAAGGAACCAGATTCGCCCACCACGGCTCCGGCTGGCCGCTATGAAGGTAAAAGCTCGCGTTACCATCGCGAGGAAAACCCGGTGTGATCCGTTTTTGAATAACCACACCCACTCGCGCAGGGAGAATCCTCCTCAGGGAGGCTGCGGTCATAGTTCTGGCGTGGAGACTGCGACGAATCGGCGCTATGGGTATGACAATAAAAAACCGCCCGGAGGCGGTTATGAAAACTTGATACTATTAGCCTTTTAATGCGGCCTGAATCGCATCTGCGAGGCCTGAGATGCTCTCTTTTGCGAAAGACAAATCGTTATACATTGAGCCTCCATCTGCAGCCGAAGAGGAAGCTGATGCTTTGGCAATTTCTAATGCAGCCTTCACCGCGAGCAGCCTCTGATGTTCTTCTTTTGTTGCACCAAGATCTGGCACTCCGTAATAACCGTCAAGCATGCTTATCTCCTTAACCACAGCCAATCTGTGGAAACAAGGATATTGGGTCTATCGACAAAAATTCAATCTCATTTATCCATTATCGAAGCCCCTCAGTGAAGAGCTTCTGTAATGATTCGGCTCTAGTCTCAACGCAGCCCTTTACCGCGCGCCTCCAACTCAAAAATGAGCATCAGCATTGAAAGTGGTGAGCCAGTTTCATACCAACTCGGTTTCTCCGGTTGCCGACAGAGCCATATCGACAGAAGAATGAAAATTAGAAACATGCGCCTCCGTTATTTCTGGTTATTTGACTCTCTCACCGAGTCGTAAATGCGCTCACACGTCATTCCGGCGCGGTAGCGTTCGTCAGCGATTCCAGCATAACGTTTAGCTTCTGCTGCAATATCTCCGAGCATGTCGGCGAGCATTCCGGCGTCAGTGCTGGTTGTTTTGCTTCCGACGGCAGCGGCAAGATCTGCGGTGTGCTTTGCGGCGTCCAGGCGAGTGGCAAGTTTTGTTGCTTCGGTGCGCAGCTGGTTAACAGTGGCAGACAGGCCAGCAGCAGTGGCAGCAGATTTAGCGGCTTGTGCTTGTGCATCTTTTACAGCCTCATCACGGGCAATTATGCGCCCTTGTTCAATCCAGCGGGCGGCGGTCTGTGCGTTCACTGTCTGTGACGACTCCGCGCTGTCGCGTTCTGCCCACTTCTTTTCCCATCCCCGATCGCTCCAGACATTTCCGGTGATAAACGCGCCAGCCACCAGCAGCAACACGACAACAACCCGGTATTTAGGACTCATCAGAACACTCCCGGCGTTGTTGCAGGCGTTCCTGAGTTAAGTGACCCAAATCCATCGCTGAGTTTTTGCGGCTTCTCACCCCACAGACACACTTCACGCTCAATCTCGCGGCGAGTGACCAGCCCTTTCCACTGCTTTCCGCCAGCGTAAGTCCAGCGCCTTAACTGCTCACATGCGCCTTTGATATCGCCCTGGTTGATTTTGTACAGGAGCGTTGAGGTCTTGAAGTTTCCAGCGCCGACGTTGTAGACGAACGAGTAAAGCGCCCCACGAGTAGTTTCGGGGATCGGTACTTTGATATACGGGTTAATCTGACGGGCGACAGCGTTCAGGTCTTTGCTGAGCAGCGCCTTACACTCAGTTTCTGTGTAGGTCTTGCCGAGCATGATGTCGTTCCCGGTGTGCCCGTAGCAGACAGTCCATTTATCGACCACATCGCGATAAGGCTGATATCGCACACCTTCAAGACCATCATTGCCAGTCGGGCCGGTAATCAGCGCAGAAGATATTGCAATTGCCCCACCGCCTACTGCGGACCACACATATTTTCTTAATGCAGGATTCATCATTCACCTGCCTTAGTAAGCGCGTCGGCAACAACACTTACAGCAGCCGGGCGTTCAGCAATGGGTTTATCACTGATTCCATCCAGGTAATCGCGGATCATGGCTGTGCGCTTCTCGTCTTCTTTGCGTTTACGACGGGCATCAATTCGGCCATTTACGTAAGAGATCAGAGAAATAAGCAGGCCGACAGCACCAAAGAACATGTAGACCATATCCTGTGTGGTAAAACCCAATGCTGCCGCGAGGGTTCCAACCCACGCGAAAAACTGCGTGAAAATGTTCCCTGAGTGATCGTTCATTCTCATGGTCTCTTACCTCGCGTTTTTCGGAGGCTGTGTGTAAGGGAAAGGCCGCCCGGTGGATTTACGACAAAGCACAAAGTGAATGACGTTCTGGCGACCAAAATAAAAAGCCCACGCATTTGCATGGGCTGGAGTGTTTTTAAGCGGAGATCAATCGGGCATTGCAGAAACGAATGTTCTTACGATACTTTCTTTTATTGCGGCTACTACCTCACCGAAACAACCTTCAGGCTCACCCCGGATAATGATGATGTCGCTACTGGAATCTTCAACGCCAACATGGAGGTTATCCCTGATCTTCCACATTTTTAGATGAGTATCACACCAGTGTTTTTCACCGGATGAATCGGAAAGGTCTGTCCTGATGATGAAGAATAATTCATGGTCATCATTAGTTTCTAGTTGTGGATACCGGCATGCTTCGAATTGCCCATCAGGCCCAATAATGCCCGTCTGGACAACTTTTTCATCACCATCAGTCAGCGCCAGTGATTCTTTGTATTCTCCTGTAAGCTGATGCACTTTTAACTGCAAAAACTCCTGACGCTTCCATGCCGCGTCTGTAACCAATTTCCTCTTTTCTACCAAATCGCGAAGGGTAAGATTCATTGCAGCCTCCATGTTTGAACGGTCACGGATCAGCATATGAGATACCTCGCATTGAAACCAGTTAAAATAGAAAAAGCCAGCGACAGGCCGGGAAGATGAGGGTAAGGCAACGAGCTGGGTATTATTTAGAACAAAGCGACCTACACGCTAGCTAAACGGGTTGTTCTTGTGTAAAAAGAAGATACGAATCAATAGGTAGCTACTGTGAAAATCATTTGGAAATTATTAAAGCTCATAGCCATATCGATTTATGTGTTTATCGGTGTTTTTGTTGCTGGCTTTGTAGCATCAAGCACAACCAATGCAATTAATCTAGAAACATTGGATTTAAGATATTCATTAATTGCCAAAGATTCATCTGTATATGCATTATGTGTAACAGGTGCTGTTTTAGTCGTCCCGCCAGTACTACATGTAATTCAGCGTTATGTCTGGCCTGTTCTGAGGCTAATCGGACTTAAAATTCGTTACTTCTTCCATGGATACTAAAAAGCCCAAGGCGTTTACCCTGGGCTCTTAATTCTGTCGACAATCAAAGCTATGGCGACAATATCAGATTTACACGAAATATAGCCGTTTTAATCTACTTTTGCAATACCTTGCTCACAATTTGTCGCCTTTTGCTGCGAACGTGTTTTGGTTGCTGATAGTAATGATTCCCTGTCCAGTTCAGCAAACAGTCGGAGCATACCCACCCAGTGCGCTGTAAAGGTCTTGGACCAGTTTTTATCCTCCACCCCCACCAGCGCCGCGAGGTCGGCATATTGATACTGCTCACGCCCTGCCAGCGCCGATTTCATATCCTGCGCTGCCAGCCAGATAAGCTGTCGCAGACGCTCCATTGTCTTTTTCGCCACGCGCTTCCCCCCCATTTGCTTACTGAACTGCTCCCACGCCCAGCGAGTAATGATTACCTGGTGATCCCAGCATGTGCTTTCGCTGTAATTCCAGAGCAACCAGGCTTTTTGATGCTCGTCGAGCGACATTAGCGCCCGACGCCATGAAGCAGTGGAGTATTCGACCGGCTGCACCAGCGGGATATGCGATCCTTTGGCGTGTGATTGTTTTCCGGGGATCGGAGGGTTGTTCAGCGTTATCAGTTTTCCCGTAACTTCATCGCGTACACGCAACTTCTTGCGGGGGTAAGTATTCGTATCGAACTGCGCGTTCTCCAGCCAGGCCATTAACTGTCCCTTTGTCGCGCCGCTCAGATCTGCCGTGGCTGTAATCAGTTGCTGACGAATATAGGATAAATTTTTCACTGATTTTCCCCTGCTTTCTGCTGAATGCGGATGTAATTGCGAAGGATGCGGTATGCCACCGGAAAAGATCCACGATAGCGATAAATACGGAGACGCAGCCAGCGCCAGCGAAGAGACTCAATAACTTCAGGCTTCACTTTGCCTCCTCGATGATGATCTGCCCTTTCTCACCCCAGATTTTGGTAACCCGGCCATCCCAGACGTGACTATCTTCATCAAACACTGCATCCAGCAGCGCCTTTTCGAGATTGTCCTTGTCTGGTTTCTGCTGATGTGGCTTCCCGGCGTGTCGGACTCGCTTCTTCTTGCTCCAGCTTTGGGGCATGGGGATAACGAATGTGATGTGATAACCAGCTTCCGGTAACTCGATGCCCAGCAGACGAACCTGCGCTTTGTATGCCCAGTACGCTGCTGTTGCTGGCCGTTTATGCCATCGGTCACGCTGAGTCATTCGGGGCTTGCCAATCGGCGTAATTTCGTAAATTTTCATACGGGCACCACCAGCCCACGGCGGGCAACTTCAATCACTGTCAGAACAATCGCGCGGTCCATAAGCTGCCGACGCTCCTCCCTGTTCAGCTTATTCCCGTTATCAATGCTGTCATGACAGCAAATGCAGAGCGCAGCTGTCGCACAGTCATCGGTTTTTAATCCCATGCCTTTCCCTTCGTTCCGATGTGCCACCTGCGTCCCCCATGCTCCACAAAGAACACAACGCTCGATCTGCCCGACGGCGGCGAGCCATTTTTTGCTGCGATAAATAGCCACGCTCACCCCCATATCCGGTTTTGCCATCGGCGATTTATACGCGGTGGTTTATTGCCTTCAGGCAGCCGGGCGCTGACGGTCCAGGTGAGATAATCTGAGTTCAGGTTGCGCTCTACCTTCACGCCGCGGCGCTGGTATTCCGCCATGAGTTCTTCGGCCTGCTGGGTTGTGCAATCGGTATGATGGAACCAGGTCTTCTTCATTCCCGTCACCCCGCGAAGCTCATGAGTTGCGCAGCGGCATTCTCGGCCTCTTCCCTGCTGTTGAAAGTGCGGGACAATATCCAGCGCCAGAGCACATCCAGAGCAGATTTATACAGATCCTGGAATTCGTTTTCGTCCATGTTCGCGAAGGCGATACTACGGGGATGTTTGCGGAGAGTTCCATCAGGTAACTGGATTGCGTCATAGTGCCCGGCTTCGACGGTCACCCATGCGCGGTAAGCGTCGAAGGATTTACACAGACTTATGCCGTTCGTGATACGCCGGCTGGCGATCTGCTCCAGATACTGCTCAGCAGCATCCAGCAGAGCGCTTTCATTGCCGCCGTATGATGCAAGGAATCTGGCATAACCATTAACGAGTTTGCGTTCATTCGAAGAGATAGCGCCACCGGTTGGTTCCCAGTATTCAAACCCGAGATTCAGGAGCGCAAAGAAACGGCGATGGAATGCAGGATTCCTCACCTGGCGAAACTCAGCTACCAGCACAGCGCCGAGCTTGATTTTTGATTGCAAAATATCGCTGGTCTCCGGCGTCGCGGGGATCAGGATTCCTGAGGACTGCTTGATGAGTTGTAGTTCGTGCGCCATGGTATTCTCCGTGGCGCAGCAGGTTAACGGCTGTTCAGACCGTTGATTTCATATTATCAGAAGGTGGCGTTACCCGGTAGCCGAGACGACGAATAAATTGCACAAAGCTATTGGGAGTAAAGACTTCTTCATCATCCAGCAAAGGCCGCATAGATACGATGCCATTTACACGATAGATAAGATGCCGGCCCGACGAAGGAAAGCTAAATACCACGCAGCCGTCAGACCGTCTTACAATGTCATACCAGTTATCTTCTGACGCTTGTAAAGCTGAATTACTCACATTCTGTTCTCCCTACGAGCGACATACAGACGCGGTTAAAAATTGTCGGCAGCAGCATCAAAGGGATACGCAAATTGCGGTATTCTGGAAAATGCGCGCCAGCCCCAAGCGCAATGTCAGTAAAACCAGTCGTCAGCGCTTTCCCAGGTTTCCTGGAGGATCTTCTCAATTTTCTTTTTGTCGTCCTTATCAGCCCCGAAAACGCTCAAACCGTCAGAACCAGCCCGCCGAATTATTAGACTGCAATCCTCATACTGATGATTAAGGCGCTTCAGTAGTTCTTTCTCCAGTGCTGGCAGCGCACCCTTTGGAAGTTCTTTAGTGCGATCAATGGTTAATTCAACTTTCATAATAGCCTCCATTGCACATACTGTATTTTTATACAGTATACTTATGAGAGAAAATGATCAATGGTTTAAGAGCACGAATTGTTAAGTTATTGTCAGCAGAAAAGAACAAAACCCGCCGTAGCGGGTTGAATTGAATGATGTTTTTAGGCAGCAATTTCTTTCGCCTGGCAGAGTTCCGGCAAATTTGCGCGCACCAGCGCTTCAGCGAACGGTGGCGGGACTGCGTTGCCGCAGCGGGCCACTTGTTTATCTTTGGCGTAGCGCTTGCCGCGATAATCCTGATCAATGATGTACCAGTCAGGGAAACCCTGTGCACGATAGAGCTCGTGCGGCTGAAGCATGCGCATACCGATATCGACGATGCGGTACGTTATCCCGTCGATGTCGACCATCCCGGTGCATTCCTCTCCGCAGTATTCACGCAGGAACGCCAGCGTTTGCTGTGCGCGCTGTTCGTCGTAGTCTTCGACCGCCAGTGTGGTTTTGACTTCCCCGACATGCAGACCACCGGCCGTAACTGTCGGCATTGGTTCACTCGTGGGCTGACCATCGCGACAGGTGCCGCGCAGTTTTACCAGGTGAGAAGCTACAACAGCATGATGATCGACCGTCGTCACCGAGTGGACTGGTTCATCCAGCCCGACGCCCGGCCCCGTATAGTTGCCGCCGTAGTGCTTCGCCAGAAATGCACTGGCCACGGCGAACTTGTTACCACCAGCGGTTACTGTACCCAGCGGCTTTTCAAGCTGCAACACGCGCGGGTCCTGCCCCGGTCTTTCGCCATAACCCATCTGGATCAACGTTGGCGTCACCAGCTGTGAATGACCGCCGCCGCCCGCCGTAATCGTCGCGCTCGGTTCGTCTGCCCGGTGACCGATGCTGGCCCCAAACTGGCGAGCGATGACTGGCGCAACCAGACAGGCACGTGATTGCTTTAAGATGGTATGAGCGGGTTTATCCAGCGGTCGCGGTTTTGCCTGGTACTCACTGCCACCGTTACCAGCCAGGAACGGTGTAAGCGCGGCCTCAACAATGCCGAGGGCATGACCATTCCCCCCCGGGCGCCGCGATGTGCCGGCGGTGATTGTCGGGACTGGTTGTGTGACATCCTGCCCTGTCGCGCCTGTTCGGAACTTCGTCAGGTGAGGAACGGCAACCGCATAACCATGCGTTTTGGTGATGGTCTGCAGCGGTTCTTCCAGCGACTGGCCCCGGAAGCAGTCGTAATGCGTTTTGGTGCTGGTATGGTTGCACTTCACGATAAACGGCGACGCGCTGTCGATTACGAAACGCTGAATGCCGCGCGCTATGCGCTTGAGCGTATTCACTGCCAGTGGCTTTTTGCGGTCGAAGATCGAAGGTGCCGGGATTGACCAGTCGATACACTCCGCAGCTGTGCGCCACGGAGCCAGCTTACCAGCCTGGACAGCCGGTGATTTCGGATCGCCATGTGTTGGCTCTGGCCACACAATCGGTTTCCCGTCACAACGCATAACCATGAAGAACCGCTTTCTAATCGTCGGCGCGCCGTAGTCGCAGGCGCGCAACTCGCGATACTCAACGATGTAGCCAAGACCCTTGATCAGCCTCGCGGCGTCTTCACTATCAAGAGAAATACCCAAAAATTCGCAGCACTCCGCAAGTGCCGGGTGGTCAGCCCGGATGCCAGTAGTCAGCATACAAATGAACGCCTCAAAAGTTTCTCCAGCACGGTCAGGGTCTGGCCTCATTTCACCAGCGAGCAAAGGGCCCCACGTTTTAAATTCTTCGACATTCTCCAGTTTCATCACCCTGGGTTTTACATCCAGCCCCCAGCGCAGAACTACCCAGGCCAGACCTCGGATCGCTTTCTCTACCGGCTTCGCACCTTTGGCTTTTGAAAAGTGACGGCAATCCGGCGAGAACCACGCCAGCGCCACCGGACGCCCGGCAGTCGCTACTTTCGGCCTGACATCGTAAACAGATTCGCAATAATGCAACGTGTCCGGATGGTTGGTGGTATGCATCGCCACGGCGTTAGGATCGTGATTGATGGCAATATCCACACTACGGCCAGTCGCCATCTCAATTCCAGTGGAGGCACCGCCGCCACCAGCAAAGTTATCAACAATGATTTCGCTATTTCTCACGCGTATTTCTCCATTGCGCCAGCCAGCGAGCACGCTGCGGCAATAATCGAAGTAACCGGCATTTTTTCCAGCCACATTCTGTTGATGTGGTGCTGCAATCGGCGCTGGTGGTGCGCCGGGAAACTCCCGGCGTTTTCGATTTGACTAAAAACCATCTGAACCTCTGCTGGCCAGACCGTTTCCTCAACGTCCACCAGCAGCAGGTTTTCCAGCTCTATAATCCGATTGGTGGCGTATTGCAGAAGTTGATCCATCACTTCACCTCCCGCCATGCCCGCTTATTACATCTCGGGAAGCGTTCTAGCCTCCATATCCAAATCATCCACAACATCTTATGAAATTCAGGTAGTGCCCGATAATCATCAGCACTCATCTCCAGGGCCTTGAGTCGCCACTCTGCCACCTTGACCACCCGCCATAACATCACCATGCAAAACAGAGTGCAAACAACAAGGAAACCGAAAAAAAGATAAGTAATCACCTCACCCCTCCTGCTGCGGTGCTTTTTTGATGTGAAAACGCGGCTCACCGTCTTTTGGCTCAGGCCACTGGCGCGCCATGTTCACCTTCAGTTTTTCTTCCATCGCTGCTGTAATTTCACCGTCACAGATGCCGGCACGTCTCTGCGCGTCCCACAGCAGGAACTGCATGTCAGCCCATTCGCTCAGGTCGCCTGGTTCAGCAGCCGCCTCGAGCGCTTCTTTGGATAGGTGCTTTAACGGCCCCACTGGACCGACATCGCCGAAAGTAGCCTGTGACCATGCTGCATGTTCACGGCGTACTTGTTCGCGGGCTATCGACTCCAGCACCTCATCAATCACCTTCACAGCATCAGACATTGCGTAACCGATGTTACCGCCGTCGCGTTGTGCTGCGGCTTTGCTCAGGATGTCGCTGATGCGGCGCAGGCGGTAATTTGAGAGAGGGCCGGGCGCCGGGTTGCTGTTGCTGCCAACGTCAAGCGATGCCAGCGCGATTTCAGTAATGCGCAAATCCATTTCAATATCTCGCAGGATTTCACTGTCCTGCACAAAACTTAACGCATAACGCGCCGCCGAATCTTGCTCTTCCAGGCGCTTGATTAACTGCTCTTTGGTGAATTGCATTATTTAAACCTCCCACACCTTTCCACAGGACAGGCATACGGCTTTGCCGTCGTCGCAATCCAAATTTACATGCCCGCACTTTGCAGGCTCTGCGGTTAGCGCTGCCAACGCGATACGCGCCAGCTCTTTCTGTTCGCTGTTAGTGAGCGTTTTAACTTCACCGTTAAGATATGCGGCGATAAGCTCTCTGGTAATAGTGGTCATGGGTTCACCTTCCTGAAACTGCGTTTGATGTCATAATCCGCATAACACCGAGATGGCTGATTAGCATCGACCTGGTAGACAAGCACAAAGCTTTTCCCATCGTTAGAGATGTATTCGATGATGAATTTGTTTCCGCTGTGGACGCTTTCGATAATGTCACCCTGTTTCATGCTCACTCCCCCTTACCAATGCCAGCGGCGGCAACTTCTTTAGTCAAATTGGCGTTATGGCGGTTAGAGCGGCATACCAGCGCCCAGAAGTTCATATCGCAAATTAGTGCTACGCGCATTTCCGCCGTAAAGCGACAACCGAGCTTATTTGACTTGCCGACTGACCGCCGACGCTTGCGCATTATCTTGCGTACGTGCGCCGCCTGAACCTCAACCTGACGATGCCGTGACGCATAAACGCCCTTTGCTGGTACTTTCCGCGCCTGCTTCTGGTAGGCAGTTAATAGGTCATGCACGTCTGATGATTTAGCCATTCTTCTTCTCTCCTTCGATAGACTGGATGCCAGCGGCGCCGTGATTCGTGTGGAATCCAAGCCTTGACTGTGCCTCTTCTCTTGCTCTTACAGCATCAGAGAATTCAGTGAAGCTACCAAGGTGCTTGTGTTTGCCGTTTTCTCGTATGTAAGCAATCCATCTCTTATTACTTGAATGCCATGTAACGCCAGTACGACCACCTATGTTGTCCCTGCGTAATGACGAGTTCTTTTGGTTTCCCTGATTATCAACAAGTCGCAGATTCTGTATTCGGTTGTCAGTCCTGTCGTGGTTAATGTGATCAACCTGCATGCTCGTCGGTATATCGCCTTGAACAAGACACCACGCCAATCTGTGAGCCTTATATCGACTCCCTTTGATTTGAATTTCTACATAACCTTGAGCACTGATTCCCCCGGCACGTTTCCCTGCAATTCGAGTATTCCAAACCTTGCATGTGCGGCTGTCAGAAAATGAACTTGGTTCGCGCTTCTTCCAGAAAAAATCCTTCCCATCGTAGTGAAGGTGTTCCTCAACAAATTCCTTTGTGATTACCTTTGCTTCACGTAGCGCATGTTTGTCGATGTTGCTCATTGGGCGGCCTCCTGGCGAAACATCATGATTGTCAGATCGCCTTTAGTAGCCAGACGAACCGTTGTTCCGGGTTCGATGCTGGACAGGTCAAACGCATCGTAAAATTCGTTTACTGCTTTTTGACGACGAGATTGCTTTCTGCGTTTATCCCACTGCTTTAGCGCAATAGAAACAAACCACTGGCCTGTTTTGAACATGATGAACAACCACCCCATCAAGGCCAAGCCTGTATTTAGAACGTCCAGAATGCTCATTGGGCTGCTCCTTTGCGAAGTTGGGCGGCGAAGTACCCGCAGATAGTTGCCGCCGCATCAAGACCGACTTGTTCGTCCTGATAGCAATTAACGATAGCGTTGCTAATTTTCAGGCAAGCTTCATCAACAGCGCTGGCCCGCACTTCAGCCAGGAAAGCGTCGGTTGTCGGAGTCGCGTTGATGGCGTCATACACTTCTTGCAAGCATTGTTCGTCAACAAGGTCGCCATCCGGCAATTGTGTTTTGTTATAAGCCCGGTACACTTCGCTCGCTTCATGAAGTAAACATTCAGAACTACTAATCAGCCCCGCATTCTCCGCAGCCAGCGCATTGCTACGTACCAGTTGCACTTCCAGTTGAGATGCCAGATCGCTAATCAGCGCGGCAGACTCAGCACAATGCAGTTCTTTCGCCAGATCATGCCCTGACTTCACTAACTCAATGATTTTTATTTCTACCGTTGATTTCATGCTGACGTTCTCCCGTAAAATGCCAGAACTCGCTTCATCGCTGCGCTGTTGCGGCAAACGGATGTGACCATGTTTTTTCTCACGGTCGATTTGAAGCGCTTGATATTCAGTTCTCCGCCGGGCAACAGCGAATAAACCGGGTGATGCGGCTCGCCTGTACGAATAACTACCGCTTTGCGCGTCAGGTGAAGCAGCAGGTTGTGAGATTTCTTGCAGTCGCATCCCAGCAGGTTCTGAACCTGTCGCGGCGTGATGGTCTGGTTTTCCCGAAGGAAATCAACAATTGCCCACAGTGATTTGCTTGCCATCGTCATTCTCCCTCCTGTTAAATCAGCCCGGCGTCTTTACGCTGCTTGTACTTCGCCATTAACAGCTCGGCTGGTGTTGGCCCACGATCCTGCGAAGGCGCGGCTATAGCGCGACGAACAGGTGGTATGGGCTTGCCAGCAAGAGTGCGTTTTTCCCAGTCATGCAGGATGTCGCCAGCAGCCCGGATAAGTTCCTTTTCGCTGAGTTGCCCCTCCGTTCCACGACGGCGCAACTCCAGGCAGACGTGGTAATACAGAGGGTTTTTATCCCTCCAGGGGAACTGCTCACTCGTCGGATAGCGAAAAACAAGTTTCCGCCAGCGCCAGTATTCGCTCATGATGTCGTCCACACTGACTCCCAGCGCGCCACTCCCCTCACGGCACCACGAAATAAACTGACCCGGCGACGGCCAGAACGGTGACTGACTGGATCGGGCTTTCTGCATTCCGGCGGAAAGTTGCTCACGGGAGGTGATGCCTGACTCAGCAAAAGCGGCGATCCATTGCTGCTTTGCAACGCGAATATCATCGCCAGTACGTAGGTTCGTCTGAGTGGATGCCGGAAATACCTGCATGAGATTTTCAAAAAGCATATCCACCAGCTTTTCAGCGTCACTGTTAACAACCTTACGTCCGTCGTAAGAATCTCCAGCCATGCGCGATAGCATTTCGCTGTCGCGATTCTGAATTGCACGATAAAGATCCGGGGTCATAAAAATTTCTCCCATGCTTCAGCACTGTTCCAGTGCGGGCCGGTTTCGGATTTGCTTGCGCTGACATCTGCGCGTGGCTTGCGGGTAGTGTCTTCACGGTGAAGGGTTAACGTGTCCCACTTGGCACGGAGCTTTGCGGGGGAGAGAATATTTTTGTACCAGAACGAGTCTTTGCAGGCCCATCTGAACAACTCACAAATCTCTTTGTGGGTGCGTCCGTCCAGCTGGCGCATCAGGCGTATGTCATTCGCCCAGCCAGCCATGTTCGGTTTTTTCAGGGATGGTTTGGTGATGTCACGCAGTGCCAGCATCCACTCTGCGCAGCGGAGATCGTCAGATGTCCCCCATTTGTCACCTTTCGGAGTCTGGACTGCTGCATCAGGAACAACTTTGGAAATTCTCTGACGTACATTAAATACGTTAGTATTTAATATATATTGTTCATGATGTGCGCTTGTTTGTGCGGATGTATGTGCGCTTTCATGTGCGCTACCTGCCGCCAAACCCGCGCAGTTACTGGCTTCGCCATGTGCGGTCATATGTGCACTGGTATGTGCGGAAGTTTGTGCGGGTAAATTGTCCATTTTTTGAGCATATTCGGCATAATTTGAGATCGTGATCACACGCCCTCTTTGCCGTTCCCCCTCAATGGAAATCATCCCTTCGCGCACAAAAAATGTCAGCATTCTCTCAACAGCATCACGGCTTGTTGGGTTGCCTTTTCTGTCACGTAGTTTCAGGCCCAGATCGGCCGCCGTGGTCACCAGTTGTCCGGTTTGTAGCGGCCATTGGCGACCTTTAAAGCTCGCTGTGTATGGCTGGCTGGCAGCGCCCAAAAGCAGGTTATCCCACAACGTACGCAGGTAAACATCTTCTGACCAAGGCTGCTTGAGTACACTCCGGTACAACGGGATGAATCCGGTCTTCTGGTTTTCCATCCGGTTGCTCCTGACGGCGGTACGCGCCGCAAAATCGGCGTAGGCGACATTCGACATAGCTATGCCTCCCTTGCCTGGTGTTTTGAAAAACTCTTTGTCATAATGATCTCGCAATGAGTACGCAACGAATTGCACCCGAGGGCCGTCTGTGTTGGAGCACAGCGGCCTTCACCCTTTCTGAGGTATTCATATTCCCCCCAGCATTGAAGTCACTAGGTTCATCAGCACGCTGTATTGCTCAGGCATGAGACGGAACAGTGACGCTATTCCTTCGCTTACCTCCTTCAGTTTCTGATGCTCTGGAGCGTCCAAAAGGACGGCCTGCTTTGCTTCAACACACTCTTTCATTGCTGAAGCAAGTAGCGACATGGTGTCGTTCTGCGGTGCCAGTCGGTCACGAAATTCCAGCGGCAAAACAGCCAGGATTGCCGGAGTCAGCTGGCGGATGTTTTCGCGCGCATATCCGGTATCGCTGTCCAGCCAGCGGAAAAGCTTCTGCCGCTTACGGCTCAGGTCGTCAGGAAAATCCAGCCCGGCGCCGCCCTGCCGTTCCCATTCTTCAACGATGATCCCGGCGACTACGTCCTGGTTGTCCAGCGATGCCGACCACGCACGAACGGCAGCCCGAATCTGGTCATGCTTATCCGCCGGATCAGGCTGATTGCGATTTATCATCGTGGCCGGAGGAAACCCGGTATTTTGTTGAAATGAAATTGAATGCACGGTTACGCCCTCGCATCCTGCGCTGGTAATCCGTCCGTGGGGTTCGGATACAGATCAGGGCGCAATTCATGGGGGGTAACACCAGTTGCGTTGAAAATTGGTAAAACACGATCGGCTGGCACGACGCCCTTGTATCGTGTTTTCCAGCGACTAACCGACATCGGTTTAATGCCTAGCTTTGCGGCTAAGTTGCTGGCAGTGCCAGCTTTCTGAATGGCCTTTTCTAATCCGTTCATGAGTATCTCCACTAGATTCACAAATAAATTAAGCCTAAGACTTAACAAAAGATCAAGTCCTGAGCGAATTTTAATTTATAAGCAAAAGGCTTATTCTTCTGATATGGCTGAGAAAAAAATACTTAACCCGATTCTCATCGAGCGTTTGACAGAACTGACGCAACGAGGGATGACAAAATCTGATATGGCAAGGGTTGCGGGGATTACCCCGCAATCCGTAAACGGCTGGTTCAAAAAAGGTGTTATTAGCAAAAGTTCTGCATTAGCGGTTGCAGATGCTGCTGGCGTATCAGTTCCCTGGCTACTTGGTGAGGATGTTGGAGAGAAGGACGGTCTTAAGCCTGACGAACAGCGCCTACTCGAGCTCTATCGCCAGTTGCCAGAAGAAGAGCAGCAGAACATGTTGCGGATCGTATCTCTGCGCCTGAAGGAACTCGACGAGTTGTACGCCAAGTATATGGGGCGGCGGATTAAGGGTGATGCGGAATAACTCCCCACGGAGAGCTTATAAGGCTGGGTATTGCACATAGGCCATACGAACCACCTCTGGGTAGAAAACTTAAATAAAATTTAATAGTGGGAATGGTAATGGAAGCACCTTATCAATTAGAATTCACTGAAAACATTTATTATTCAATAGGTAATAACCCCAGCATTAAAGAAATCATTGAGTCTCTTCAAGGCTGGGAAGCTATTATCAAACAATCTAAAGGAGTCCTTGCAGAGCTAACTGGAAGTGATATCCTGGATATTGAAGTTAGGGTTCAAAAGTTAGAAGTCGGGAGCCTAACTGAAAAAATTCTTATCAAGTTAGGTTTTGGCAATGAAGAGAATTTTGATAAATTTCTCGAAAATGCGCATGAAAGGTACATCGGAGAAGGAAAAATGCGTAGCGCCTTAGTTTGGACGGTTATAGCAGGTGTACTCGCCACGGGTATGTATTTAGCCGTCAAAAACATGGCACCCAATAATGCCTCCCACTTCGAAGCAAATAATAATATAATCATTAACATAGGTGCTGGCGAAACTAACATTTCACCTGAAAGAATACAGTCGGTGCTCAATAGTACATTAGTTGATAAAAAAACCGCTGCCAAAGGTGCTGTCAAAATTTTATCTCCAGCGCGAAATGACGAAAATGCAACATTAATGATAGGCAGCGATAACGCTTCCGTAACAATACCTTCAGATTTAATCTCTAAAACACCAACCGAGGTTAGTTTTGAAGCTGATACATATACTCGAGACCATTACGATGTTGACCTTGAGATAAGAGCTCTTGATCTCGACAATCCGACAAAGGGATGGGCTGCCGTGATTCCTGGCTTAGTTGATCGAAGGGTAAAACTAGTTTTGGCACCCGGGATTAAACCAGAAGACCTATCCCATAAATTCGCCTTCCGCGCTGATGTAACCATTACTTATAAACTTACGTCATCTAAAGGCGAAGCATACAAGCCAACAGAAATATTTTTAAGCAAATTAATCGCGGAATGAAATTAACCCGGCCACCGCGCCGGGTTTTTATTGCCCTTTCCTCACGAACTCCGTCGCATCCCTCTTTGCACCCTTGCCTGTTTCGTAGCCATGCACGCTACATCTACTTAATCAGGCTATCCTTGTTGATATATGATGCAAATGATCAGTTGGAAAATAATGAGAGAGTATCTGATAGTATGCTTGGTAACTGTTGTTATGGTCGCCGCGATTTCACTGGTTATGCTGGCCTGGTGAATTTTGCAGGGGTCTTTTCCCTGAAACATGCGCGACAACACACTCCGGTCAGACGAGCTCTGTTATGGTGCATGAACAAGAAATAACAGCACCATATATCCGACTTACAGCCCGGATTACGACACGTTCCGGGCTTTTTTTTTGCCCTATTCTTTTGGCAGCATTAGTACATCCAGCGCTAACTCAACAGCAAGATCAACCTGCTCCTCCTGCCACAGAACCTGAATCGTCTCGATTATTTCTGCCTTTGTGATCTCACGCCCTTCAACCAGAATCTGCATCACAGCCATACCGATCACCTGCGCTATCTGCGGATGCATCTCCGCGAAAAACTCATCATCGTTTGACATATACCCATCCTCTTTGGCGTTTTTGTGAGCATAAGCATCCTCTACTCCCATACATTCGTCAAAAAAATAAGCCTAAAACTTAACTATGAATTCAGTCTTGAGCTTGACACTGGTTAAGTCTAAGGCTTAATATAAATTCACAGCAACACGACCACCCAGGCAGGACGCCCACGAATGTAGCCGCACCAGGCGTATGAAGATGGTGATGAGGTGGATGAGTTAACGCGCAGCAGGTATCAAACGTTCCGCCAGCTCAGCGATACGAGCAGAGAGATTCAGTAAATCCCCGCATCAAGAGTAATCATTTGATGCAGGGCCATAACTAATAGAGGTGGGGAAAATGAAGATTGAAGTGTCAAAGGTTGATAATCGAGTTTGCTTACTAATATCCCCAATCACGCTCACTATCGCGGATCGCCTTGCTGCCGCCTATGAAAGCCGCGAAGTCATTGCAGCTTTTGGTACTAGTGTCACGAACATTACTAAGACACCAGGAAGCGAACTCGTCAGCCTCGGCCTCTACTTTAATCACTTGGATACCGCTGTTTTCGTAACGCTCAACCATTTGATTAAAGCGGATAAGCCAATCCCGATAGTTTTCAGGTAATACCCATGCATCAGTTAGTACTTTTTTATAGGAATCATACTGTTCCTGGTTCTTGAACCAAAAAACACAGATTGGACGTGATGCCATTTTCATATCCTTGCTGGCTGTGTGAGAACTACCAGCATATCACCACCGAGCCTGAAGTGGTGAAAAGACAGGCGCAACAATGGGGAGGGAAAATGAAAATTGATTTAGATCTCAAGACGCAGGGAGTTGACGTTTCAACCAGCGGTTATCGCGATTTTGTGAATGCTGAAATTCGCGGCGTTGAAGTGGATGACGTGCTGGAAGAAATCGAAAGCGATGTGCTGTTCGCTGCTATCGACCTGCCGGATTACATCGACTGGGCTGACAACAACAGCAAGTTACCGGAAATTCTGGACTGTCTTTCTCCTGACGAGGTCATTAGCTGGCTTCGCGATAACGGGCATCTGGAGGATAGCAATGATTAACCAGCAGCAAGTCCGGGAGGCACAGCGCAAGGCATCCTTCGCAGTGGCTCACCACAGCATTAAAGACTGGGAAGAAGCCAAACGTATTTACGCACTTGCTATCGGGAGGACTCTTCACTGATGGAGACGCTATTCGCACTGGTACTAACGGTCGCAATGACCAACGGTGACTTCCAGGATGTGATCCTCGGTGTATATGACAACCAGCAGGAATGCCAGGCCGCAGCTGTCGAGCAAAAGGTTAATGGTGAGTGCTGGCCTGTTGAGGGAATCATTCGCAACGGAGAACTGCCAGCAAGCATCTGAGGAGGGGTAATGCAGAAAGAATGCGGTTACTGCCGCAAACCCGTTGAAGAAGGCAAAGAAGTAAAGAGCATCCTTTTCTATCGCAATGGCAACCGGCTTGCCAACAAAGAAAAAGAATACTGCTCAAAGCAATGCGCTGAATACGACCAGATGGCGCACGAGAGTTAACCAGCAGTCCTGAAATATGAAATAAAAAATTCGCCATTAATTTGGCGCGGCTTCTTACACCCTGAATTTAACAACCGGAGAAGTTTTATGGAAATCGTAAAAATTGAAATGAACCTGAAAGCAGTAAATAAAGAATTGGCTGTATTCAACTGCGAGAAGAAAGTATCAGGCGTTATTCATTCAGCCGAAACGGGTGCTGTCACGGTCATTCTCGACGGTGGCTATGTATTCGGCAAGTTCGACTGTCCTCTTTGTGCTGTAGAGGCAATTTCAATGCTGTCCGTGAAAGTAAGTGATGGCGATAACGCCGGGTTTGGAAACTACCGCAGCTACAAACTCGATTACTCAGAAAAAGTTTTCAGCACCGTTCATTAAGCAAAAGCCCACACGAGGTGGGCTTGCCCTGTCCGGTCTAACCGACCAAAGCGAACCGGACATTCTACTTGGTAAAACCGAGGTGCCATTAAGGCGCCTCCATTCTACACGAAGTGAGGATAAAACAATGAGTGGAACTAATCCTGTATTTTTAGTCCGCAAAGCAAAAAAATCATCAGGACAAAAAGATGCGGTTCTCTGGTGCAGTGATGATTTTGAATCGGCAAATGCCACACTGGATTATCTCCTGATTAAATCCGGCGCAAAGCTGAAAGATTATTTTAAAGCTGTCGCCACTAATTTCCCTGTCGTTAACGAACTGCCGCCGGAAGGCGAACTCAGCTTAACGTTCTGCGATTTCTACCAGCTCGGCAAAGACAACATGACCTGGGTACAGATCCCCGGTGTTACGCTGCCCTCTTCTGAGGCCGTTGCCGTCGCCCGTCAGCGTATCGTTGATGGTGTTGATACCGAAACTGGCGAAATTATCCAGCACGATCAGGCGTCAACTGAAGACAATGGCGATCTACCTGAACACCCTCAGTTAACCGTTGTGGCAACAATGCCCTTCCGTCATCGCGTTCTGGCTCAACATATTGGCGATGGCGAGTATCTCTATCATGTCGATGAAGAGCAGAAAAAAGCAATTCTCACTCTCGAAATGGACACAGATAACTCATATGTCCAGAACCTTTTACTTGCGGCTGAGAATGTTGAACCATTCAAAAAGGCCATTGAACACGACATCCATAAAGTGGTGAATGCCGTTAAGAACGTGTTTCCTGCCGATGACAAAATCCCTGAGCTGGCAAGCGTTATCCAGTTTCTGAAAACATGGTTCGATACCCCTCATATTGATCGCGGGCTGCTCGTTAAAGAGTGGTGCAAAGGTAATCGTGTATCTGAAATTAATCGCACACCATCTGGCGCGAACGCCGGTGGCGGTAATAAGACTGACCGTCTTACTCCACTGACAAAAACCGGGCTCGAATATGAAATAGCACTTGGCCTGATCGCCCGTAACAAAGAGTTCGATATTTACAGCCCTTCCTTCGAGATCGATGTTGAAGCCAACGCCATTATGAATCTCTCCCGCTCAGGGGAAGATAACGTACTCGATGAATTTATTGCGACCTGCAAATTGTTTGAAGAAATGCCTGGTGGGATGGATTACTCCCGCGCCTGCAATGTCGCTACGGTAAAAACAACGCCAGAGGAACTGTTTAAATCTCCTTTCCGTCATCGCGAGTATCTCAATCGTGTCATGACTGAAACCGATCACGCTCACCCGGATGAAATGATCGTTGATATCGCCTGCGGTCGCTCATCAATGCCAATGCCGATGGCTCCGGCACCCGAGAAGGTCACTTCTGCGCCTGAGTTACTCCGCGAAGAGGTTGAACGCCAGCTTGCCGCCGGTCGCGGTGAATTCGTTCCGGGTATCAGTGACCCAAATGATCCGAAATGGGTGAAGACAGAGACAAGCCAGCAAACCGAGCAACCTGAACTGGTAAAAAAAGTTGCAGACGACATTTTCGACGTGTCCGCTTTAATGCAGAACTCCTCAACTCATGGCACAAAACAGGAAGCGGAGACCACCAGCGATGTGCAGGTTCAAGAAACTGACGGTAATGAAGAACAGACTAGTGATGCGCTGCTCACAAGCGAAAGTGATCTGGGGGATGGTGAAGAAGCAGATGCCGGAGAGCAGGCCATTCTGAACCAGAATCAGACTGAAACGCACCAAAATGACGACTCAGTAAACCATTCTGAACCAGAAGCGCAACAAAATGCGCCGGAAACGCAACTGGATGAACCAGCACCGGAGTGGCCGTCATACTTCGAGCCGGGTCGTTATGAAGGTGTCCCGAATGAAGTGTATCACGCTGCCAACGGCATCAGTTCGACGATGGTTAAAGATGCCCGGGTATCACTGATGTATTTCGAGGCGCGCCACGTATCCAAAACCATCCAGAAAGAACGCACCAAAGTTCTCGATATGGGGAATCTGGTGCATGCGCTGGCGTTACAGCCTGAACAACTGGAAAAAGAGTTCAGCATCGAACCGGAAATCCCGGAAGGCGCGCTCACGACGACAGCGACGATCCGCTCGGTTATCGACGAACACAACGCCAGCCTGCCGGCATTACTCACCGCTGACGATATCAAAACATTGCTGGATGCGCATAACGCCACCCTGCCCGCGCCGTTCCCGCTTGGGGCATCCGTTGACGAGTCCTATGCGTCATATGAGCAACTCCCGGAAGAGTTCCAGCGCATCGAAAACGGGACTAAGCATACAGCAGCGGCAATGAAGGCCTGCATCAAAGAATACAACGCCACCCTGCCCGCGCCGGTTAAAACCAGCGGCAGCCGCGACGCATTGCTTGAGCAACTGGCGATCATCAATCCTGATCTCGTTGCACAGGAAGCACAGAAGCCACAGCTGTTGAAAGTATCCGGCACCAAAGCGGATCTGATTCAGGCAGTGAAATCCGTCAAACCTGAAACAGTGTTTGCCGACGAGCTGCTTGACGCTTGGCGAGAAAACCCCGGCGATAAAATCCTGGTTACCCGCCAGCAGTTAAGCACCGCGCAGGCCATCCAGAAAGCGCTGCTGAATCACCCGACCGCCGGGAAGCTGCTGACGCATCCGAATCGCGCCGTAGAAGTGAGCTATTTCGGTATTGATGAGGAAACCGGGCTGGAAATCCGCGTGCGGCCAGACCTTGAAATCGACATGGGCGGCCTGCGCATCGGCGCTGACCTGAAGACTATCAGCATGTGGAATATCAAGCAGGAAGGTCTGCGCGCGAAGTTGCACCGGGAAATCATCGATCGCGATTATCACCTGAGCGCTGCCATGTACTGCGAAACCGCAGCGCTGGACCAGTTTTTCTGGATATTCGTCAATAAAGACGAGAACTACCACTGGATCGCCATTATCGAGGCATCCGAAGAACTGCTTGAACTCGGCATGCTGGAATACCGCAAAGCAATGCGCGACATAGCAAACGGGTTCGACACTGGCGAATGGCCGGCGCCGATTACAGAAGATTACGCCGAAGAACTCAACGATTTTGATGTGCGCCGCCTTGAAGCACTGCGCGCACAGGCATAAGGGGGAACTGTCATGGAAAACACCAACATTGTCACGACTGAGCAGCAGGCTCCGAACACCATTTCTGCAAGCAACGCGATCTTTAACGTTCAGGCATTGGGCCAGTTGACCGCATTTGCGAACCTGATGGCAGATTCTCAGGTGACAGTGCCGGCCCATCTTGCCGGCAAACCAGCTGATTGCATGGCGATCGTCATGCAGGCGATGCAATGGGGCATGAATCCGTATGCTGTAGCCCAGAAAACCCACCTGGTAAACGGCGTTCTTGGGTATGAGGCCCAGCTTGTCAACGCGGTAATCGCCAGTTCCAGCGCTATCCATGGGCGCTTTCACTACCGCTACGGCGGCGACTGGGAGCGCTGCACCAGGACGCAGGAGATTTCTCGCGAGAAAACCGGGAAGAACGGGAAGTACACCGTCACTGAACGCGTTCGTGGCTGGACGGATGAGGACGAGATCGGCCTGTTCGTCCAGGTTGGCGCAATCCTGCGCGGTGAATCCGAAATCACCTGGGGGGAACCTCTTTACCTCTCCGGCGTTGTTACCCGCAATTCCCCGCTGTGGGTTTCCAATCCTAAACAGCAAATTGCCTATCTGGGCGTTAAATATTGGGCTCGCCTGTACTGCCCGGAAGTGATCCTCGGCGTGTACAGCCCTGATGAAGTTGAGCAGCGAGAAGAACGCGAGATTAACCCTGCGCCAGTCCAGCGCATGAGCGTACAGGAAATCACTGGCGAGGTTAGCACCACGACCAGCGCGCAGGAATCAGCAACTAACGTTGATGCCGTTGCCGACGACCTACGCGACCGCATTGACACAGCAAGCTCTGTTGACCAGGCCAAAGCTATCCGCGCTGATATTGAGTCGCAGAAAGCGTTGCTGGGAACCGCCCTGTACACCGAACTGAAAAATAAGGCGGTGAAACGTTACTACCAGGTCGATGCGCAGAACAAGGTCGAGGCTGTGATCAACTCACTTCCAAACCCTGGCGAACCAGAAGCCGCAGCGATGTTCGCTAAAGCTGAAAGTACGCTCAGCGCTGCCAAACGTCATCTTGGCGATGAACTGTACGACCAGTTCCGCATCACCCTTGATGACATGAAACCGGAATACGTGGGCTAAGGGAGGCGGGAGGGTTCGCCCTCCCGGTAATGATATGAGCAAATCATTAACCGCACGCTGCATCCGCCGCTGGGAAGTCGAGTTTAAACCACTCTGCGATTCGAAAGTAAACCCGTACTGGCGCAAGCGTGATCTGCGCGGGTATATCCGCGAAGCGGCGCTCAACACTGCTTACAACATGGTTGAGAGCATGGCTGAGAACAACGCCAAATTTGACTATGACGGCGCGCCGAACTGCTGGAGCTATGAGTTTTCTCTCTGGTATCGCTTGCGCCGGGGAAAATACCTCAAAGAAGCACGCAACTTCCTGAATGAAGAGGCCACCAACGACGAGATCGATGAAGAAATCCAGAACGAACTGGAGGCCTGGAATGACTGAGCGCGGAATGATTTTTAATGCCGAAATGGTGCGCGCCATTCTCGACGGCCGGAAGACGCAGACTCGCAGAGTCATGAACCCGCAACCGGCAAATGACATTTCTCGCGCGACTTTCCCGAATCCAGACGTTGTGGGGTGGAGTTCTTCGCTAAGGCATAAACATGGTAGCACCACGGCACACTTCTGCCCGTTCGGTGCTGTCGGCGACCGCCTCTGGGTGCGGGAAACATTCCAGGGGCCGCTTGTTTCTGAGGAATTATTCGAGGAATACCGAGCCTATCCTGAAAAGTTCGAAACGCCGCAATACTGCGAATATGCCGCCGATGGTGGCGCCAGGCCTGAATACTGTGATCTTGACGATAACCTCCGTCATGGCTGGCGCCCATCCATACACATGCCGCGCTGGGCATCCCGTATTCTGCTGGAAATCACCAGCGTACGCGTGGAGCGGTTGAACGATATCAGCCAAGAAGATGCGCAGGATGAAGGCATGGAGCTTACCGGATGGCGGCCAACATACTCCGATCCTGATAGCGGCGGCGAGGTTTGGACGCCATACGACAACTTTGCAGAGTTATGGCAATCCATCTACGGCGTTGGATCTTGGCTGTCCAACCCCTGGGTGTGGGTAATTGAATTCAGACGGATCGACGGGGGTGATCATGCGCATTGAAGAACTGAAAAAGCTTCCGAAATTATACCGGGTTATCACCGTTGAGCTTGACGTTTTGCGTAACGGGTTCGGGGCTAATTACGGTGTAATTTACGATGTTGATACCGTTGTTAAACGCAAGGTTCGCCGCGTTTTAGATGGCGATGGCTGGCGCTGGGCGATGGTTCGTGAGCACCGCAATCAAGAGCGATGGGACTACTTCTTTGAGTACGACAAAGAATGCCTTCATGAACTTAATTACACGCTTGGCCTGATTAAGTGAGGTGAATATGCGATTGATAAACCGAAGCACACAATCTCCGCTGGCGCGTCGGGCATGTGATGCAGCACTGGCAAAGCATGTTGAGCTTTACGGGGAATTTGGCCGACAGAAAACAAAGACCACTTATACCGTGGCGGTCGATGGCGTGAAGGTGACGGTAGAAGTTGTTAACCGACACAAGAGCTATGTAGCCACCGCAATGACAGGTATGCGCCGACTGCGCGCACTGCCAGGGCAGATTGCCTGATAACGAATTATCAATGTCACAACACCGGCGCATCTATACTGGCGCCGGTTACCTGAGGTGAACCATGTCACAGGTAATTTTTAACGAAGAGTGGGTTGTTGAGTCCAGACTTACCGAAAGAACAGGACTTACTGAAGGACAAATTAAAAATTATCGCCTGAAGCTATGGGTTGAAGGTGTTCACTTCAAGCGCCTTACTGCGCTTGGACAGACTGACAACTCTAAAGGTCTGCTTTGGTACAACTACCCGAAGATTAATCAGTTAGTTCAGGATGCTTAATGAAATACCCGACTGGTGTTGAACTGCATAACGGAAAAATCAGGATCACATTTATCTATCGCGGCATTCGTTGCCGCGAAGTTCTCCAGGGTTGGGTTGTCAACAGTAGCAACATTAAAAAAGCGGGCAATCTGCGCGCGGCAATTGTGAGTGAGATACAACTCGGTAAGTTCGACTACGCAGATCGTTTCCCGGAATCAAAGGCTCTTAAGAAATTTTCGTCCACAAAACGGATCTCCACATTCAAAGAACTGAGTGATTTTTTTACAGATACAAAGTCACTGGAGGTATCTGAAGCCACTTTGCTATCCATCACATCAGTCGTTAACACCCTGAAACGAGTAGTGGGTGAGAACACACGCCTGGTTGATATTCAGCACGCAGATATTCTGAATTACCGCAAAGAACTCCTGACCGGGGAAGTTTTCAACCCTTCAATGCCAAACCGCATCAAAAATGGGCGCGCGCCCTCAACAGTCAATAAACAGATGGCTGTTTTATCAGAAATGCTGAAGCTTGCAAACCGAAGCCAGTTTATATTGCATGCTCCTTATGAAGGAGTGTCGAGACTCAAGTTATCTAAAAATGATCCCGACCCACTTTTACTTCATGAGTACCAGGCACTGATAGCCGCCCTTCCCCGTAGCCAGGCATTAATCATCATTATTGCGGTACATACAGGGATGAGGCCGGGCGAGATATGCGCACTGGCATGGGAAGATATTGATTTGGTAAAAGGTGAAATCCACGTATCCAGAAATTTGACGAACAAGCGAGTATTTGTACCCCCTAAAACAGATGCCGGGATAAGGACGATAACGTTGCTGAAACCTGCTCATGATGCTCTGCTGGAGCAATACGAAATCACCGGTAACAGTCCAAAACAGGAAATTCAGTTTCATCATCGTGAGATCGGAAAAACTGAGCAGCAATATCTTCGCTTCGTTTTTTCACCGACAACATACTCGTCAACGAAAGGCGGTTACTTTTCCAAGGACTCGATTTCGTATGGCTGGAGGCGTGGGACTAAACTTTCAGGTATACGTGAGCGCAATCCATATCAGTCGCGTCACACATATGCCTGCTGGACGCTGATGGCCGGAGCGAACCCGTCATTCATAGCCAGTCAGATGGGGCATGAAGATGCGCGGATGGTATACGAGGTTTACTCCAAGTGGATTGGTGATATGAACCAGGAACAGGTCAACATGCTGAACAATCAGATGCCGACAGCACTGCCCCCAGGACGCCCCCACGGGCGAGGGAGTATGAAAAAAGTCATTTAATTTCATAGCGCTGGTTTCAATCCACACAATCAGCGTTAAACTACTAATACCGTTAATTTAGGGAGAAAAGATGATGCGCGTACTGGTTGTCGAAGATAATGCCTTATTACGCCACCACCTGAAGGTTCAATTACAGGATTTGGGGCACCAGGTTGATGACGCAGAAGATGCAAAGGAAGCCGATTATTATCTTAACGAGCATCTGCCGGACATCGCCATCGTCGATTTAGGCCTCCCGGATGAAGACGGGCTTTCGCTGATCCGCCGCTGGCGCAGCAATGACGTTTCCCTTCCTGTTCTGGTATTAACCGCCCGTGAGGGCTGGCAGGATAAAGTGGAAGTGCTGAGCGCCGGCGCCGACGACTACGTGACAAAACCGTTTCATATTGAAGAAGTGGTCGCGCGTATGCAGGCGTTAATGCGCCGCAACAGCGGTCTGGCCTCGCAGGTTATCTCTATTCCGCCTTTTCAGGTGGATCTCTCCCGCCGTGAATTGTCCGTAAATGATGAAGTGATAAAACTGACGGCGTTTGAATACACCATTATGGAAACGCTGATCCGCAATAATGGCAAAGTCGTCAGCAAAGATTCGTTGATGCTACAGCTCTACCCGGATGCGGAACTGCGTGAAAGCCATACCATTGATGTATTGATGGGGCGCTTACGCAAAAAAATTCAGGCGCGATATCCTGATGATGTGATTACCACCGTCCGTGGTCAGGGATACCTGTTCGAACTGCGCTAATGAATAAATTACTACGTCATCTTTTTCCTTTATCGCTGCGCCTGCGCTTTCTGCTGGCGACGGCAGGCGTTGTGCTGGTGCTCTCTCTGGCCTACGGCATGGTCGCGCTGGTTGGCTATAGCGTCAGTTTTGATAAGACAACCTTTCGCCTGTTACGCGGTGAGAGCAACCTTTTCTACACCCTCGCGTCATGGCAAAACAATAAAATCAATATCGAGATCCCGGAAAATCTCGATATGCAAAGCCCCACGATGACACTGATCTATGATGAGAACGGCAAGTTGTTATGGGCGCAGCGCAACGTTCCCTGGCTGGAGAAACGTATCCAGCCGGAATGGCTGAAAGCCAACGGTTTTCATGAAATTGAAGCCGATGTCAATGCCACCAGCACGTTGCTAAGTGAAGATCATTCCGCCCAACAGCAGCTCAAAGAGGTGCGGGAAGATGACGACGATGCGGAAATGACCCACTCCGTGGCGGTGAATGTCTATCCGGCTACCGCGCGGATGCCGCAACTGACGATAGTGGTTGTCGATACCATCCCCATCGAGCTGAAACGCTCGTATATGGTCTGGAGCTGGTTTATTTATGTGCTGGCGGCAAACCTGCTGTTAGTTATCCCGTTGCTCTGGGTCGCCGCGTGGTGGAGTTTACGCCCTATCGAAGCGCTGGCGCGTGAAGTGCGCGAGCTGGAAGAACACCACCGAGAAATGCTCAACCCGGAAACCACGCGGGAACTGACCAGCCTGGTGCGCAACCTCAACCGGCTGCTAAAGAGCGAACGTGAACGTTATGATAAATACCGCACCACGTTAACCGATCTCACCCATAGTCTGAAAACGCCGCTGGCGGTATTGCAGAGCACCCTGCGTTCAATGCGCAGCGAAAAAATGAGCGTCAGCGACGCCGAACCGGTCATGCTGGAACAGATCAGCCGTATCTCCCAGCAGATCGGTTATTACCTGCATCGCGCCAGCATGCGCGGAAGCGGCGTGTTACTCAGTCGCGAGCTGCACCCCGTAGCGCCGTTACTGGACAATCTCACCTGCGCGCTCAATAAGGTGTATCAGCGTAAAGGGGTCAACATTAGCCTCGATATTTCGCCGGAAATCAGCTTCGTCGGCGAGCAGAATGACTTTGTTGAAGTGATGGGCAACGTGCTGGATAACGCCTGTAAATACTGCCTGGAGTTTGTTGAAATTTCAGCCCGGCAGACCGATGAGCATCTGCATATTCTGGTAGAAGACGACGGCCCGGGCATTCCGCAAAGCAAGCGTGATGTGGTTTTCGATCGCGGTCAGCGCATTGACACCCTGCGACCAGGGCAAGGCGTGGGGCTGGCGGTCGCCCGTGAGATCACTGAGCAATATGACGGGAAGATCGTCGCCGGTGACAGTTTGCTCGGCGGAGCGCGGATGGAGGTGATTTTTGGTCGCCAGCACCCGATTCAGCGCGATGAATGACGCTGGCGTGTAATATTTATGTATGTTCTTCACCGCATGTCGTTAAGCATCCGTTATAATCGGTGTCAGATACCAGCCTGCGGATAATCAACATGGAATATCAATTAACACTTAACTGGCCCGAATTTCTTGAACGCCACTGGCAAAAACGCCCGGTGGTGTTAAAACGCGGGTTCAACAACTTCATTGATCCGCTCTCCCCTGACGAACTGGCGGGACTGGCGATGGAAAGCGAAGTCGATAGCCGTCTGGTCAGCCATCAGGATGGTAAATGGCAGGTCAGCCACGGCCCGTTCGAGAGTTACGACCATCTCGGCGAGAACAACTGGTCGCTGCTGGTTCAGGCCGTAAACCACTGGCATGAACCTACCGCTGCGCTGATACGCCCTTTCCGCGCGTTGCCAGACTGGCGTATTGACGATCTGATGATCTCCTTTTCCGTCCCTGGCGGCGGCGTGGGTCCGCATCTGGATCAGTACGATGTCTTTATCATTCAGGGAACCGGTCGCCGCCGCTGGCGCGTAGGCGAGAAGCTGCAACTGAAGCAGCATTGCCCTCACCCGGATCTACTCCAGGTCGATCCTTTTGAAGCCATCATTGATGAAGAGCTGGAGCCCGGCGATATTCTGTATATCCCACCGGGATTCCCGCACGAAGGCTACGCGCTGGAAAACGCGATGAACTACTCGGTTGGTTTCCGCGCGCCGAATACGCGTGAACTGATCAGCGGTTTTGCCGACTACGTTCTGCAACGCGAGCTGGGCAGCACCTATTACAGCGACCCGGATATCCCGCCGCGCGAGCATCCTGCCGACGTTCTGCCGCAGGAGATGGACAAGCTGCGTGAAATGATGCTCGACCTGATCAATCAGCCTGAACACTTTAAACAGTGGTTTGGCGAATTTATCTCCCAGTCTCGTCACGAACTGGACATCGCGCCGCCGGAACCGCCGTATCAGCCGGATGAGATCTATGATGCGCTGAAACAAGGCGATGTGCTGGTGCGTCTGGGCGGCTTACGCGTCCTGCGCATTGGCGATGAGGTCTACGCCAACGGTGAGAAGATTGATTCTCCGCACCGCCCGGCGCTGGAGGCGCTCTCCAGTCACATCGTGCTAACCGCCGAGAATTTTGGCGATGCGCTGGAAGACCCGTCGTTCCTCGCAATGCTGGCCGCGCTGGTCAACAGCGGGTACTGGTTCTTCGAAGGGTAATAAGTTATTGCGATTGAGCCTGATGGCAACGCGAACGCATTTTATCAGGCCTACGCACGGTAGGCCTGATAAGCGAAGCGCCATCCGGCGCCATCACACCACGACACCATTACTGCTGCTTCGCAGTTAGCTCCGCAATACGCACAATCACCTGCACCGCTTTCTCCATCCCTTCCAGCGTCACAAACTCATGCTTGCCATGATAGTTATAGCCGCCGGTAAAGAGGTTCGGGCACGGTAAGCCCATAAACGAAAGCTGGGCGCCGTCAGTGCCGCCACGAATCGGCTTCATATCCGGCACAATATCGCAGTCACGCATTGCCTGCTGTGCAATATCGAGAATATGTGGGTGTTCGACCACTTTCTCGCGCATATTGTAATAGCTGTCTTCGATCACCAGCTCGATGTAGCAGTCCGGGTGCAGCCCCTTCCCGACCTTTTTAGCGATCTCCATCATTTTGCGCTTGCGGGCTTCAAACTGTTTGCGGTCGAAATCACGAATGATGTAGTGCATATCCGCACGATCAACGGTGCCTTTCATACTCGCCAGATGGTAGAAGCCTTCATAGCCTTCGGTCGTCTCCGGGCTCTCATCCGCCGGAACCTCGGCATGAATACGCGCCGCCAGCGACAGCGCATTCACCATCACGCCCTTCGCCGTACCGGGGTGTACGTTATTGCCCACGATTTTGATATTCACGGAGGCCGCATTGAAGTTTTCAAACTCCAGTTCCCCTACGCCGCCGCCATCAACGGTATAAGCCCACTGCGCGCCGAAAGCCTCAACGTCAAAATGTTTCGCCCCTTTACCGACCTCTTCATCCGGCGTAAAGGCCACGCGAATATCACCGTGCGGAATGTCTTTCTGTTTCAGTACCGCCAGCGCGGTCATGATTTCCGCCACGCCCGCTTTGTCATCAGCGCCCAGCAGCGTTTTCCCGTCAGTGGTGATCAGCGTCTGCCCCAGCAGTTGATGCAGAACCGGGAACATCACCGGCGACAGCACCTCATCGCCGATCCCTAGCGCAATATCGCCACCACGGTAGTTTTCCACAATCTGCGGATTCACATTCTTACCGCTGAAATCAGGTGAGGTATCCACATGAGAGATAAAACCAATCGCGGGGATATCGCCAGCAACGTTGGCTGGCAGCGTCGCCATGACGGTCCCTTTGTCACTTAACGTGACGTTCACCAGCCCCATTTCTTCGAGCTGTTGTTTGAGCAAATGTAATAATTTCCACTGGCCCTCAGTGCTGGGCACTTGCCGTACGCCCGCCTTTGATTGGGTATCCAGCGACACGTAGTGTAAAAAACGCTCAAGTAGTTTATCCATGCAGTCACCCTCACTTTTCGTGACAACATTATTAATAAGCAAGAAAAGACAAATATTGCGTCAGGTCACTTTTATCCCTGCAAACGAGAATATTTCGCGTAGACACTTTTTCTGACTATAAAGCTAAGCCAGTAATTCGCAACAAGGATTGGCGATTTTAGCGGTTTGCCGTAGAATGACCGCCCTCATTAAGAGTCACCAAGGTGGTTAACCACAAACCCCGCATCGGTCAGCCATCCGTTGCGTCTACATGGGACAGAGTAAAAAATTGAATAAACAACCGCGTTCGCTTTCACCGCTGGTACAACTGGCGGGAATTCGCAAAAGCTTCGACGGAAAAGAGGTCATTTCTAATCTGAATCTGACCATCAATAACGGCGAATTCCTCACGCTGCTTGGCCCCTCTGGCTGCGGTAAAACAACCGTTCTGCGCCTGATTGCCGGTCTGGAAAATGTTGATGCCGGTCATATCATGTTGGATAACCAGGACATCACCGACGTTCCAGCGGAACACCGCTATGTGAACACCGTCTTTCAAAGCTATGCGTTATTCCCCCACATGACCGTATTTGAAAATGTGGCTTTCGGTTTACGCATGCAGAAAACCCCCGCCGCCGAGATTACCCCTCGCGTCACCGACGCTCTGCGCATGGTGCAACTGGAAGAGTTTGCGCAGCGAAAGCCGCATCAGCTTTCCGGCGGGCAGCAGCAGCGTGTGGCCATCGCCCGCGCCGTCGTCAATAAACCGCGTTTATTGCTGCTGGATGAATCCCTCTCCGCGCTGGATTACAAGCTGCGAAAGCAGATGCAGAACGAACTGAAAGCGTTGCAGCGTAAGCTGGGCATCACTTTTGTGTTCGTTACGCACGATCAGGAAGAAGCGCTGACCATGTCTGACCGTATCGTGGTGATGCGCGACGGCATTATTGAGCAGGACGGCACGCCGCGAGAAATCTATGAGGAGCCGAAAAACCTGTTCGTCGCCGGATTCATTGGCGAAATCAACATGTTTAACGCCACGGTAATTGAACGTCTGGACGAACAACGCGTACGCGCCAATGTAGAAGGACGCGAGTGCAATATTTATGTTAACTTTGCCGTCGTTCCTGGTCAGAAACTGAACGTACTGTTACGCCCGGAAGATCTGCGCGTTGATGAAATTAACGATGATAACCACATTGAAGGTCTCATCGGCTACGTGCGCGAGCGCAACTACAAAGGTATGACGCTGGAGTCCGTCGTCGAACTGGAAAATGGCAAAATGGTGATGGTCAGCGAATTCTTCAATGAAGACGATCCTGACTTCGACCACTCTCTCGACCAAAAAATGGCCATTAATTGGGTAGAAAGCTGGGAGGTCGTACTGGCTGATGAAGAACACAAGTAAATTCCAGAATGTGGTGATTGTCACTGTCGTTGGTTGGCTTGTGTTGTTTGTCTTTCTGCCCAACCTGATGATTATTGGTACCAGCTTTTTGACCCGTGATGACGCGAACTTCGTCAAAATGGTCTTTACGCTGGATAACTACGCTCGTTTGCTCGATCCGCTCTATTTTGAGGTATTGCTGCATTCCCTCAATATGGCGCTCATTGCCACCTTCGCCTGCCTGGTGCTCGGCTATCCCTTTGCCTGGTTTCTGGCGAAACTGCCGGAAAAAGTGCGTCCGCTGCTGCTGTTTTTGCTGATCGTGCCGTTCTGGACCAACTCGCTGATCCGTATTTACGGCCTGAAAATTTTTCTCAGCACCAAGGGCTATCTCAACGAGTTCCTGCTGTGGCTGGGTGTGATTGACGCCCCGATCCGCATCATGTTCACGCCGGGCGCGGTCATTATCGGTCTGGTCTATATCCTGCTGCCGTTTATGGTGATGCCGCTCTACTCCAGCATTGAAAAACTGGATAAGCCGCTGCTGGAGGCCGCCCGCGATCTGGGCGCCAGTAAATTGCAGACCTTTATTCGCATTATTATTCCACTGACCATGCCGGGGATCATCGCCGGGTGTCTACTGGTGATGCTGCCGGCGATGGGGCTGTTCTATGTCTCTGACCTGATGGGTGGAGCAAAGAACCTGCTGATTGGTAACGTTATTAAGGTTCAGTTCCTGAACATTCGCGACTGGCCGTTTGGCGCAGCCACCAGCATTACGCTGACGATTGTGATGGGCCTGATGCTGCTGGTTTACTGGCGCGCATCGCGGCTGCTGAATAAGAAGGTGGAACTCGAATGATCGGTCGACTGCTTCGTGGCGGTTTTATGACCGCTATCTACGCGTACCTGTATATTCCAATCATCATCTTGATTGTGAATTCCTTTAACAGTTCGCGCTTTGGCATCAACTGGCAGGGCTTTACCACCAACTGGTACAGCCTGCTGATGAATAACGACAGCCTGTTGCAGGCGGCACAGCACTCGCTGACGATGGCGGTGTTCTCGGCCACCTTTGCCACGATCATCGGCTCGCTAACGGCAGTGGCGCTGTATCGCTATCGTTTTCGCGGTAAACCGTTTGTCAGCGGCATGCTGTTCGTCGTCATGATGTCGCCGGATATTGTAATGGCGATTTCACTGCTGGTGCTGTTTATGCTGCTCGGCATCCAGTTGGGCTTCTGGTCGTTGCTGTTTTCGCATATCACCTTTTGCCTGCCCTTCGTGGTCGTTACCGTTTACTCGCGCCTGAAAGGGTTTGACGTGCGGATGCTGGAAGCGGCAAAAGACCTTGGAGCCAGTGAAGTCACGATTTTGCGTAAGATCATTCTGCCGCTGGCAATGCCTGCGGTCGCGGCTGGCTGGTTGCTCAGTTTCACCCTGTCGATGGATGACGTGGTGGTTTCGTCATTCGTCACCGGGCCTGGCTATGAGATTCTGCCATTGAAAATTTACTCAATGGTAAAAGTCGGCGTTTCACCGGAAGTTAATGCGCTGGCAACGATTTTGTTGGTTCTGTCGCTGGTTATGGTCATCGCCAGCCAGCTTATTGCTCGTGATAAAACCAAGGGCCGTTGAGGCCCACTATTCAGGGGACGTTAAATGAAAAAATGGTCACGCCACCTGCTCGCGGCGGGTGCTCTGGCACTGGGCATGAGCGCCGCTCACGCTGATGACAACAACACGCTCTATTTCTACAACTGGACCGAGTATGTTCCACCAGGACTGCTGGAACAGTTCACTAAAGAGACGGGCATTAAGGTTATCTATTCGACCTACGAGTCGAATGAAACCATGTATGCCAAGCTGAAAACGTATAAAGACGGCGCCTACGACCTGGTGGTGCCTTCCACCTATTACGTCGATAAAATGCGTAAAGAGGGCATGATCCAGAAGATCGACAAAACGAAGTTAACCAACTTCCACAACCTCGATCCTGAAATGCTCAACAAACCGTTTGACCCGAATAACGACTACTCCATCCCGTATATCTGGGGCGCAACGGCAATTGGCGTTAACAGCGACGAAATTGACCCGAAAACCGTCACCAGTTGGGCTGACCTGTGGAAGCCTGAGTATAAAGGCGGCCTGCTGCTGACTGACGATGCGCGTGAAGTGTTCCAGATGGCGCTGCGTAAGCTGGGTTACTCCGGCAACACCACCGATCCTAAAGAGATTGAAGCGGCGTATAACGAACTGAAAAAACTGATGCCAAACGTGGCGGCGTTCAACTCCGACAACCCGGCTAACCCGTATATGGAAGGCGAAGTCAACCTGGGGATGGTGTGGAACGGTTCTGCGTACGTTGCACGTCAGGCAGGGACGCCGCTTGAGGTTATCTGGCCGAAAGAAGGCGGTATTTTCTGGATGGACAGCCTTTCTATTCCGGCGAACGCCAAAAACAAAGAAGGCGCGCTGAAGCTGATCAACTTCCTGTTGCGCCCGGATGTGGCGAAAGAAGTGGCGGAAACCATCGGTTATCCGACGCCGAACCTGGCCGCACGTAAGCTGTTAAGTCCTGAAGTGGCAAATGATAAATCACTCTACCCTGATGCCGACACCATCAATAAAGGGGAATGGCAGAACGACGTGGGTTCCGCCAGTGCTATCTATGAAGAGTATTATCAGAAGCTGAAAGCGGGACGCTAATTCAGCGTTGTAAAGAATGCCCGATGGCGCTGCGCTTATCGGGCCTGGATAAATGCAAACCGTAGGCCGGATAAGGCATTCGCCGCCATCCGGCAAAAAAATCACAGTCCTTTCAATAATTTCTCAATAAACGCCGGTACAACCTGGCTTGCCGGGCCATAATATTTCTCTTCAAACTCGCTGCCGACCTGGCTTGGTTCAAGATTTAGCTCGACCGTATGCGCGCCGTGCAGGCGGGCCTCATGCACAAACCCGGCCGCCGGATAAACATGCCCGGATGTTCCGATAGCGATAAACACATCCGCCATCGCCAGCGCCATATAGATCTCATCCATGCCAAGCGGCATTTCACCAAACCACACGACGTGCGGGCGAAGCGAAGCCGGGAACTGGCAGCAATGGCACTTATCGTCTGAAGTCACATCGCCCGTCCAGTCCAGAATTTGCCCGCTCTGGGAGCAGCGCACTTTCAACAGCTCGCCGTGCATGTGGATGATATTCTTGTTGCCCGCGCGTTCATGCAGATTATCGATATTTTGCGTCACCAGCAGGAAACGATCGCCCAGCACCTCTTCCAGTTTTGCCAGCGCGACATGCGCCGGGTTGGGCTGAATCTCAGGCCGCTGCAACTGCTGACGGCGGGCGTTGTAAAATGACTGAACCAGTTCTGGATCGCGGGCAAACCCTTCCGGGGTCGCCACATCCTCAACCCGATGCTCTTCCCAGAGACCATCAGCGGCGCGAAATGTACGAATGCCGGATTCGGCAGAGATTCCCGCTCCAGTAAGAACTAATACTCTTGGTTTTTCCATCATTTCCGGCACCACTCTGTCTCTGAAAAAGATTCGCTGACGCAGGCGTTCACGCAAATGGCGTTTGTTTTTACGAAAACGGCTTAATCGATGAGCCCGACGCGACTGCATAACAACCTCTTTTGATTAATCGGTAAGATGTAAGAAGGCAGCGCCGCGCATCCCGCCCGCATCACCGTGTCGCGCCCGTTCAATACGCGGTACACGAGCAACAGGAAGGAGATGACGTGGCAACCTGTCTGCCAGTTGCGTTGTTATAGCAGTGAAGTTTGATAATCCTCCCCCAATCACCACCAGATCGGGATCGACGATCGTGAGGATATTCCCCAGGCAGACCGCCAGTAAATCCTGGTAACGTTCAACATGCGCACGCGCGCGTTCATCACCTTGCTCCCACAAAGCAATAATCTCCGGCGCCTGTAGAGGTTGATGATAGTAATGCTGATACAGCCACGCAAACCCGCGGCCGGAAAGATAATTTTCGATGCAGCCCAGTTGACCGCAGCCGCAGCGACGCAGAGGAAAATCGAACCCCATCAGGGTGAGCGCATCGACAGGCAAACGCATATGACCAAACTCGCCGGTAATATAGCTGCGACCGGTGATCGGCTTACCGTTGAGCACCAGTCCGCCGCCTACGCCCGTCCCGAGGATAAGCCCCATGACCAGCGGATACTGCGTGAACTCATCATCCCAGGCTTCCGACAGTGCAAAGCAGTTCGCGTCGTTATCCAGGCGAACATCACGATCCAGCCGGGCGCTGAGATCGGCGCGGAGCGGTTTACCGCTGGCGGCCGGAACATTGGCGGCATACAGCGTTCCGTCTTCCGTTTCCGGCATCCCGGGAATACCAATGCCCACGGAACCTTTTACGTCAAACCGCTGGTCGGCTTCCGCCACCAGATCGCAGACCGCGGTTAAAAAAGCCTCATAGCCTTCGCGTGGCGTCGGTACGCGTTTTTCCCAGCGCAAACGTCGCTCGTTATCAAACACGCCTAAGGCAATTTTTGTCCCGCCAATGTCAAACCCGTAATGCATCACGCACCGCTCCTTGTTCTTATGTACTGCGACTACTGGCCGCTTAACACTCTCGCGGGGTCAATATTGCTGGCGCGTCGCGCCGGATACCAGCTCGCCAACAAGCTCAGCAACAATGCCGTAACCAGTACGTAAATAACGTCCAGCCAGTGTAATTCGGATGGCAGGAAGTCGATAAAATAGATGTCTCCAGAAAGGAACTGATGCCCTATCAGCTTTTCGATGCCTTCGATAATAGGGGTCAGTTGCAACGAGACGACCACGCCAATCGCCACGCCGCACAGACTGCCGAGCAGACCCGCCAGCAGCCCATACCAGACGAAAATGGCGCGGATTAGGCCATCTTTCGCCCCTAAGGTTCTTAATACCGCGATATCGCCGCTCTTATCTTTTACCGCCATCACCAGCGTCGAAACGATATTGAAGCAGGCCACGCCGATCACCAGCACCATCGCCAGATACATGATGGCGCGGATCATCTGAATATCATGGTACATATAGCCGTAAGTACCGATCCAGCTCTTAATGTAAACGTAACTGTCGGTCACTTCGCCAGCGTCCCGTACCAATTTATTGGCGTTAAAGACATCGTTGACCTTAATCGCGATGCCGGACACGCTGGCCCCCATATCCAGGTACTGCTGCGCGTCTTCCATAGGGATCATGGCAAAGCTGTGATCGAGCTGACCGCTCAGTTGCAGAATCCCCGTCACATGCAGACGCACTCGCTTAGGCTGCTGCAATTTATGATCGGCGCTGGCATTGGGGATCATGATCGACACCCAGTCGCCCTGCTTCACTTTCAGCGCATCGGCAACGCCCTTGCCAATGATGATCTGCTGCTCGCCCGCCCTGAAGTTATCCCAGGCATGGTTTTGCACAAACGACGGCAGCGCGCTCAAGCGCTGTTCCTGTTTCGGGTCCACGCCCTTCACCTGGATTGCGCGCAGATTCGCCCCGCTCTCCACCAGCCCGGTAAAGTTGATATAGGGCGCTGCCGCTGCAATCCCCTGTACGTGCTGCACTTTTTCCAGCGCTTCGCGCCAGTGAGTCCACGGCTGATTCACAGCTTCAATTTCACCATGCGGCACCACGGCCAGAATACGGTTGTTCAGCTCGCGCTCGAAACCGTTCATCGCGCTTAAACCGACAATCAGTACCGCCACGCCCAGCGCGATGCCGATAGTCGAGATAACGGAAATCAGCGACACCATACCGCCGCGTCGACGACCGCGACTAAAGCGCAAGCCGATCAATAACGATAAAGGCGAAGCCATTACTCAGCTCCCATCAGGCTCAGTTCTGCCGTCAGCAGACCGTCGCGCATTTCAAGCTGACGGCTCATTCGCTTCGCCAGCTGCAAATCGTGAGTCACCACCAGAAACGCCGTTCCCTGAGCGCGATTGAGTTCGCCCAGAAGCTGGAAAATACTGTCAGCATTGCGCGCATCCAGGTTGCCGGTCGGTTCATCCGCCAGCACCAGGCGCGGATTGTTGACCAGCGCTCGGGCGATGGCGACACGCTGACGCTCGCCGCCGGAAAGTTCGGATGGACGATGGTTAGCTCGGTGATCCAGCCCCACCGCCTGCAACATTTCACGCGCCCGCTCGGTAATTTCAGCCGTTTTTTTCTTGCCGATCAGCAGCGGCATCGCGACGTTTTCCAGCGCGGTGAAATCCGGTAGCAGGTGATGGAACTGATAAATAAAGCCAAGCTTCTGGTTGCGCAGTTCCGCTTTCGCCGCCGACGAGAGTTTGCTCATCGGCTGGCCGCTAAAAATGACATCGCCCGACGTCGGCGTATCCAGGCCGCCCAGCAGGTGCAGGAGCGTACTTTTCCCGGAGCCGGAGCTGCCGACAATCGCCATCATTTCGCCTTCGCCAATGCTGAAGCTGACATCGTGCAGCACGTCGGTTTGCACGGAGCCTTCCTGATAGCGTTTGCACAGGTTGTCGCATTGCAACAGGATCTTATTCATAACGTAAAGCCTCAGCGGGTTGGGTGGCGGCAGCGCGCCAGGAAGGATACAGCGTGGACAATAACGCGATGGCCATCGCCACCAGCGCAATAACAACAACCTGTAGCGGTTCAATCGCCACCGGCAGCGCAGCGCCATCCAGGAATGCGCCAATGATCGGCATCAGGTTATTCAGTTGGCTGGCCAGCAATGCGCCCAGCACTGCCCCCAGCAGCGCGCCGATAATCCCGGCGCTGGCGCCCTGAACCATAAACACCATCATGATCTGGCGCGGCGTCAGCCCCTGGGTTTGTAAAATAGCCACTTCGCCCTGCTTCTCCATCACCATTAAACCTAACGAAGTAATAATATTAAACGCCGCCACGGCGACAATCAGGCTTAACAGCAAACCCATCATGTTTTTTTCCATGCGCACGGCCTGGAACAGCTCGCCTTTTCGCTCACGCCAGTCCTGCCATTTCGTCCCCTCCGGCAGCGTCTGCTGGCTGAGGGTATCCACCTTCAGCGGCTCATTAAGCCACAAGCGCCAGCCGGTGATATTGCCCGCCGGGTAGCGCATCAGGCGCGACGCATCCTGAATATTGGTCAGCATCTGGTAGCCATCCACTTCGCTGTTCGCCGCGAAGGTGCCAATCACCGTAAACAGGCGCTGGCTCGGCAGGCGTCCCATTGGCGTGAACTGGCTGGCGGAAGGCACCATCACGCGAATTTGATCGCCGCGATTGACGCCCAACTGCCCGGCAAGCTGCTCGCCGAGGATGACATTATACTTGCCCGCTTCAAGAGAGGTTTGCTTCACATTGACCAGATACGGCGTTAAGGGATCTTTTTGCGCCGGGTCGATACCCAGCATCACGCCCACGGCGACGCTACGCGCGCTTTGCAGCACGACATCTCCCGTGGTAAGCGGCGCGATACGATTGACGCCATTCAACGTAACCGCTTTTTCGGGTATCAGCTGTGGATTAAGGGAGCCCTGCTCAGACGAGAGAATTGCCTGCGGCATCAGGCCAAGGATGTTGTTTTGCAGTTCACGTTCAAAACCATTCATCACCGACAATACCGTGACCAGCGCCATCACCCCGAGAGTAATGCCAATGGTGGAAAGCCAGGAGACGAAACGACCGAAACGATCTGCTGCACGCCCACGCATATAACGCAGGCCAATAAATAGAGCGACAGGTTGGTACATGAAATCCGTCTGGTTGCTGTTAGCAAAGCCCTGAGTATATAAGCGAAAGCGGAATGGGTAAATGACTGAACCGTAAGTGTTCGTCAGCGTAATTCTGAAAAGTATCAAGAAATCAACTTCCTGAAGATACCTGCTTTGATACTCACCCTTGACCCTGATCTTTATCTTAAAAAAATAAAATACAGAATGTTACGCATTACAACACCGATCCCCGCCCGCAGGATCACAGGCTATGTTGAATAACACGAGTACGCCGTCCTGATGAAACAAAAAGAATTGTGGATCAACCAAATCAAAGGGTTATGCATCTGCCTGGTGGTCATTTATCACTCTGTGATTACGTTCTATCCCCACCTGACCGCTTTCCAGTATCCGTTATCGGAGATCCTGACGAAATGCTGGATCTACTTTAACCTCTATCTGGCGCCGTTTCGCATGCCGGTGTTTTTCTTTATTTCCGGGTATCTGATCCGCCGCTATATTGACAGCGTGCCCTGGGGAACCTGTATTGATAAACGGATCTGGAGCATTGTCTGGGTACTGGCGCTCTGGGGAGTGGCGCAATGGCTGGCGCTTAGCTGGCTCAACCACTGGCTGGCGCCCGAACGCGACATCAACAATGCCTCCAACGCCGCTTATGCCGGGTCCGTCGGCGAGTTTATTCACGGAATGCTGACGGCCAGCACCAGCCTCTGGTATCTGTATGCGCTGGTTGTCTATTTTGTGCTGTGTAAAGTTTTCAGCCAATGGGCAAAACCACTGTTCGTACTGTTTGTACTGCTGAGCGTGACGATAAACTTCGTGCCGACGCCGTGGTGGGGAATGAACAGCGTGATCCGCAACCTGCCTTACTACAGCCTCGGCGCCTGGTTTGGCGCCACGCTGATGGAGTGGATTAAGCATGTCCCACTGCGTCGTTATGCTATCGCGTTTGCGGGCATTGCGCTGCTCGCCGTCATCGCCTGGCTGGCTAATGTATCCCTGCTGCTCTCACTGGTGTCGATTGTGCTGATCATGAAGCTTTTCTATCAGTATGAGCAGCGCTTCGGCATGCGTTCTTCCAGTCTGCTGAATGTCATCGGCTCAAACACTATTGCTATCTATACAACCCACCGTATCCTGGTCGAAGCGTTCAGCTTAACGTTGATTCCGAAAATCAACGGCGCGGCATGGTCGCCGCAGCTTGAGTTTGCTCTGCTGTTGGTTTACCCCTTTGCCAGTCTGCTGATTTGCACGCTGACGGGCCTTACCGTCCGAAAAATTTCGCAACGCCTGTTTGCCGATCTCTTCTTCTCTCCGCCTTCTCTCCCCGCCGTTACCAGCTATTCGCGTTAATCTTTTCGCCCCCTCCCGGGGGCGAATCAATTTGCTAAAGAGAAACGATCACGGATAATAAAGAGCATTGCTTATCAGTGATATGCCCCCATAGTGTGGTGTATACCCAATAGAGATCCTGCAACCACTATGCCTGAACAACAACGTTATACTCTGCCAACCAAACCCGGCGATCAGCGCCAGTTGGGCGAGCTTACCGGCGCCGCCTGCGCCACGCTGGTGGCGGAGATTGCCGAGCGCCATGCTGGCCCAATCGTACTTATTGCACCTGACATGCAAAACGCCCTGCGCCTGCATGACGAAGTTCGCCAGTTCACCGACCAACTGGTGATGAATCTGGCGGACTGGGAAACGCTCCCTTACGACAGCTTTTCCCCACACCAGGAAATCATCTCTTCACGCCTGTCCACGCTTTACCAGTTGCCGTCAATGCAGCGCGGCGTATTGATTGTTCCGGTAAATACGCTGATGCAGCGCGTTTGCCCGCACAGTTATTTGCACGGCCACGCCCTGGTGATGAAAAAGGGTCAGCGTTTGTCGCGCGACGCCCTGCGCGCACAGCTGGATAGCGCGGGCTATCGTCATGTTGATCAGGTCATGGAACACGGTGAATACGCCACTCGCGGCGCGCTGCTGGATCTGTTTCCGATGGGCAGCGAACAGCCCTATCGTCTTGATTTTTTTGATGATGAAATCGACAGTTTGCGCCTGTTTGATGCCGATACCCAGCGTACGCTGGAAGAAGTCGACGCCATCAATTTGCTGCCCGCGCATGAATTTCCGACCGATAAAACGGCCATCGAGCTGTTCCGCAGCCAGTGGCGTGACACATTTGAAGTTAAACGCGACGCCGAGCATATTTACCAGCAGGTCAGTAAAGGCACGCTGCCTGCCGGGATCGAATACTGGCAGCCGCTGTTCTTCAACGAGACGCTGCCGCCTCTGTTCAGCTACTTCCCGGCGAACACGCTGCTGGTGAATACCGGCGCGCTGGAAAACAGCGCTGAACGCTTCCAGGCCGATACCCTGGCGCGTTTTGAAAACCGTGGCGTCGATCCTATGCGCCCGCTTTTGCCGCCGGAATCTCTGTGGCTGCGGGTCGATGAGCTGTTCTCTGAACTCAAACGCTGGCCCCGCGTACAGTTAAAAACCGAACATCTGCCAGGTAAGGCGGCGAATACCAATCTGGGTTTCCAGAAACTGCCGGATCTGGCGGTACAGGCGCAGCAAAAAGCGCCGCTGGACGCGCTGCGTAGGTTTCTTGAATCCTTCAACGGGCCGGTCATTTTCTCCGTAGAAAGCGAAGGCCGCCGCGAAGCGCTCGGGGAACTGCTCGCCCGTATTAAAATTTCACCCAAACGAATTTTGCGCCTGGATGAGGCGCTCGACGCCGGACGTTACCTGATGATTGGCGCTGCGGAGCATGGCTTCATTGATACGCAGCGTAATCTGGCGCTTATTTGCGAGAGCGATTTGCTGGGTGAACGCGTTGCGCGTCGCCGTCAGGACTCACGCCGCACGATTAACCCCGACACGCTGATCCGCAACCTGGCGGAACTGCATCCTGGCCAGCCGGTGGTACACCTTGAGCATGGTGTGGGGCGTTATGCGGGTATGACGACGCTGGAAGCCGGCGGCATCAAGGGCGAGTACCTGATGCTCACCTACGCCAACGACGCCAGATTGTACGTACCGGTGTCATCTTTGCATCTCATCAGCCGCTATGCCGGAGGCGCCGAAGAGAACGCGCCGCTGCATAAACTGGGCGGCGACGCCTGGTCTCGCGCCCGACAGAAAGCCGCGGAGAAAGTGCGCGACGTGGCGGCAGAGCTACTGGATATTTACGCCCAGCGCGCGGCGAAAGAAGGTTTCGCCTTTAAGCACGATCGCGAGCAGTATCAACTGTTCTGCGACAGCTTCCCGTTCGAGACCACGCCAGACCAGGCGCAGGCCATTAACGCCGTCCTGAGCGACATGTGCCAACCGCTGGCAATGGATCGTCTGGTGTGCGGCGACGTCGGCTTCGGGAAAACCGAAGTGGCGATGCGCGCCGCGTTCCTGGCGGTGGAAAACCACAAACAGGTCGCGGTGCTGGTGCCTACCACCCTGCTGGCGCAACAGCATTTCGATAACTTCCGCGACCGCTTCGCCAACTGGCCGGTGCGCATCGAAATGCTCTCCCGTTTCCGTAGCGCCAAAGAGCAAGCGCAGATCCTTGAGCAGGTCGCTGAGGGGAAAATCGACATTCTGATCGGCACTCATAAGCTGCTGCAAAGCGATGTGAAATTAAAAGATTTGGGCTTGCTGATTGTCGATGAAGAGCACCGTTTCGGCGTACGGCATAAAGAGCGCATCAAGGCAATGCGCGCCGACGTTGATATTCTGACGCTGACGGCAACGCCAATCCCCCGTACGCTCAACATGGCGATGAGCGGTATGCGCGATCTGTCGATCATTGCCACACCGCCCGCCCGTCGTCTGGCGGTAAAAACCTTCGTCCGCGAATATGACAACCTGGTGGTGCGCGAGGCTATCCTGCGTGAAGTTCTGCGCGGCGGCCAGGTGTATTATCTGTATAACGACGTGGAGAATATCCAGAAAGCCGCGGACCGACTGGCGGAACTGGTGCCGGAAGCCCGCATCGCGATTGGTCACGGGCAGATGCGCGAGCGCGAACTTGAGCGCGTTATGAACGACTTCCACCACCAGCGCTTTAACGTTCTGGTGTGTACCACCATTATCGAAACCGGTATTGATATTCCAACCGCGAACACGATCATCATTGAGCGCGCCGACCATTTCGGCCTGGCGCAGCTACACCAGCTACGTGGCCGCGTTGGACGTTCGCACCATCAGGCGTATGCCTGGCTGCTGACGCCGCATCCAAAAGCGATGACGACCGACGCGCAAAAACGTCTGGAAGCCATTGCCTCGCTGGAAGATTTGGGTGCCGGTTTTGCGCTGGCGACTCACGACCTCGAAATTCGCGGCGCTGGCGAGCTGCTTGGCGAAGATCAGAGCGGGCAGATGGAGACTATCGGCTTCTCGCTGTATATGGAGCTGCTGGAAAACGCTGTGGATGCGCTGAAAGCCGGACGTGAGCCGTCGCTGGAAGACCTCACCAGCCAGCAGACGGAAGTCGAACTGCGTATGCCGTCGCTGCTGCCGGATGATTTTATCCCGGATGTGAATACGCGTCTGTCGTTCTATAAACGCATTGCCAGTGCGAAAAACGAAAACGAGCTGGAGGAGCTCAAGGTAGAGCTGATCGACCGTTTCGGCCTGCTGCCTGACCCGGCGCGCAATCTGCTGGATATCGCGCGTCTGCGCCAACAGGCACAGAAGCTGGGCATTCGAAAACTGGAAGGCAACGAGAAAGGCGGTACGATCGAGTTTGCCGAGAAAAATCACGTTAACCCAACCTGGCTGATTGGTCTGTTGCAAAAACAACCACAGCACTTCCGCCTCGACGGCCCGACACGCCTGAAGTTTATTCAGGATCTGGCGGAGCGTAAAACGCGTATGGACTGGGTGCGCCAGTTTATGGCGCAACTGGAAGAAAACGCGGCGGCGTAACGCCCTACGACGCCGGATGGCGGCGCAAGCGCCTTATCCGGCCTACGGAAAGCATATCCTGTAGGCCCGGTAAGCGCAGCGCCACCGGGCACATCGCCTTATCCGGCCTACGGGAAGCATACCCTGTAGGCCCGGTAAGCGCAGCGCCACCGGGCACATCGCCTTATCCGGCCTACGAGAAGCATACCCTGTAGGCCCGGTAAGCGCAGCGCCACCGGGTACATCGCCTTATCCGGCCTACGGGAAGCATACCCTGTAGGCCCGGTAAGCGCAGCGCCACCGGGCGTAATGCCCTCTGCCATCCCCCGCGTTTTCGCCCACATTTACAACACTTTGCACTTCTCTTGCACTTCAAGACATGACAACCCGCCATAATGATCATTGACTCAATTTATTACAATAACCCTTTGATTTGTGATGATAATGAATAACATGCGACTTTCCCGCTGGCTGGCGTTTTTTACGCTCGCCGCGTCCGTAGCGCTGGCGATACCGGCGCAGGCAAACACCTGGCCGCTTCCTCCTCCCGGCAGCAAACTGGTGGGCGAAAATACATTTCACGTTGTCGAAAACAACGGCGGCTCGCTGGAGGCGATTGCTAAAAAATACAATGTCGGTTTTTTAGCGTTGCTACAGGCAAATCCGGGCGTTGATCCTTACGTTCCCCGCGCGGGCAGCGTTCTGACCATCCCTCTGCAAACCTTACTACCGGATGCGCCGCGCGAAGGTATTGTGATTAACCTCGCCGAATTGCGTCTGTATTACTATCCTCCCGGAAAAAATTCGGTGACCGTGTATCCAATCGGTATCGGTCAACTGGGTGGCGATACGTTGACGCCAACGATGGTCACTACCGTTTCGGATAAGCGCGCGAATCCAACCTGGACGCCTACGGCGAATATCCGCGCCCGTTACAAAGCTCAGGGGATAGACCTCCCTGCCGTGGTTCCCGCCGGACCGGATAACCCAATGGGCCATCATGCGATCCGCTTAGCGGCTTATGGCGGCGTCTATTTGCTGCACGGCACGAATGCTGATTTCGGTATCGGGATGCGCGTCAGTTCCGGCTGTATTCGCCTGCGTGACAGTGATATTGAGACGCTGTTCCGTCAGGTCACGCCGGGTACGAAGGTCAACATTATTAATACGCCGATCAAAGCGTCCGTTGAACCTGGCGGCATGCGCCTGGTAGAAGTCCACCAGCCGTTATCGAAGAATATTGATGACGATCCGCAAATATTGCCGATCGTATTGAACGGTCAAATGCAGGCTTTCAAAGATGCCGCACAGACCGATGCCGCCGTTATGGAGCATGTTATGGAAGTGCGTTCAGGAATGCCGGTCGATGTCACCCGCCATCCCGGGATAACGCAGCAGTCGATGTAACGTCGGATAATAAAAAAGCCCCGCTCAGACAGCGGGGCTTTTTTGTGGCAGTAGCAGTGGCATTAATGAGGGTTAATGCTTATTTGTAGATAACCGCAGTCCCGTGGAGGGTGTTAGGACCGGTTACCGAAGTAATGCGGAAAGATTTCGCGCCCATTTCATCCGCTTTTTGCGCCAGTTGATCTTCCAGAGATCCCAGGTTAGTCCCGGCGGTTGCGGAAATGGTGCCTACTTTCTGTTGATCTACTGGCGTCGCCTGAACTTCAACAGCAGCGAAACTTGCGAAAGAGAGTGAACTCAGTACAGCAGCAGCAATGAGGGTTTTTACGTTTTTCATGATAGTGACCTTTAGCAGATGAACGGTGTCGAAATATTTACTTAACGATCGATAGGTAAATCATAGATGTGATCCAGGTCACACGTCAACATTTTTTTATAACGATCATTATATAAATTAAAAAGGACTTATTTTTCATATCAATACAGGTGAATTATTTTTCTTCTGAATGCGCTGGAGACTGAGCGGGATTATTTTTATAATGGTTGTTCAACAAACCCAACAAGGTACAACGGCATCATGACAACTGACTCGACAGGTTGCGTAAAAAAAAGCCGTGGCCGACCAAAAGTGTTCGACAGGGAAGCCGCGCTTGATAAGGCCATGACACTCTTCTGGCAGCACGGCTATGAAGCAACATCGCTCGCCGACCTCGTGGAAGCGACCGGCGCAAAAGCGCCCACGCTGTACGCAGAATTTACGAACAAGGAAGGGTTGTTCCGCGCAGTGCTGGACCGCTATATCAGCCGCTTTGCGGCAAAGCATGAGGCCCAGCTCTTTTGTGAAGAAAAAAGCGTTGAGTCCGCGCTGGAAGACTATTTCACCGCCGTCGCGACATGCTTCACCAGTAAAGACACCCCTGCCGGGTGCTTTATGATCAACACGTCCGCCACACTGGCCGCCTCCTCCCGTGAAATCGCCCATACGGTGAAATCCCGCCACGCGATGCAGGAGCAGACGCTGACCCAGTTTTTGCGCCAGCGGCAGGAGCGCGGGGAAATTCCGGCGCACTGTAATCCACAAACGCTGGCGGAATATCTGAACTGTATTTTACAAGGAATGTCGATCAGCGCGCGTGAAGGCGCGACGTTTGACAAGCTGATGCAGATAACCCGCACCACCCTACGGCTGTGGCCGGAGATGCTGAAGGCTTAGCGCCTGACCGTCTGATAAAAAAAGCCCCTCAGCCTGAGCGAATGAGGGGCTAACGTGCAGAGTACAGCTTTTTTTACGCGTCGTTATTCAGAATCAATTGACCGTTATTATCCAGCGGGATTTGCGTTCCGGGATCTTTATCCATGCGGATTTTCCCCTGCTGATCGCCAATCTTGTAAGTGACGTCATAGCCCAGCATTTTCTCTGACTTGTCATACACCGTTTTACAGCGCTGCTGCGTAGAGGTGTAGGTGTCATTTTCCTGCATTGATCCCTGGATTTGGTTACCGGCGTACCCTCCGCCCAGCGCCCCGACGACGGTCGCCACATCTTTACCACGACCACCGCCGAACTGATGACCAATCACGCCGCCAGCAACCGCGCCAAGCACCGAACCGGCAATGCGGTTTTCGTCCTGAACAGGTTTGCGGTGCGTGACCGTCACGTTGCGGCATTCCTGACGCGGTATTTTGACGGTTTCTTTTATGGGTGTGGCTGATACGACTTGCGCATATTTCGGGCTACGGTCAAAAACGTTCAGACTGGCCACCGCCGCCACACCCAGCGCAGCAGCTACGCCAATCCCTATACCCGCCAACATTGATTTATTCACGGGAATTCCTCCTTTTTTGCTATTAGTAACAATTTTGCAACCAGCAGTGGGGTTAAGCAAATCAGAAAGAGGATGAAAAGTGCGGGGTTATGCGGCAAACAGACACGATTCAGAGAACTCTGAAGCAGATGGCGCGATTAAATTGCCGGATGGCGGCCGATGGCCTTATCCGGCCTACAAACGGTGAGGGATGATGCCCGGTGGCCTTATCCGACCTACATGCAGTGCGAGCCGTAGGCCTGATAAGCGAAGCGCCATCAGGCGATACGGTAAGGATTAATGCAGTTTCAGACGCGGGCGAATCACACGGTTAATGCTGCCTACTAACATCATTAACCCGGTTTTAAAGTAACCGTGCAGCGCAATCTGGTGCATACGGTAAAGCGAAATGTAAACAAAACGCGCGATACGCCCTTCCACCATCATTGAACCGCGCATCAGGTTCCCCATCAGGCTGCCGACAGTCGAGAAATTAGAGAGCGATACCAGCGAACCGTGATCTTTATAAACGTAGTCTTTCATCGGTTTGCCTTTCATCTGCGCCAGAATATTATTCAGTGCGCAGCTTGCCATCTGATGCGCGGCCTGAGCGCGCGGCGGCACAAAGCCCCCTTCAGGACGTGCGCAGGAAGCACAGTCGCCGGTGGCATAAACATCCGGGTCACGGGTGGTTTGCAGCGTCGGTTCAACCACTAACTGGTTGATGCGGTTAGTTTCCAGCCCGCCAATATCTTTCAGGAAATCAGGCGCTTTAATCCCTGCCGCCCACACCATCAGGTCAGCTTTGATGTGTTCGCCATCTTTCGTATGCAGGCCGCCTTCGTCTGCGCTGGTCACCATCGTCTGAGTCAGTACGCGTACGCCCAGTTTGGTCAGTTCGCTATGCGCCGCAGCGGAAATACGCGGCGGCAGCGCAGGCAGAATGCGCTCACCGGCTTCAACCAGCGTCACGTTCAGCGCTTCGTTAGTCAGGCCTTTGTAGCCGTAGCTGTGCAGCTGTTTCACAGCGTTATGCAGTTCCGCAGAAAGCTCCACACCCGTTGCGCCGCCACCGACAATCGCAATGTTGACCTTACCGCTAACACCCATGCTGGAAGAGTATTTCAGGAACAGGTTCAGCATTTCCTGATGGAAGCGACGCGCCTGATGCGGGTTGTCCAGGAAAATACAGTGTTCTTTAACGCCAGGGGTGTTGAAGTCGTTAGAGGTGCTGCCCAGCGCCATCACCAGGGTGTCGTACGCGATTTTACGCTCAGGAACCAGCAGTTCCCCTTTCTCGTCACGCAGTTCCGCAATGGTGATCGTTTTCGCTTCACGATCGATATCCATAACCGAACCCAACTGGAACTGGAAACCATGATTACGCGCATGCGCCAGGTAGCTCAGAGCGTCCACGCCTTCGTCCAGTGAACCGGTCGCCACTTCATGCAGCAACGGCTTCCACAGATGGCTGTGGTTTCTGTCCACCAGCGTGATTTTTGCCTTTTTCTTACGACCCAGTTTTTTACCCAACTGAGTCGCCATTTCAAGCCCGCCAGCACCGCCGCCGACAATCACGATCTTTTTCAATGGTGTAGTCAACGTGACCCCCCCTTAAATTTATTAACCAATTGTTAAGTAAAAGTTATAAATATAGCCTTTAATTAACAACAAGTTACGGTAATGCAAAGTGACTTCGCTAGTGAGAATAACACGAACGGTGCATTGGTCATACCAAAATTGATGTACATCAAGTTTTCTCGCTGAAAAGATAGACAACCCTGCCTGAATGCTCATAAAAAAACCAGCCCGAAGGCTGGTTTCTGAGGGGGGTTATCGGGTTACAACGGCTTAACCTAACGTTTTAAACGCTTTTATCCGCTGTAAATGAGGAGAGATATTCTTAAATTTATGGGTCTGCTCTTCGTCCCAGACAATTTCATAGAAATGATGCAGCTCTTTTGCCGAACGATGGCTGTCCAGCGCTTCATCATGCCGGGACAGGATCACCAGGCAGCGATCGCGGTTTTTTTCGCGGAAATTGGTGACGCATTTCGTTGCGATATCGGCATACTCTTCCGGGCGGTCGATTTTGCCTTCCATGTTCTCATAGGGGAACAGATTAGGGTTGAATACCACCTGGCGTATGTCGCACAGGAAGCCAATCCGCTCCGCCCAATACCCACCCAGTCCTACGCCACAAATTAATGGCCGATCGTCCACATTCAGTTGCAACATTTTGTCTACTTCTTTCAGCAGATGCTGCATGTCATGTTTGGGATGCCGTGTGCTATAGCTGATCAGTCTGACATCCGAATCAATAAACTGTAGCTGCAACACTTTCTCGTGGTTACCCGGACTGTTGGAGTCAAAACCGTGTAAATAGATAATCATCGCATCCTCACACAAAACTCGGGTTAATGACCTGCTTTTTCTTCCTGCCAGCGTTCATGCAACTGGTTAAGCTGGGCGCTGACCGTTTTCCAGCGTGCGGAGTCCATCAACTCCTGACGCGAAAATGAACCTTTATGATACAAACGCGTAACACGTTCTGCATTGATCGGCGACAGATTATCTAACACGCTGACCGCTCCTTTACGATTATTACAGACCAGGATCATATCGCAACCCGCATCCAGCGACGCCTGCCCGCGCTCTGCGTAGCTCCCCATAATCGCCGCCCCCTCCATCGACAGGTCATCGGAGAAAATCACGCCATCAAAACCAAGTTCCTCACGCAGCACCGTTTTCAGCCAGTGCGGTGAACCACTTGCCGGACGCGGATCGACATCGCTGTATATGACGTGCGCCGGCATAATCGCATCAAGTTTGTTCCCGGTGATTAGCGAACGGAACACCGACATATCCCTGGCGCGAATTTCCGCCTCAGGACGCGGATCGGTTGGCGTTTCTTTGTGCGAATCGGCAGTGACTGCCCCGTGTCCGGGGAAGTGCTTACCGGTGGTTTTCATTCCGGCAGCATGCATCCCGTCAATAAAACGCGTCGCCATTGCCAGAGCTTTAAGCGGATCGGCATGGTAAGAACGCTCGCCAATTGCTGCGCTGATATGCCCGACATCCAGCACCGGCGCGAAACTGATATCAATGTCCATCGCGATCATCTCGCTGGCCATTAGCCACCCGGCATCCTGCGCCAGTTTGCCCCCTTCTTCCAGCCCGTGCAGCGCAGCAAAAGATTGTGCGGCTGGCAGGCGGGTAAAACCTTCACGAAAACGCTGTACGCGTCCGCCTTCCTGGTCAACCGCCACCACCAGATGATTGCGCGAAGCCGCCCGAATCTGGCGGACTAACTCGCGCAGCTGCTCCGGGTCATGATAATTACGCGTAAAGAGGATCAGCCCCCCCACCAGCGGATGGGCCAGAATCTCGCGCTCTTCTGCGTCCAGCTCAAACCCTTCGACATCCAACATTACTGGACCCACACTGCTCTCCTTATCCTTTCTTTTTCAGCTGCCGCCAGTCGTCGTCGGCCAGCCTGATAAATTGTTGTTCGCCGGTTTGCTGCCAGCGGTATTCAAACCATCCGGCTTTCAGCATCATTACCCAGGGGCGCCATAACCTGACCTGCCGCCATAGCGTTTGCGGACAGATATGCGCAACGGCGGCATAGGATCTCACCAGCCGTTGATGCTGCCGCTCATCCTCTACCCATACAGCGGCCAGCTCCAGAGCGATATCGCCGTCCCCGGCGTATTCCCAGTCAATCAACCGTAGCCCCGATGCCGTCTGTACCAGGTTATCGCCGTGGACATCCATATGCAAAGGCGCCAGACGCAGCGGACGAGGTTCCCGCACCGCTCGCAGCCGTTTTAGCATCCGTAGCCAGTACGGCGTCCTGCGTGCCGGATCGCTCCCCTGCCAGTAGCGCATAAGCAGCGGTAACAGCGAAATACGCCAGCCAAAACGCGGTTGTTGGTGCAGATGATACAGTAAGCCCGCCAGTTCGTCGGTATCCGGTAATCCAGATTTTACCTCTCCCTGCAAATAGTCCACCGCCATCCAGCCGGGAATATAAAAACGCGGTCTGGGGGCAAGGGTTTCCGGTAAACGTGACAACGCGTGATACTGACGCAAAAAATCAGATTCAGGCGCGAAGGGATCATGATGGCAACGGAGCACCAGACGGCGGGCGTCATGTTCAATGATGCAACTCCCGCCGCTTAATCCGTTGTGGCAGGCGGCGACGGGATGATATTGCGGGAAGTAGCGCGACAAAACGTCGTCGCGCGTCAGTAGATTATTGTTGCTGGACTGCACCTTTACCTGACCAGATTATCTCGCCAGTTTGTACCAGCATTAACTGCATTTGCAGCGATGGCGCATTGACGTTACCCGCCGCGCTGGAATAGAGCACATATTGCGCCCCTACGTTACGGGCGATGCCAATCGCTTTACTGCGCGTACCGAGGCTGTCCTGCGGTGATAAACCCAGTTGCTGCTTCGCCATCGCCAGTTGCTGCGCGGAAACCAGCGTAAATTTACCGTTATTCGCCAGCGCATTACGTAAAGTCTCTGTGGCCTCGCCCGCGTTGAGCGAACCGTTGGTGCGGTTATTTACGCTATCGACCAGCAGTACATTACCCGCCGTTACGCCATCAGCCTGGAGCATTTTTCCGACCATCGGCTGCATCGCGCTGTTCCAGTCATAATGGCGCACGCGCGGCGCAGGCTGTGCGGTCTGGTCTTCGTGTTCAATCGGGCCCGGCTGCTGCGGGATCGTCGGCACCGATGGCACGACCGGCACAGGCTGCTGCGGCTCAGCTGGCTGTTCCGGCGCCGGTTTGACTTCATCAACCGGTGCGGGTTCACGTTGCCCCACACAACCGGAGAGAAATATCGCCAGCGCGGCCACCAGTGCGTAGCGACTCATTTTCGTCATCAAAATTCACCCCTTACAAATAAAGATAAAGTCTAACCTTATGCGCCCCCAGATAATTGGCGCTGCCATACAGCGTGACCGACGAACGCGCCGGAATAGTCACACTGCGTGGCGCTTCCAGAGGATGCATTTCCAGCCCTCTGGCGTCATACCAGTAAAACCGATAATGCACGGTAACGGGTTCTTGCCTTTCGTTATAGAGGCGTGAGGATGCAGAAGGCTGAATATCGGACGTCGTCAACGCAGGCGCTTCTGCCGTGATACCGGCCGCCAGCAGCGTTGATTCCATCACCAGTGTCTGTTCATCACTGACCGGAATTTCAGGGTGTGAGCGACAACCCGCAAGCAACAGTAAGGCCAGTGATATCGCAAGGCATCCTCTGGTCATTGTCAGAGGCCTTTATGCGCCAGCATCGGCCCCAGCGCACGCCCGCCCAGCAGGTGCATATGAATGTGATAAACCTCCTGCCCGCCATGACGGTTAGTATTCATGATCAGGCGGTAGCCGTCTTCGGCAATGCCTTCCTGCCCGGCAATTTTTGCCGCGACGGTGATCATACGGCCCAGCGCCTGTTCGTGCTCCGCCGTGACATCATTAACCGTTGGGATCAGGGTATTCGGGATGATCAGAATGTGCGTGGGCGCCTGCGGCGAAATATCGCGAAATGCGGTAACCAGTTCATCCTGGTAAACGATATCCGAGGGGATTTCACGACGGATAATTTTGCTGAATATAGTTTCTTCTGCCACGACATTTTTCCTTTTTTCAAAATTAGCCATAACGTTGCGCCATGCTACGCCGAGCCACACTGCGAGTATAGAGTATGAGCGAGTTACTCACGCTCTTTCAACTTTAACCCACGATTTATTAAGCAAAAAATCTGTCAGTTGCTGCGCTTATACTCATTTCCCTCTTCTCTTTGCACCTCATAGCACTGAAACAAGATTTCATTTTCACCCGTAACATCTGTTTACAGCATTAATGCAAGTGCGTATATTTCGCATTTGCATTTTCATGCGCATTTGATGGTTAGAAAATTAAAAGGGTTCGCCATGCCATTTCATGGTTTGAACTTAACGTTCATCATTATTAGGGGTTTTTCGATGTCTTTCACAACACACACCCAGGATGAGCAGCGTCAGCCTGCCGCAGTTCCCACACTGCTGGCAGCCTGCATCGCTATGGCATTGATGCCTTCCACCAGCTTCGCCGCTACCACAACAGAAGAAACAATCGTTGTTGATAGCGCATCACAAGCCGACACGTCCAGCGATGAAGAACAGGACTACAACGTTAAAACGACAACCGCTGGCACTAAAATGCAGATGGCGCAGCGCGATATTCCTCAGTCTGTCAGTATCATCAGCCAGCAACGCATGGCTGATCAGCAATTACAAACCCTTGGCGATGTGATGGACAGCACGCTGGGTATCAGCAGAAGCCAGTCAGACTCCGACCGCAACCTCTACTACTCACGCGGTTTCCTCATCGACAACTACATGGTCGATGGCATCCCCACCTATTTTGAATCACGCTGGAATCTTGGCGATGCCCTTTCTGACACGGCCCTGTTTGAACGTGTGGAAGTCGTACGCGGCGCAAATGGATTAATGACCGGAACCGGCAACCCTTCCGCGTCTATCAATATGATCCGCAAACATGCCACCAGCCGTGAATTCAAAGGTAATGTGTCTGCGGAATATGGAAGCTGGAACAAACAGCGTTACGTAACCGATTTACAAAGCCCGCTGACAGAAGACGGTAACGTACGTGCGCGGATTGTTGCGGGTTATCAGAACAATGACTCATGGCTGGATCGTTATAACAGCGAGAAAACATTCTTCTCCGGCATTATCGATGCCGATCTGGGGAGCACAACCAGCCTTTCCGCCGGGTATGAATATCAACGCATCGACGTTAACAGCCCGACCTGGGGCGGTTTACCTCGCTGGAATACGGATGGCAGCACCAACAAATATGACCGCTCGCGCAGTACCGCTCCAGACTGGGCCTACAACGATAAAGAGTTTAATAAAGTCTTTGTCACGCTGAAGCAGCGTTTTGCGGATACCTGGCAGGCAACGCTCAACGCCACGCATTCTGAAATCAAATTCGACAGTAAAATGATGTACCTGGATGCCTATGTCAATAAAGACACTGGTATGCTGGTTGGCCCTTACGCCAACTATGGGCCAGAGTACGGTTACATTGGCGGTACGGGCTGGAACAGCGGCAAACGTAAAGTCGATGCTGTCGATCTTTTCGCCGATGGAGGCTACGACCTGTTTGGCCGTCAGCATAACCTGATGATCGGCGGAAGCTACAGCAAACAGAATAACCGCTATATGAATACCTGGGCGAACGTATTCCCGGATGAACTGGGCAATTTCTACAACTACGACGGTAACTTCCCGGAAACAAACTGGGGTCAACAAACCGTTGCCCAGGATGATACCACGCACATGAAATCGCTCTATGCAGCGACCCGCATTTCGCTGGCCGATCCGCTGCATCTGATCATCGGCGCTCGCTACACCAACTGGAGTATCGACACGCTGACCTACCGGATGGAGAAAAACCATACCACGCCATATGCCGGACTGGTGTATGACATTGATGATAACTGGTCTGCCTACGCCAGCTATACTTCCATCTTCCAGCCACAGAACTATCGTGATAGCTCGGGTAAATATCTCGCCCCTATTACGGGTAACAACTATGAAGTGGGCTTGAAATCTGACTGGATGAACAGCCGCCTGACCACCACATTGTCGGTCTTCCGTATTGAGCAGGATAACGTCGGCCAATCGACCGGTAGACCGATTTCAGGTAGTAACGGCGACACCGCTTATAAAGCGGTAGATGGAACCGTCAGCAAAGGCGTTGAATTCGAAATTAACGGCGCTATCACCGACAACTGGCAGATGACTTTCGGGGCAACGCGCTTTATCGCGGAAGATAACGAGGGAAATGCGGTGAATCCGAACTTGCCACGTACAACCGTGAAGTTGTTTACCAGCTACCGTCTGCCAGTCATGCCTGAGTTGACCGTCGGCGGTGGCGTTAACTGGCAGAACCGTGTTCACGGCAGCGACACTGTCACACCATACGGCACATGGCGCGCGGAACAAGGCAGCTATGCGTTAGTGGATCTGTTCACTCGCTACCAGGTAACCAAAAACTTCGCCGTACAGGGCAACATTAACAACCTGTTAGACAAAACCTACGACACCAATATTGATGGTTCTATTGTCTACGGCGAACCACGTAACGTCAGCATTACTGCAAGCTATCAGTTCTGATAACGTTACTGACGAAAAGGGAGCCATCTGGCTCCCTTTTTTACGTTCTCGCAAGCCTGATGGCGGCTAACGCCTTATCAGGCCTACAACTGTGCTATAACCGTAGGCCGGATAAGCCACGCGCCATCCGGCAACACAGCGTAAAAAAGGCAGCCATTTGGCTGCCTTAGTTCTCCCCAACGTCTTACTGCTTAGCTATTGCGGATGTATTCATCCATTTCCGTTTTCAGGTTATCGGATTTCGTACCGAAAATAGCCTGAACGCCGGAACCTGCGACGACGACACCAGCTGCGCCAAGCGTCTTCAGGCCAGCCTGATCCACTTTAGCAACGTCAGCAACGCTAACGCGCAGACGGGTGATACATGCGTCGAGGTTAGTGATGTTCTCTTTACCACCAAACGCGGCGATCAGGGCCGGAGCCATTTCACTGGTTGCGCCCACTTTGCTGTCTTCGCTCGCGTCTTCACGACCCGGCGTTTTCAGATCCAGCGCTTTAATCAGCACACGGAAGACGGTGTAGTAAATAATCGCATAACCTGCACCAACAATCGGGAACAGCCACAGTTTGCTGCTGTTGCCAGACAGAACGATGAAGTCTATCAGACCGTGCGAGAACGATGTACCGTCACGCATACCCAGCAGGATACAGATCGGGAATGCCAGACCTGCCAGAATCGCGTGGATAACGTACAGGATCGGCGCAACGAACATGAAGGAGAACTCGATCGGCTCGGTGATACCGGTCAGGAACGAGGTCAACGCTGCGGAGATCATGATACCGCCCACTTTCGCGCGGTTTTCCGGTTTAGCAGAGTGCCAGATCGCGATAGCCGCAGCAGGCAGACCGTACATTTTGAACAGGAAGCCGCCGGACAGTTTGCCCGCAGTCGGGTCGCCCGCCATATAGCGAGGAATGTCGCCGTGGAACACCTGACCTGCTGCGTTGGTGTATTCACCGATCTGCATCTGGAAAGGAACGTTCCAGATATGGTGCAGACCAAACGGCACCAGGCAGCGCTCAATGAAGCCATAGATACCGAACGCCACAACCGGGTTCTGGTAAGCAGCCCACTGAGAGAACGTCTGGATAGCCGTCCCGATCGGCGGCCAAATGAAGGACAGGATCACGCCGGTGAAGATGGCAGCCAGACCAGAAATGATCGGCACAAAGCGTTTACCCGCAAAGAAGCCCAGATACTCAGGCAATTTGATACGGTAGAAGCGGTTGAACATGTACGCTGCAATCGCACCGGAGATAATCCCCCCGAGAACACCGGTATCCGCCAGGTGTTTTGCTGCGATTTCTTCAGCAGGTAAATGCAGAACCAGCGGCGCAACCACGGCCATGGTTTTGACCATGATGCCGTAAGCGACAACCGAGGCCAGAGCCGAAACGCCGTCGTTGTTGGTGAAGCCCAGTGCGACACCAATGGCGAAAATCAGCGGCATATTTGCAAAAACAGAACCGCCTGCTTCTGCCATAACGTGCGACACAACGGCTGGCAGCCAGCTGAAGTTAGCGGAACCGACGCCCAGCAGGATACCTGCGATAGGCAGTACGGATACCGGTAGCATCAGCGATTTACCGACCTTTTGCAGGTTAGCAAATGCATTCTTAAACATAATTAGGAGTGCTCCTGAGTATTTGTGCTTATACACTTCATCCTTCAAACCGCCTCAGCGTTGGCTGCGTTCGTTCATCCCAGTCACTTACTCAAGTAAGCTCCTGCAATTCACTCACTTGCCGCCCTGATGCAGCCTGAATGATTTTGTGTATTCTACGTTTTCACGCATTGGCGAGGGGGGAGAACCTCGCCGTGGACAGGGCATCTAAGCGCCCTTTATTTATTACACAGAGTAAAATAAATAAGCTCGGTTTTGTTTGACGGCTATCACGTTTCAGCTCCTGACAGCCATAAAACCATCACATTCTGACAAAATGAGTGTCTGAATGTTACAATTCGCTCATTCACCGCCCATTTTGTGGCGGTGAACTTTACTCGCTTTGAATATTAATTACGAGCTTTAAAAAAACTCAGTTAACGGGTTGATTGCAGGCGAGAAGCGTTGATGTGGAACAGGCAGGCAAAGTTTTCAGTGGTTGCCTGCGCCAGTTCTTCAACGGCAACACCCTTCAATACGGCCATATACTCTGCGACATCGCGAACCATTGCAGGCTGGTTCTCTTTACCACGATGCGGCACCGGAGCAAGATAAGGAGAGTCCGTCTCAACCAGCAGACGATCCAGAGGAACATAGCGGGCGGCATCACGTAACTGCTCCGCGTTGCGGAAGGTCACGATCCCGGAAAAAGAGATATAAAACCCAAGATCCAATAATTTACCCGCTGTCTCCCTGTCCTCTGTAAAACAGTGTAGTACGCCACCGCAATCCGTCACTTTTTCTTCGCGCAAAATCGCCAGCGTATCGGCGCGTGCGTCACGGGTATGCACAATCACGGGTTTATTTAATTCACGGCCAATCTGAATATGGTTAATGAAGGATTCTTGCTGGCGAACTTTTGTTTCCGGCGTATAAAAATAATCCAGCCCGGTCTCTCCCATGGCCACCACGCCTTCTTCAGCGGCAAAGCGACGCAGGTCTTCCGCATCGTATGATTCATCCTGGTTTAACGGGTGTACGCCGCAGGAAAACACAACATTATCCCGCTCGCCAACCAGTTCGCGCATACTCTTGTATCCGGGCAGGGTTGTCGCCACCGCCAGGCAGAACTTCACATCGCGCGCGGCGGCTTTTGCCAGCACGTCATCCACGTCCTTATGCAGAGATTGATAATCCAGGCCATCAAGATGGCAGTGTGAGTCGACTAAAAACATAATGTCTCTCTCAAAGATGGGAAACAGGCAACATGGCGCCTGGTTGCAGGTAATGCTCTATGCGGAGAATAAGATCGGTTAATACCAGTTCGCGGTTTAATCCGGTCACGTTAATCAGCTGTTCGCGACAATGGCAGACATCGCTGAGTATGGCCTGGATGCGTGCGACGGATAACCGTTCAGCTATCGACGCCACCAGCGTTCCGGCATCCTGATTTGTCAGGCTGGAAGCGCCATACCGGTATTTAAGGGCATCCATAAGCAGCGTCGCCAGCCAGTGTAAACGTACGGCGGCCTGTTCGTGATTCAACACCGACAGAAGGATATACCAGTCGCCGGATTGCAGCGTATTCGCCAGCGCTTCGCAAAGCGCGTTACGATGCGCCCAGCTGTCGGCCTGCAACAACGCCAGAGCGGCGCCGGGAGCCCCTGCGCTCAGGCGCAGCGCCGCCAGCAACGTCTCTTGTGACATTGTCACTTCACGAGAAAGCCAGGAAACAGCGTATTGTTCAGATGGCGGCGCAAGATGATGCAGACGACAGCGGCTGCGTAAAGTCGCCAGCAGGCGTGCCGGTTCACGGCTGGCAAGAAAGAACCAGGTTTGCTCCGGCGGCTCTTCGAGCGTCTTTAATAAGGCATTCGCCGCGGCATCAGTCAGCAGGGCCGCATCCGGGATCAACACGACTTTCGCGCCGCCAAGTCGAGAGTGTTCGTACAGCTTCTCGCCCACGTCGCGTACCGCGTCCACGCCAAGGGTGCTTTTTCCCTTTTCCGGCAACAGCGAGTAATAGTCAGGATGCGTACCCGCCTGCATTAACTGGCAGCCACGACAGCGCCCGCAGCTTTTATGCCCTTCCGGTTGCTGGCACAGCAAATAACGACTGAGGGCATAAATCAGCGCATCATCCCCCATTCCGGGCAACGCCTGAATCAGTAACGCATGGTGGCCCCGACCCGCCTGATAGCTTGCTACCAGTTTTTCAAAGTCTGGCCGTAACCACGGATACCATTTCATGCACCCTGCTCCTTGATCCAGGCCGTTACGGTTGTGCGAATATCGTTCATCACAGCCTCCAGCGGCTGAGTCGCATCAATGGTGCGAATGCTGGCATCGCTGGCGGCCAGCTCAAGGTAGCGGGCACGCGTGCGATTGAAGAAATCCAGAGACTCCTGCTCAATGCGGTCAAGCTCGCCGCGCGCGCGCGCGCGTTTTAAGCCAACCTCCGGCGTCACATCCAGATACAGGGTCAGGTCAGGACGGAAGTCGCCCAATACCGCATCACGCAGCGTCGCCAGCATCGTCTGGTCGATCCCTCGGCCGCCGCCCTGGTAGGCCTGGGTGGACAGGTCATGGCGATCGCCAATGACCCACGTTCCTTTCGCCAGCGCAGGCTTGATAACGGTTTCCACCAGTTGCACTCGCGCGGCATAAAACATCAGCACTTCAGCTTTATCCGTGATCGTTTCATCACCCACCGATTTGATGTCCAGCACCAGACTTCTTAATTTCTCTGCAAGCTGGGTGCCGCCCGGCTCACGCGTAAAAATCATGTCGTGAATACCCAGTTGCTCAAGTGTCTCCACCACCACGTTACGCGCGGTGGTTTTTCCGGCGCCTTCCAGGCCTTCGATGACGATATAGTTACTGCCCATTTTTTTCCTTAAGCACTTTCAGGTAGTCCTGCACTGACCGGTTATGGCTGGCAAGATTGGTGTTAAACGTGTGACCGCCCTTTCCGTCAGCCACAAAATAGAGGTACGGCGTTTTCGCCGGATGCGCGGCGGCTTTCAAAGAGGCTTCGCCAGGCATGGCGATAGGACCTGGCGGCAACCCGGTGATGGTATAGGTGTTATACGCCGTCGGCGTTTCCAGCGCCGCGCGCGACAGCTTACCATTATAACTCGCCCCCATGCCGTAAATCACGGTCGGATCGGTCTGCAAACGCATACCAATACGCAGACGGTTAATAAAGACCGATGCCACCTGATCGCGTTCGCTGGCGACGGCCGTCTCTTTCTCGATAATAGACGCCATCGTCACCAGTTGATTCTTATCTTTATAAGGCAACCCTTCCGCGCGCCCTTCCCAGACGTCATCTACCGCTTTAACCATCTTTTGATGCGCACGCTTCAGAAGCGCGACGTCGGTGGTGTTGGCGGTATACATCCAGGTGTCCGGCCAGAACCAGCCTTCAAGCCACTCCGGGTTCTCCAGCTTCAGCGCCTGCGCGACGGTTTCGTAACGGTCATCGCTAAGCGTATGCTGAATATAAGGCGCATTTCGCAACTGATTCAGGTAATCGCTCAGGCGCATCCCTTCGACCAGACGTAGCGGGAACTGTGCTTCTTTACCGCTTTCCAGCAGTTTCAGCATCTCCCGTACGGTCATATCAGGCGTTAAACGATAGGCGCCCGCTTTAAAGTTTGATAATTCAGGTTCAACGCGCAACAACCACTGAAACACGCGCGGCCGATTGATAATTTTGTCGGCGTAGAGTTGATCGCCTAATGCCAGACGCCCGGTTCCGGCCTTCAGGGTAAAGATCGTCTCTTCTTTTATTAACAAGGGACTGTCGGCCAGTTGGCGCACTTTCCACATTCCTGCGCCAGCGGCAATGCCCAACACAACGACCAGCAGAAGGAAAAAGCGTAACATTCTTTTCATGACTAATTCGGGTGCTCACAAAGTGGGGCTAAAAAATCGAACAATGAACGTGCAAACATCAGTTTATCGCCACAGGCGCGCACGGGAATCACGGGCATCAACGCATTGCAGATAACCATCTCATCGGCCTGCATAAGCGCGTCCTCCCCGGCATACACTTCGACAACCTGAAAAGGCGATTGTGCCAGCGACTGTAAACAAAATTGTCGCATAATGCCGTTTACCCCCGCCTGATCCAGGCGCGGCGTATACACCACATTCTCTTTACGCCAGAACAAATTAGCCGCACAGCATTCCGTAACCCATCCCTCGCTGTCAAGAACCAGCGCTTCATCGGCGTTTGTCTGCTCAAGATGAGACCGGATCAGTACCTGTTCCAGTCGGTTAAGGTGTTTTATACCCGCAAGCATAGGGTTACGCCCCAGCCGTACGGGGCTTAGCGCCAGCGTAATACCTTCCGTACGCCAGCGTTCATAATGAGTGGGATAAGGAGAAACGGATAAAATTCGCGTGGCCGCACGACAGTTTGACGGGCTGTAGCCCCTGCCGCCGCTGCCACGACTCAGAATAACTTTCAGTACGCCACTGTTCTGGCCTGCTGCCATCGCCGTCATTTCGTGTTGCAGTTCCGTCCATTGACTGAAGGGAAGCAGCAGTTTTTCGCAGGCATCCTGCAAACGGCGAAGGTGTGCGGGCAGGAGGCAAATTCTACCGTCACGGATTCGCGCAGTAGTGAAACAGCCATCGCCAAACTGCGTCGCGCGATCGCTGGCGGCAAGAGAATCCTGTTCACGGCCATTAATTAAGAACATAGTGGCTCCTTATTCGTGGTCGATTAGTGTGGCAGGATGGTTAACACAGGACAAGGGAAGAAAGCTGAATAAAAAAGGCCCGACAAGCGGACCTTTTTACTCTCTGGTGGAACGACTTAGACCTTTTTGAAGATCAACGAGCCGTTAGTACCGCCAAAGCCGAAGGAGTTACACAGCGTATACTCCATTCCGTTAACCTGACGAGCTTCGTGAGGCACAAAGTCCAGGTCGCAACCTTCATCCGGGTTATCCAGGTTGATGGTTGGCGGAACAGCCTGGTCGCGCAGCGCCAGAATAGAGAAAATGGACTCTACCGCGCCCGCAGCACCCAGCAGGTGACCCGTCATGGATTTCGTCGAGCTGACCAGCACACGGCTTGCCGCATCGCCAAAGACAGATTTTACCGCCTGAGTTTCCGCTTTATCGCCTGCCGGCGTAGACGTACCGTGAGCGTTGACGTAACCAATCTGACCCGGCTCAATGGCCGCATCACGCAGCGCATTGACCATCGCCAGCGCGGCGCCCGCGCCGTTTTCCGGCGGTGACGTCATGTGATAAGCATCGCTGCTCATCCCGAAGCCAACGATTTCGGCATAAATTTTCGCGCCGCGCGCTTTTGCATGTTCGTACTCTTCCAGTACCACCATGCCCGCGCCATCGCCGAGAACAAAACCGTCACGCTCTTTATCCCACGGGCGGCTGGCCGCTTGCGGGTTATCATTACGTGTAGACAGCGCACGCGCTGCGCCAAAGCCACCGACACCCAGCGGCGTACTGGCTTTTTCCGCACCACCCGCTACCATCGCGTCCGCATCGCCGTATGCAATGATACGCGCGGCATGACCGATGTTATGTACGCCTGAGGTGCAGGCGGTAGCGATAGAGATGCTTGGCCCACGCAGGCCGTACATGATGGTCAGGTGACCCGCCACCATGTTAACAATCGTCGACGGAACAAAGAACGGGCTGATCTTACGCGGCCCACCGTTCACCAGGGAACTGTGGTTTTCTTCGATCAGTCCGAGACCGCCGATACCAGAGCCGATAGCGGCGCCAATACGGGCTGCGTTCTCTTCCGTTACTTCAAGGCCAGAATCCTGCATGGCCTGAACGCCAGCGACAATTCCATATTGAATGAAGGCATCCATCTTGCGCTGTTCTTTGCGCGAGATGATGTCGTCACAGTTAAAATCCTTTACTAAGCCAGCAAATTTCGTTGCATAGGCGCTAGTATCGAAATGGTCGATCAGGCTGATGCCACTCTGACCGGCAAGGAGAGCTTTCCAGGTAGACTCTACGGTATTGCCGACAGGAGACAACATGCCCAGTCCGGTCACAACTACACGACGCTTAGACACGTTTGTCCTCCAGGGAGGGAAAATGATTCTAGTGGGACAAAAAGATAAAACTCAGGCGGTCGAATGACCGCCTGGAGATGTTCACTTACGCCTGGTGGCCGTTGATATAATCAATGGCAGCCTGAACGGTGGTGATTTTCTCAGCTTCTTCGTCCGGAATCTCAGTATCAAACTCTTCTTCCAGAGCCATTACCAGCTCAACGGTGTCAAGAGAATCTGCGCCCAGGTCTTCAACGAAAGAAGCATTGTTGGTAACTTCTTCCTGCTTAACGCCCAGCTGCTCGCCGATAATTTTCTTAACGCGTTCTTCGATAGTGCTCATACTCTTAAATTTCCTATCAAAACTCGCTTTCGCGATGGTTTTCGTAGTGTATAAAATGTTGAAAAATTTGCAACTAAATCCCGGCAGTTCTTACCACGATTTTACGTTATTTTGAGGCCAAGACCTACAATAACGCAAATATTTTTCGTGGTTAAACCATATACATTCCGCCGTTGACGTGCAGAGTCTCACCAGTGATGTAACTTGCTTCGTCAGAGGCTAAAAATGCAACCGCACTGGCGATTTCCTGAGCGCCGCCGAGGCGACCCGCAGGAACCTGCGCCAGAATACCCGCACGCTGATCATCAGACAGCGCACGCGTCATGTCCGTTTCAATAAAGCCCGGAGCCACAACATTGACAGTAATCCCACGCGACGCAACTTCACGCGCCAGTGATTTACTGAAGCCAATCAGACCCGCTTTCGCCGCAGCGTAGTTGGCCTGACCCGCATTTCCCATGGTACCAACCACAGAACCGATAGTGATAATACGTCCATGACGTTTTTTCATCATAGCGCGCATTACCGCTTTTGACAGACGGAAAACAGATGACAGATTGGTTTCGAGAATATCGTTCCACTCATCATCTTTCATTCGCATCAGCAGATTATCGCGAGTGATACCGGCATTATTGACCAGGATATCAACTTCACCAAATTCTGCGCGAATATTTTCCAGAACAGATTCAATAGATGCCGGATCGGTCACATTCAACATCAGACCTTTACCGTTCGCACCTAAGTATTCGCTAATGGCCTGAGCGCCATTTTCGCTGGTAGCAGTACCGATGACTTTCGCGCCACGGGCAACGAGCGTCTCAGCAATTGCGCGGCCAATGCCACGGCTTGCACCGGTAACCAGCGCGACTTTTCCTTCAAAACTCATGGTTTTCCTCTTTTATTGCTCAAGCGCCGCTGACAGTGCCGTCGGTTCGTTTAGCGCCGAGGCCGTCAGGGTGTCAACAATACGTTTAGTCAGACCAGTGAGGACTTTACCTGGACCCACTTCATAAAGGTGTTCAACACCTTGTGCTGCGATAAATTCTACACTCTTCGTCCACTGCACCGGGTTGTACAGCTGGCGTACCAGCGCATCACGGATAGCGTTAGCGTCGGTTTCACACTTCACGTCAACGTTATTCACAACCGGTACGGTTGGGGCATTGAAGGTGATTTTCGCTAATTCAACCGCCAGCTTATCCGCCGCAGGTTTCATCAGCGCACAGTGTGACGGCACGCTTACCGGCAGCGGCAGCGCACGTTTTGCGCCAGCGGCTTTACAGGCTGCGCCCGCACGTTCAACCGCGTCTTTATGCCCGGCGATAACCACCTGGCCCGGAGAGTTAAAGTTCACCGGAGAAACCACCTGGCCTTCAGCCGCCTCTTCACACGCTTTGGCGATGGATGCATCATCCAGACCGATGATCGCCGCCATTGCGCCGGTGCCTTCCGGCACAGCTTCCTGCATGAACTTGCCGCGCAGTTCAACCAGACGAACCGCGTCGGCGAAATCGATGACGCCAGCACATACCAGCGCGGAGTATTCCCCCAGGCTGTGTCCCGCCATCAGCGCAGGCGCTTTACCGCCCTGCTGCTGCCATACGCGATACAGCGCAACGGAAGCGGCCAGCAATGCTGGCTGAGTCTGCCAGGTCTTATTCAGTTCTTCCGCAGGCCCTTGCTGCGTCAGAGCCCACAGATCATAACCCAGCGCCGCAGAAGCTTCAGCAAAGGTTTCTTCTACGATCGGGTAGCTGGCTGCCATTTCAGACAACATCCCAACCGTCTGGGAACCCTGCCCCGGGAACACAAAAGCAAATTGCGTCATGTTTAAATCCTTATACTAGAAACGAACCAGCGCGGAGCCCCAGGTGAATCCACCCCCGAAGGCCTCAAGCAATACCAACTGCCCGGCTTTAATCCGCCCGTCGCGCACAGCTTCGTCCAGCGCGCACGGCACAGAGGCCGCAGAGGTGTTGCCGTGTCTGTCCAGCGTAACCACCACATTATCCATCGACATACCCAGCTTTTTCGCTGTCGCGCTGATGATGCGCAGGTTAGCCTGGTGCGGAACCAGCCAGTCCAGAGCGGAACGATCCAGATTATTCGCCGCCAGCGTCTCGTCAACGATGTGTGCCAGTTCAGTTACCGCCACTTTAAACACCTCGTTGCCCGCCATCGTCAGATAAATCGGATTTTCTGGATTGACGCGATCGGCGTTTGGCAGCGTCAGCAACTCACCATAGCTGCCGTCTGCATGAAGATGCGTCGAAATAATGCCTGGTTCTTCGGATGCGCTCAGAACCGCTGCGCCCGCGCCGTCACCAAAGATAATGATCGTCCCGCGATCGGTGGGATCGCAGGTGCGCGCCAGGACATCGGAACCGATGACCAGCGCATATTTAACGGCGCCTGATTTTACATACTGATCGGCAACGCTTAACGCGTAGGTAAAACCGGCGCAGGCCGCTGCAACGTCAAACGCCGGGCAGCCTTTAATGCCCAGCATACTCTGAATCTGGCATGCTGCGCTTGGGAAAGCATGTGTTGCTGACGTGGTCGCAACCACAATCAAGCCAATCTGGTCTTTATCGATGCCCGCCATTTCAAGCGCGCGGTTTGCGGCTGTATAGCCCATCGTCGCGACTGTTTCGTTTGGCGCTGCAATATGGCGTTCACGGATGCCTGTACGCGTGACAATCCACTCGTCAGACGTCTCTACCATCTTTTCCAAATCGGCGTTAGTACGCACTTGTTCAGGCAGGTAGCTGCCAGTACCAATAATCTTTGTATACATGTACGCTCAGTCACTTTTCGGTTATATACCACCGCGTGCAAACTGCTGGTATGTTGGTTGCGCTCAGGTTACACCGTTAATTGTGCACCCGTGAGTGTCCGTTTTTGCCACCTTCCAACAGTTCGAATCCGGCTGGGTATACAGATTCCAGGCGAGCGGCAATTCGCTGAGGAACTTGTCGCTGCACCGCCTGCACTGCCTGTTCAATCGCGACGGCAAATGCTCGCTGATTGGCCGCACCATGACTTTTAATCACCGTGCCACGCAATCCTAACAGACAGGCGCCATTATACTGGTCGGGGTTGAGGTGACTGAATCGCCTCGTCAGGCTTTTTTGTAACCAACGTTTTAATAACAGCAGCCACCACGACCGTTTTTTACTCTCACCCTGAGATTTCAGCAGTGAAAGGAACATCCTGACAACCCCTTCCATTGTCTTTAATGTGACATTACCTGTAAATCCGTCACATACCAGCACATCAGTTTTTCCCGTCAATAATTCATTGGCTTCAAGATAACCAATGTAATTGATGGAAGGGACTGTTTTGAGCAACGCAGAGGCATCACGAATACTGTCGAGACCTTTGGTTTCTTCTTCACCAATATTGAGCAACGCCACGCGGGGATTGGTTATCCCAATCACCTCTTCCGCCATCACGGACCCCATCACGGCAAACTGCACCAACATGGTACTGTCACAATCGACGTTGGCGCCTAAATCCAGCACCACCGTTTTTCCTTTCTGCTGATGCGGTAAAACCGTCATCAACGCAGGACGCTCAATGCCCTCAAGGGGTTTGAGCAATAATTTCGCAAGTCCCATGAGCGCGCCCGTATTACCGGCGCTCACACAGGCTTCGGCTCGGCCTTCTTTCACGAGCTCCAGGGCCACACGCATTGAGCTGCCGCGACTGGCGCGGATAGCCTGCGAAGGCCGGGCATCACTGGCAATAACTGACTGTGCAGGGATAATCTGCAGACGCGAACGTTGTTCAAAGTCAGCTTTGGCAAGTAATGGCGTGATGGTATCGGGATCCCCGACTAAAAGAAGTGTGAGTTGCGAATTAGAATTCAGTGCCTGCAGTGCTGCAGGCACTGTCACGGAAGGGCCGAAATCTCCCCCCATGACATCTAACGCCAGGGTTAGACGTGTCAAGGTATCGTCGCTGCCTGGTTTGGTGTTTCCCCGCTTACGCGGGGAAATCCTCACTAAGCTTCATCACGCTTGCGCGTGATTACTTAGCGATGACCTTACGGCCGCGGTAGTAACCGTCGGCAGTGATGTGGTGACGCAGGTGTTTTTCACCAGAAGTTTTGTCTACAGACAGGCTGGTGACTGCGGTCAGAGCGTCATGAGAACGACGCATGCCACGTTTGGAACGGGTTGGTTTATTCTGTTGTACGGCCATGGACCTTACTCCTCAATTACTTACGCTTTAAGCTGGCTAATACGGCAAATGGGTTTGGTTTTTGCGCTTCATCAGGCAGTTCACCAAAGACCATGTCCGCCTCGGACACTTCACAGTGTTCAGAATCATGCACCGGAACTACCGGCAAGGAGAGGATGATTTCATCTTCAACCATTGCAAGCAGATCGATTTCACCGAATTCGTTAACCTCAATCGGCTCATACGCTTCCGGGAGTGCTTCAGCCTGTTCGTCAGAACGAACCGGACTAAAACAATACGTTGTGTGAACCTGATGGGTAAACGGCTTCCCGCAACGCTGGCATTCGAGCGATACCGTCACCTTCGCATCACCCGTAATAACGGCGAGACGTTGGTTATCGATAGCGAACGACATGGAGCATTCCACATCACTGTCCACACTGACTACAGAATCGGCGACGCGCTCTACCAGATCAGAAGTATAGATACCTTCATAATCGAGGCGTTTTTGAGCCGTACGAACCGGATCAAGAGTCAGGGGTAATTTTACCTTTTGCATAGGGCGCGCATATTAACTTTGTAACGTCATAGAGTCAAAGAAAAAGGCAGCCTGCGGTTGCCTTTTGCCAATAATTCGCACACATTGCGGGTTACAGACTTATTTTCGCTCAAACCGTGACTGTATGTCATGCTTGAAGGACGAAGAGCATAGTTTAAGATGGCTCTCATTAATACGCTATATCTGAGGGAAAAAAATATGCCCCGTCTCATCCTTGCTTCTACCTCTCCCTGGCGTCGCGCGCTGCTCGAAAAACTGGCGATCCCTTTCGAGTGCGCGGCTCCCGAGGTTGACGAAACGCCCATGTCTGGCGAAGCGCCGCGCCATTTGGTCTCTCGCCTCGCACAGGCGAAAGCGCAATCGCTCGCCCACCGTTTCCCCGATCATCTGATTATTGGCTCCGATCAAATTTGCGTTCTGGATGGCGAAATTACCGGCAAACCGTTAACCGAAGAAAAAGCGCGCCAGCAATTAACCAAAGCCAGCGGTAATATTGTGACGTTTTATACCGGACTGGCGCTTTATAATTCTGCAACCGGACATTTACAAACGGAAGTCGAACCGTTTGATGTGCATTTCCGCCATTTAAGCGAAACGGAAATAGAGGACTATGTCCGCAAAGAGCGTCCATTGCATTGTGCCGGAAGTTTTAAAAGCGAAGGTCTTGGCATTGCCCTTTTCGAGCGACTGGAGGGGCGAGATCCCAATACGCTTATTGGGCTACCGCTGATTGCGCTGTGCCAGATGCTGCGCCGGGAAGAGATGAACCCGCTGATGGCATAGTGGATGCGTCTGATGGCGACGCTAAAACATCTTATCAGGCCCACAGCGGAGCAATGCCCGTAGGCCTGATAAGCACAGCGCCATCAGTAAAGATGCCGGATGGCGACGTAAACGTCTTATCCGACCTACAGGTTTAGCGCGATAATATCGCAACGCGCATCAGGCTTTGTTACGTAACACCTGAAGGCAATGCTTGAGTTGGTTATCCATCGGCGCTTCGATACGCATCACCTCGCCAGTCCCCGGATGGGTAAACTTCAGCGCTGCCGCGTGCAGAAAAAGCCGTGACAGCCCCGTTCCCGCAAGCTGCTTATCAAATTCGCGATCGCCGTAACGATCGTCAAACGCGATCGGATGGCCCGCATGCAGCGTATGCACACGAATCTGATGCGTACGTCCCGTCACCGGGCTACAGCGCACCAGCGTCGCAAACGCATAGCGCTCTTCAACCTTAAAGCGCGTTTCGGAGGGTTTTCCTTCCTGACTCACACGCACAATACGTTCGCCGCTTTGCAGAATATTCTTTAATAAAGGTGCCTGTACCGATTTAACATGCGACTGCCACTGGCCGCGAACCAGCGCCAGATAATCTTTCTGCATCCCCTTCTCACGCAGTTGCTCATGCAAAGAACGCAGCGCTGAGCGTTTTTTCGCAACCAGCAGTACGCCAGAGGTATCGCGGTCAAGACGATGCACCAGTTCCAGGAAACGCGCTTCTGGCCGCAACGCGCGCAGCCCCTCGATAACGCCGAAGCTCAACCCGCTTCCGCCATGCACCGCCGTGCCGGAAGGTTTGTTCAGCACCAGGATATGGTCATCTTCATACAAAATGACATCGGCCAGCGCCGCCACTTTTTGCAAATGCGGCGAAACGACCTCTTCTTCGCGTTCGGCGACGCGCACCGGCGGAATACGCACTTCATCCCCGGCTTCGAGCTTATATTCCGGTTTGATGCGTTTTTTGTTCACCCGCACTTCGCCTTTACGCAAAATGCGGTAAATCATGCTTTTCGGTACGCCTTTGAGTTGCGTGCGCAAAAAGTTATCGATGCGTTGCCCCGCTTCGTCGGCAGTAATGGCAACTATTTTTACGGATGGAGTCTCAGTTTTCATGGGGGCCGATTCTAAATAGCCATAAGGATTAGCGCCACTCATTTTTCTATGCTTATATTTACTTCTATATCCTGTTACTCACGTTCAACATGACCAATTTGCTGGTTATTAAACCAATCGCCATGAGGAAGTGAAAAAACTGTGAGTAACCGGGTGATAAATGGTAAAAGTCATCTTGCTATAACAAGGTTAGCAGTGGAATAATGTAACCGTTTCCGTGTCGAACCTTGTTAAAACAAGAAATTTTACGGAATGACCCATTTTGCCAGACAGATCATCAACGCAGCAATGGCGTAAGACGTATTGATTTTTCAGGCAGTTAGCGGGCTGCGGGTTGCAGTCCTTACCGGTATATGTTCTATGTACTACGCGTTGCAGAAAGGCGGCAAATCTGGGAATCCCCAGGAGCTTATGCCCGGGTGAGCAGATGAAGCCAACGCATCTGCGGCGTGAAAGACGATGAACATAATGGAATCTTCTCTGGAGAGTAACTCCCAGGCTGTTCCCCTGATAATTGCGCTGTATTTCCGTATGAAATACAGGCAACCGACACTCTGCGCCTCTTTGAGCAGACGATAACCGTGAGGTTGGCGACGCGAATAGACACGAGGCCATCGGTTCACACCCGGAAAGGCATTACTATGCCCGCAGCTTAGTCGTCAATGTAAGAATAATGAGTAAGTTACGATGAAAAGAATGTTAATCAACGCAACTCAGCAGGAAGAGTTGCGTGTTGCCCTTGTAGATGGGCAGCGCCTGTACGACCTGGACATTGAGAGTCCAGGACACGAGCAGAAAAAAGCGAACATCTATAAAGGCAAAATTACCCGTATCGAACCGAGTCTGGAAGCGGCTTTTGTTGATTACGGCGCTGAACGTCACGGTTTCCTCCCGTTAAAAGAAATTGCCCGCGAATATTTCCCCGCCAACTACAACGCCCACGGCCGTCCAAACATTAAAGATGTGTTGCGCGAAGGTCAGGAAGTGATTGTTCAGATTGATAAAGAAGAACGCGGCAACAAAGGCGCTGCGCTGACGACGTTTATCAGTCTGGCAGGGAGCTATCTGGTTTTAATGCCGAACAACCCGCGCGCGGGCGGCATCTCCCGTCGCATTGAAGGCGACGATCGCACCGAATTAAAAGAAGCGCTGGCAAGCCTCGAACTGCCTGACGGCATGGGGCTTATCGTGCGTACCGCAGGCGTCGGCAAATCCGCCGAAGCGTTGCAGTGGGACCTGAGCTTCCGCCTGAAACACTGGGAAGCGATTCAGAAAGCCGCTGAAAGCCGCCCTGCTCCATTCCTGATCCATCAGGAAAGCAACGTTATCGTCCGCGCATTCCGTGACTACTTACGTCAGGATATCGGCGAAATTCTTATCGATAATCCGAAAGTGCTTGAGCTGGCGCGCCAGCACATCGCGGCGTTGGGTCGCCCGGATTTCAGCAGCAAGATTAAGCTTTACACCGGCGAAATTCCGCTGTTCAGCCACTACCAGATCGAGTCGCAAATTGAATCCGCCTTCCAGCGTGAAGTGCGTCTGCCTTCCGGCGGCTCTATCGTTATTGACACAACCGAAGCGTTAACCGCGATTGATATTAACTCCGCGCGTGCCACACGCGGCGGCGATATCGAAGAAACCGCGTTTAACACAAACCTGGAAGCGGCCGATGAAATTGCTCGCCAGTTGCGCTTGCGCGACCTCGGCGGCCTGATCGTTATCGACTTCATCGACATGACGCCAGTACGCCACCAGCGCGCGGTGGAAAACCGTCTGCGCGAAGCGGTACGTCAGGATCGTGCGCGTATCCAGATTAGCCATATTTCTCGTTTTGGCCTGCTGGAGATGTCCCGCCAGCGTCTCAGCCCGTCTCTGGGCGAGTCCAGCCATCACGTCTGCCCACGCTGTAGCGGCACCGGCACCGTCCGCGACAACGAATCGCTCTCCCTGTCTATTCTGCGTCTGATTGAAGAAGAAGCGCTGAAAGAGAATACCCAGGAAGTTCACGCCATTGTTCCGGTTCCGATCGCCTCTTACCTGCTTAACGAAAAGCGCACCGCGGTTAATGCTATTGAGACTCGCCAGGATGGCGTGCGCTGCGTGATCGTACCAAACGATCAGATGGAAACGCCGCACTACTCCGTTTTGCGCGTACGTAAAGGGGAAGAAACGCCAACCCTGAGCTACATGCTGCCGAAACTGCATGAAGAAGCGATGGCGTTGCCTTCTGAAGAAGAGTACGCCGAGCGTAAACGCCCTGAACAGCCAGCACTGGCGACCTTCGCGATGCCGGAAGTGCCGCCTGCGCCGACGCCAGCAGAACCTGCGGTGAAAGCAGCGACGGCAGCACCGAAAGCCGTTGCCACTGCGCCTGCACAACCAGGTCTGCTTACTCGCTTCTTCGGCGCGCTGAAAAACATGTTCAGCGGCAGCGAAGTCGCTAAGCCGGTTGAACAACCTGCACCGAAAGCAGAGGAAAAACCGGAGCGTCAGCAGGATCGTCGTAAGTCTCGCCAGAATAATCGCCGCGACCGTAACGATCGCCGTGACAACCGTGATAATCGCGACAACCGCGCTGAAGGCGGTGAAAACCGTGATGACAACCGTCGTAACCGTCGTCAGGCGCAGCAGCAGAACGCAGAAGCGCGTGACAACCGCCAGCAGTCTAACGACGTTGCCGATAAGGCGAAGTCCGGTGACGAGCAGCAGACGCCGCGTCGTGAACGCAACCGTCGTCGCAACGATGAAAAACGTCAGGCACAGCAAGAAGTCAAGGCGCTGAATCTGGATGAGCAACCGGCTCAGGAGACGGAACAGGAAGAACGCGTTCGTCAGGCGCAGCCTCGCCGCAAACAGCGTCAGCTGAGCCAGAAAGTTCGTTACACAGACTCTGCAACCTCTGAAGCAGAAGCTGTCGCAACGCCAGTCGTCGAAGACGCTGTCGCCGCCCAGCCTGCTACGCAAAGCGCGCCTGCTCAGCGTACTGAACTGGCGAAAGTCGACCTGCCAGCGATCGCAGATGTTGCGCCAGCAGAGCAGGAAGAAAACGGCGAAGCGCGTGATAACGCAGGAATGCCGCGTCGCTCCCGTCGTTCTCCTCGCCACCTGCGCGTCAGCGGCCAGCGTCGTCGTCGCTACCGCGATGAGCGTTACCCGCTTCAATCGCCAATGCCGTTAACCGTCGCTTGCGCTTCACCGGAAATGGCGTCTGGCAAAGTGTGGATTCGCTACCCTGTCGCCCGTCCTCAGGATACGCAGGTTGAAGCACAGCGCGAAGAAGAGACCGTACAAGCTCAGCCGGTTGCAGTAGAGCCGCAGGTCGTCGCTGCCGCAGCCGAACAGGTTGTAGACGCACCGGCTCAAACTGAAACCGTTGTCGCTGAACCTCAGCCCGCTACTGTGGAAACAACGCATCCTGAAGTGATTGCCACCCCGGTTGAAGAACAACCTCAGGTGATTGCAGAGGCTGACGTCCCTGTTGCGCAGGAAGTCGCTGCGCAAGCGGAACCTGTCGCTGACGTTCAGGAAACCACGACGGCTGAAGAATCCGCTGACGTTGTCATCGCCGAACCGGAAGAGATCGTTACAGAAACGGTTGAACCTGTCGTTGTTGCCGCTGAACCGGAAGAGATTGTCGCTGCGCCTGTCGCCGTCGCCGTTGCTGAAACCGTGTCAGAAAGCGCGGTAACAACCGGGGAGAAATCCGTCAGCCACGCCAGTGCGCCGATGACCCGCGCGCCTGCGCCGGAATATGTCCCGGAAGCGCCACATCAAAGCGACTGGCAGCGCCCTGCCTTCATCTTTGAAGGTAAAGGTGCGGCAGGTGGTCATAGCGCAACGCATCAGGCCGCCGCACCAGCCACGCGCCCGCAGCCTGTAGAATAAGCTGAACGCGATGTTAAAGATAAAGCCGACCTGCGGGTCGGCTTTTTTGTACCTGCAATCGGTGCCCGTTATCTGTTTTCCGGGCAAAAAAATGCCCGCTCCGGGGTGAAGGGAGCGGGCAGACAAAACATACCCAGTTTCATGATATGTTTCAAAACATGTGCTATCTGTTCAACTGAAACAGAGACATTCCTTGCATATCGCTAAACGCTTTATAGGACGCCTGTAACGCAGCCTGTTGCATTACATACGACGAGATGGCCGCGTTCCAGTCCACATCGACCAGATCGCTCATCTGCTGTGCCTGACCCAGCGCGCGCTCACTTCCCAATGAATCCAGGGAATCCAGCTCACTCAATTGCGTTCCCAGTTCCGCACGAACGGTCAGGACGTTATTAAGGGAGTTTTTCAGGCCACGGTTTGTTTTATCAATCGCCGCAGCAGCTTCCGCCTTCTTCACATCATCGTCAGCAACCGGCGTTTTCAGCGCTGCAATGGCTGTATCCAGCATCGCAAACAGGCTGGTTTCTGAAGCGCTGTTATCAGGCTCCGGTACGGCATTACTGGTAATACGATTAAAAATCTGATCGCCCGTATGACCAATCACCATCGTACGCGAAGCATCAACCTGCTGGGTGATGTTTTCAGTGCCGCCGCTATAGTCGCCATTTGCCTGATCAAACGGCGCTTTTTCAGTTTTATAGCCTGCGAAAATGTAACGACCGTTGCCGTCGGTACTGTTGGCCAGGTTCATTAACTGATCGCGAATCCCCTGTAGATCGCTCGCCAGCGAGGCGCGGTCATCATCGCTTAAGGTGCCGTTAGCGGCGTAAACGATTTTTTCCTGCGCAGTTTGAATTGCAGCTGTCACCTGACTTAGCACGTTTTCTTCCAGCGACACTTTCTGAGTGGCAAAGGTACGTGCCAGCGCATACTGACTGTTCTGAGCCTGGGCCTGAGCGAGTACGATAGCCTGAGAAGCGGCAATAGGATCGTCAGACGGATTAATCACGCGCTTACCGGTGGACATCTGCTCACCGTACTTCATCCATTCAGCCTGGGAATTGGTGATACCACGCATATTCTGCTGGTACATCATCTGGGTACTGATACGCATTTATCCTCCTCTCCCTTAGCGAATGCCCAACAGCGCATCAAACAGCGTATTCGCGGTTTGCAGCACCTGGGCGTTCGCCAGGTAGTACTGCTGATAGCGTTGCAGGTTGCCGTATTCTTCATCAAGGTTAACGCCGGAAATCGATTGCTGCTGGTTGTACAACTGCGTCACGACATTGCCCTGCGCCGTGCTGCTGGTTTTCAACGTGGCGGTTTTGTTCCCCACATCGCTGACCAGCGTCGCATAAGCATCATTAAAGGACTTATTCCCTACCGTTTTCTGGGTTTGCAAATCCAGCAGCGCCTGACCGTTACGGTTATCGCTCCCACCCGCATCGGGATCGGAAGCCATCGCAATTTTGGATTCATCGGTCACCAGCACGTTCATGTTCACAATGGCATCGCTGACCGGTTTCAGGGTAAAGCTGTCATTCGCATTTGCCCCTGCCCCGACCGTCACTTCCAGCCCGTCAAACGTCAGTTTCCCGTTGGTTTCAACCGCCTTAAAGCTGGTGTTGTCTGACAAGCGGGTGACCTGCCAGTCCTGACCATCAAATACCAGCTTATAATTGGTAGCCTGTACCGCGGAACTGTCGGTGACTTCCGCAGACAATGTCCCGCTACCCGTATTTTTCGCATTACTCAATACGGACGGTTTACCGATGGAAAAGAAGTCCTCGCCCTGATCGCCATTGGCATCATATCCCTGTTTATGCTGGGCATTAAACGCTTCGGCAAAGGCCAGCGCCAGCTGGTTGAGGGTATTGCGAGTCTGATCCAGATCCTGAGAGCGGAACGTCAGCAACCCGCCAAGCGAGCCGCTATTGAGCAATTTTTCCGGGATTTCAATGTTTCCGGCAGTCGCATCAACATAGGCGACCGTGGTGCGTGACGGATCGGCGCTGGACGGCACCGCGACCAGTTGACGGGCGCTGCTGCCCTGTACGAGGGTATAGCCATTCGCCATCGTCAGGTTATAGGTGCCGCCGTCCTGGACGCTAACTTCCACACCAACAATCTGGTTCAGCTCACTCACCAGTTGGTCGCGTTGGTCGAGAAGATCGTTCGGTGAAGCGCCCGCGCCCACCCCGGTCAGACGGGAAATCTGATCGTTCAGGCTGGCGATTTGCTTCGCGTAATTGTTGATCTGTTCAACGCTGGAGCCAATGGCGATATTGACCTGCTTATCCTGATCGCGCAGGTACTGATCGGTCGTTTTAAACTGGTTTACCAGGCCGTCGGCTTTACCGATAAGCGCCTGACGCGCTGCCGGGTCTTCCGCGTTGCTGACCAGCGTTTGCAGGCTGGTGAAGAAACCTTGCAGAGAGGTCGAAATCGAGCTGGTGGTACTGGAGAGCAGGTTATCAATTTTCGACATTTGCTCATACCGCACGGTCAAACCACTGCTCTGATTCTGCGCCGCGCGTAACTGATTGGTAATAAAAGAATCATACTCACGCTGTACGCCAGAAACGTAGACGCCATTACCGACCCAACCGCCCGCTCCCAGCGTACTGTTGGCCTGCGCCATAATCGTCGTCTGTCGGGTATACCCGGCAACGTTATAGCTGGAGATGTTATTACTGGCAGTATTTAACGCAGCCTGGGCTGCGCTAAGTCCGCTCATGGCGTTGTTAATTAAGCTGGACATGGAGGTTCCTTGTAATCCTTCAATACTGGTTATTATCGGCAGCGGGTTCCTGGACTTGAGCTATTTAAAAGAGATTGTCGAGATTCGCGCTGTACGTTTTGCTCACCTTGTCGCTCATGGATTTCAGCTGTTGAATCATGCTGGTTAATTTACGCGCATAGTCAGGATCGGTCGCATAACCGGCATTTTGTAACGCCTGTGCGCCCTGTTCAGCGGTAGACGCGGCGGTCACCGCGGCATAGCGCGGGTTACGGGTCAGCAGCCCCACATAATCCGATAGCGCCTCCAGATAGGAGCTGTAAACACGGAATTTCGCTTTTACCTTCTTCGCTTCGCCGTTCTCATATTCGGTGGTGGTGATCTCTGTTACCGGCCCCTTCCAGTTGGACGAGGCCTTAATGCCAAACAGGTTAAAGCTCGGCTCACCATTTTCACGGCGGATCTGTCGCTGACCCCATCCCGACTCCAGCGCCGCCTGCGCCAGAATCAGATGATGCGGCACGCCGCTTTGTTCACTCGCCAGGCGTGCCGGAAGCGAAAGCTGGGCCAGGAAGTCTTTGCTGTCGCCGGACAGCGGCTCATCATTATTTTCCGGCGCTTTTGGCATCGCCTTACGCACCAGCTGCGTCAGCGCCTGATTTTGATAGCTGGTCACCGTTTCCAGAGGGAACTTCATTGGTACCTGCGGCGCTTCTTCCGCAGGCTGCGTCTGCCCCTCGGTCATCTGCCTGACCATCATCTCCGCCAGTCCCAACCCTTTACCGGCGGTCATCTGCTGCGCAATCTGCTGGTCATACATGCTGGTGTACAGTCGCGTTTGATCGCTGCTGAATATGCCGTCTTTCGGCAGCGCTTCCCGCATGCTTTTCAGCATCATCTGCACAAACATCCCTTCAACCTGACGAGCGACCGGGCGGATATTCGCCGCCGGATCTTGCCCCGCTTTGGCTTTCAGCTCATTGAGCGATTGCGCATCCCAGGCTGCGCTGGCCAACAGTTTGCTGTCACCAATCATCAGATAATTTCCAGTTTGGCGCGCAGACAACCCGCGCTCTGCATGGATTGCAGGATGGACATCAGATCCATCGGCGTGGCGCCCAGCGCATTCAGCGCGCGGACGACGTTGTTCAGGTTAGCGCTGGAACGGACGCTTTGCAGCGAACCGCCGCTCTGACGTAAATCAATCTGCGTTTGTGGTGTGACGACCGTCTGCCCCCCGCCAAACGGCGTGTCCGGCTGGCTGACGTTCGCCTGGCGATTCACCGTTACGGACAAATTGCCTTGCGCGACGGCGCAGCTGTCCAGCGTCACTTCACGGTTCATCACCACGGAACCGGTACGGGAGTTAATCACCACCTTCGCGTCCTGTGGTGTGACGTTCACCTCCAGATTCTGGATATCCGCCAGGAAACGGACCTGCGAGCTGTTGCCGCTGGGTACGCGAACCTGAATCGTGCGCGCATCCAGCGCGGTCGCACTGCCATATCCACGGGCACGGTTGATGGTGTCAGTAATCTGCTGCGCCATTGCGAAGTCTTCGTTGTTCAGTTGCAGATTGAGGGTATTTCCGCCGCCAAACTGGCTGGGCAGCTCGCGTTCAATAATTGCGCCATTGGTGATACGCCCGCCATTGAGTTGGTTAACCTGCACGCTGCTGCCGCCCGCAGACGCCCCTGCGCCGCCGACTAAAATATTTCCCTGCGCCAGGGCATACACCTGGCTATCGACCCCTTTCAGCGGCGTCATCAGCAATGTACCGCCGCGCAGACTTTTCGCGTTCCCCATTGAGGACACCACCACGTCGATCGTTTGCCCCTGGCGACCGAATGCCGGAAATTGCGCCGTGACCATTACCGCCGCAACGTTTTTCAACTGCATATTGGTGCCCGTCGGGACGGTGATCCCCAACTGAGACAGCATGTTATTCAGCGTCTGGGTGGTAAAGGGCGTCTGGGTCGTCTGGTCGCCCGTCCCGTCCAGGCCGACCACCAGCCCATAACCAATCAGCGAGTTTTCCCGCACCCCCTGCACGCTGGTCAGATCCCGAATACGATCGGCATGCGCCAGGGTGGTTGCCAGTATCAGTACAATTCCAACAAGAGATTTAAACACTGGAGACCTCGCTTACATCGGCGACAAGTTAAGGAAGAAACGTTGCAGCCAACCCATATTTTGCGCCTCGTTGATATAGCCGTTGCCGACATATTCAATGCGCGCATCCGCAACCTGTGTTGACGGAACGGAGTTGCTGCCGCTGATGGTGCGTGGGTTCACGACCCCGGAGAAGCGGATGAACTCAGTGCCCTGATTAATGGCGATCTGTTTTTCACCCACGACGTGTAAATTGCCATTTGCCAGTACCTGATCGACGGTCACGGTCAGCGTGCCGCTAAAGGTATTGCTGGCGTTCGCGCCACCTTTACCATTGAAGGAGTTCCCGCCAGAGGCTTCCATATCTGCACGCGCGTTGCCGAACAATCCCTGCAAATAACGAGGAACCGTATCAAAGCCGAAGTTGGTTTTACCGTCACGGCTGGCATTGGCGGAGGAGCTCTTACTGGCGCTGACGTTTTCCTGCAATACAATCGTCAGCGTATCGCCGATATTGCGTGGACGTCGGTCTTCAAACAGCGGCTGATAGCCATAGTTGATCGGCTGCGCAGACTGAAAAATGGAACCATTCGCCACCGGAGTCGGGCCCGGTATGGGCTGTGCAGTGGTCGCGCCCTGCACGAGCGGTGTGGAAGGTATCCAGGCACATCCTGTCAGTGAAACCACCAGCAGGGCCATAATCGGGTAATGGTGCGCAGCGTATTTTTGCATTGCCTTCATCTTCAAAATCAGTGTGCCGGTGAGGTTTCCCTCACCGGACGACACTTAGAGTTGCGTCAGTTTTTGCAGCATCTGATCGGTAGTCGATACCGCTTTGCTGTTAATTTCGTAAGCGCGCTGAACCTGGATCATATTCACCAGTTCTTCCGCCACGTTTACGTTAGAGGTTTCGACATAGCCCTGATACAGCAGACCCGCACCGTTAAGCCCTGGCGTACTCTCATTTGGCGCACCCGAGGATTGCGTTTCGGTGTACAGGTTTTCACCAATGCTTTCCAGACCCGTATCGTTCATGAACGTAGTCAGGTTAAGCTGCCCCACCTGTACCGGCGCGGCCTGCCCCTGCTGAGTTACGCTTACCACGCCATCGCGACCCACGGTGATGCTCAGCGAGTTCGCCGGAATGGTGATCGCTGGCTGTACCTGGAAGCCGCCCGCCGTGACCAGTTGACCGTTCTGATCCACCTGGAAAGAACCGTCACGGGTATAAGCAGAAGTGCCATCCGGCAGCATCACCTGGAAGAAGCCCTGCCCTTTGATGGCGACATCTTTACTGTTGTTGGTCTGAGACAGGTTGCCCTGACTATGCAGACGCTCGGTGGCGACCGGGCGAACGCCCGTACCGATTTGCAGACCAGAAGGTAAAGTCGTCTGTTCTGACGACTGCGCGCCAGGCTGACGAATCGTCTGGTACAGCAGGTCTTCAAACACCGCACGTTGACGCTTAAAACCATTGGTGCTGACGTTTGCCAGGTTGTTGGCAATCACATCCATGTTGGTTTGCTGCGCGTCCAGGCCGGTTTTGGCGATCCATAATGAACTGATCATAAAATGTCCTGTATTAACTCATCGACAGCAGTTGGTTAGCGCGCCCGGCATTGTCATCCACGCTGCTGATAACCTTCATCTGCATTTCAAAACGGCGGGCGTTAGCGATCATATCGCTCATGGCGGACACCGCATTCACGTTACTGCCCTCCAGTACGCCAGACATCACGCGAATGGACGGGTCAGCCTGCAACACCGGGCCACGCGCAGCCTGTGTCACCGCGCTTAAACGGAACATACCGTCATCGCCGCGTTGCACTTCGCTGCCAAGCGCTTTCACCAGCTTCAGACGTCCTACCGGTGCGACGGTATTGGCCGGATCGCCAGGGTTAAGCGCAGAGATAGTCCCGTCTGCCGCGATGGTGATTTCTGAACCTTCAGGAACGGCAATCGGCCCGGCTTCACCGATAACTGGATGCCCCTGAATTGTCAGTTGCCCGGTCGGGTCCACCTGAATGCTGCCGTTACGGGTGTATCCCTCGTTACCATCAGCGGTCTGAACAACCAGCCAGCCATCCTGTTGCAGTGCCACATCCAGCGGGCGCGAGGTGTAATCCATCTGCCCGGGCGTCATATCGGCTCCCGGCGTGGACGCAGCCACCAGCGTACGCGTCGGTAAAGAGAGACCTTCCACCGGCACCGCGCGCAACGCATTAAGTTGCGCACGAAAACCCGGCGTGGAGGCGTTCGCCAGGTTGCTGGCCGTCACCGCTTGTTGATTAAGCGTCTGACTGGCCGCGCCCATGGCGGTATATATTGCGTGATCCATTAAGCCATCCCGTCAGGCGCTTAGCGCAGGTTAACCAGGGTGTTGAGGATCTGATCCTGGGTTTTGATGGTCTGCGCGTTTGACTGATAGTTACGCTGCGCGACGATCATATTCACCAGCTCTTTACTCAAATCCACGTTTGAGGATTCCAGCGCGCCGTTGGTCAACTTACCGAAGTTACCCGTACCCGCCGTACCAAGCAGCGCAACGCCTGAAGCCTGCGTCGCCGCCCAGACGTTATCGCCCTGAGAAGCCAGACCTTCATTGTTGGCGAAGTTAGCCAGCACGATCTGCCCCAGAACCTGCGTTTGTTCGTTGGAATAGTTACCCACTACGGTGCCGTCATCATTGATCTGATAGCTCACCAGATCGCCCGGCTTATAGCCGTTCTGGTTGGTCGCGACGATATTGTTCGCACCGGTGTTCTGCTGCATGGAGTTCAGGAAGCTCAGGGAGAAAGAGGCTGGGTCCGCACCATTAATTGCGCCAGTGACGATATTGGCGGAACCGCCAGAAACCAGCATCCCGTTTTCATTGAATTCCATCGTGGTAGACAACGTCGGCGTCGCAGTTGGATCGCTGCTGTCCATGGTGTGAACTTCCCAGGTGTTGTCCTGCGTCTTAACAAAGAACACATTCACATCATGGGCGTTACCCTGACTGTCAAAAACGGTAACGGTACCCTTTTTGTTGTAGGAATCCGCATCGCTCGGATCAAACGGCGTTTTCGACGGCAGTTCATCGCTGGAGTTAAGGTTGATCTGCATAGACGCCGTGGTGGTTGCCTTCGCGGCCATCAGGGTGTTCGGGATGGTGATCGGGCCTGGGTTGGCACCCTGCTGGATCGTCGGCGGCGTTCCGGTTGCCGGATAGCCGGTCAGTTGCAGCCCCTGCATGTTAACCAGATTGCGGTTCTCATCCAGTTTGAACTGACCGTTACGGCTGTAGAAAACGGAGCCGTTGCTGTCTACCAGACGGAAGAAACCGTTCTGGCTAATCGCAACATCCAGGCCACGCCCGGTGTTGGTGGTAGTGCCGTCGGTAAAGTCCTGGGTAATCCCGGCGACTTTAACGCCCAGGCCCACTTTGGAGCCCGCGAACATATCAGCAAAAGACGCCGTACCGGATTTAAACCCGTAGGTGGCGGAGTTGGCGATGTTATTACCAATAACATCGAGGTTGGTCGCTGCTGCGTTCAGACCGCTGACCGCTTGAGAAAAGGCCATGACTTACTCCTGATAAGTGTAAAGGCTTAAATGATCTGCCGTACTTCGTCGAGTGTGGTGGTTCCGTAGGTCCCTAAATCCAGGGTATTACCGCTACTGTTGCGGATAACCCCCTGAACCAGCGCAAACTGAAGCGGTTGCGCCACAAGCTGCGTACTGCCGTTGCTGGCGGCGATCGCGACGTTATAGGAACCGTTTGGCGCGCTTGTGCCATCCTCCAACGTACCGTCCCAGGTAAAGGTATGAACGCCAGCCTTCAGCTCGCCGATATTGATCGTACGCACCACCTTGCCGTCTTTGTCGGTAATGGTGGCGGTGACTTTATCCGCTGCCTGCTGCAACTCCACGCCAAACGGCGTCGTGGTGATGGTCGCGCCCTCTTCGGTGCCCGTACCGGCCAGAATGGTGGTGCCGGGGATCATGACGCCATGACCAATCAGGGTGCTGGCCTGTAGCGACTGGCTGTTGTCGATCTGCCCGGAAATCGCGCCCAGCGTGGTGTTCAGTTTTTCAATTCCGCTAACGGTGCTGATCTGCGCCAGTTGCGTGGTCAGCTCGTTGTTTTGCAGTGGGTTGGTCGGGTCCTGATTCTTCAACTGCGCGACCAGCAATGTCAGGAAGCTGCTTTGTAAATCACTCGCGCTGCTTCCCGTCAGCGAACTGCCACTGCTGGTGGATGCGACTCCCGAGTTGGTCGAGTCATTCATATTTACGGCAATAGACATACGCGCCTCCTTTACTGGCCTAATGTCAGCGTTTTAAGCATCATGCTTTTCACGGTATTAAGAACTTCGACGTTTGCCTGATAGCTGCGCGAGGCTGACATGGTGTTGACCATTTCACCGACCACGTCCACATTAGGCATTTTTACGTACCCGTTGGCGTCCGCCAGCGGGTTGCCAGGCTCATACACCAGTTTGTCCGGCGCCTGACTTTCAATGACGTCCGCCACTTTTACCCCACCGGTTGCCGCCCCTGGCGCCGCGTCTACCTGAAAGACCACCTGTTTAGCGCGATACGGTTGACCGTCCGGCCCGGTGACGCTATCGGCGTTCGCCAGGTTACTGGCCGCCACGTTAAGACGTTTGGACTGCGCGGTGAGCGCCGACCCGGCAATATCAAAAATGTTTAACAGCGCCACGAATTAGTTTCCTCCCTGTAGCACATTCATCATGCCTTTGATTTGTCCACCCAACACGGTGAGGCCCGTCTGGTATTTCAGACTGTTATCCGCAAACTGCGTACGCTCGCGGTCCATATCGACGGTATTGCCATCAAGGGACGGCTGGTCAGGAATACGGTAGAGCAGATCCACCGAAGGAGACGCGACGGTCTGGGCCGGAATGTGTTGTGCAGAGGTGAGCTTCAACGCGATCCCGCCGGTTTCTTCCCGGCCACGCACCATGACTTTTTTGAGTTCGCTGGCGAAATCCATATCACGCGCCTGATACCCAGGGGTGTCGGCGTTAGCGATATTGGCGGCCAACACCTCCTGGCGTTGGGCGCGCAGATTCAGCGCTTCTTGTTGAAAACGTAAGGCGGCATCGAGCTTATCGAGCATATCTCCTCCGCAAATGACAAAATTCAGCCAACAGCTTAAATCCCATCACGCGCGCGTTATCGCCGGAATAAACGCAAAATGCGTCGCTATTTGTTGCGTTGATGCTTGTGGTACGCAGGTAGAATCCTGTCATTGCTTAAACTGGCGGGAAGTGACGATGCAAACGTTAAAACGTGGAATAGCGCTGCTGGCGCTGCTGTTCAGCCCCCTGACGATGGCCCAGGATCTGAATGCCCAGTTAACGGACTGGTTTTCTCAGCGTCTGGCAGGGTTCAGCGATGACGTCGTCGTCACGATCCGCACGTCGCCCAATCTGTTGCCGAATTGCGAACAGCCCGCGCTGAGCGTAACCGGAAGTGCGAAATTATGGGGGCATGTGAACGTACTGGCGCGCTGCGCAAACGAAAAGCGCTACCTACAGGTAAATGTACAGGCAACGGGGAATTACGTTGTTGCCGCGGCCTCCGTCGCCCGTGGCGGTGCGCTTGGCCCGGCTAACATCACGCTAAAACGCGGACGGCTGGATCAGCTTCCCCCGCGAACCGTCCTGGACATCAACCAGATTCAGGACGCCGTCAGCTTGCGCGACCTCGTTCCCGGGCAGCCAATACAGCTCAGTATGTTGCGCCAGGCATGGCGGATAAAAGCCGGTCAGCGCGTTCTGGTGGTGGCGAGCGGCGACGGATTTAGCGTCAATGCGGAAGGCCAGGCACTGAACAATGCCGCCGTCGCGCAAAACGCGCGCGTACGCATGTTGTCAGGCCAGGTCGTGAGTGGAACCGTCGATCCTGATGGGAATATTCTTATTAATCTATAATGAGTTAAAGATTTTGTAGTGGCTGCCGATAAATAATCAACCAATGATGATAGCTGGCTGCTACAGCGTAACCCCTCGATGAGGATAAATAAATGAGCATTGACCGTACCTCACCTTTGAAGCCCGTTAGCACTGTCCAACCGCGCGAAACCAGCGATGCGCCGGTACAAAAAGCGCGTCAGGAAAAAGCGTCAACCACGACCAGTACCAGTGTGAAGTTAAGCGATGCTCAGGCGAAACTGATGCAACCCGGCACCGGCGATATCAATATGGAGCGCGTGGAAGCCCTGAAAACGGCGATTCGTAACGGTGAGTTGAAGATGGACACCGGTAAAATTGCAGACTCGCTGATCCGCGAGGCGCAGAGCTACTTACAGAGTAAATAAGCGTATGACTCGTCTGTCAGAAATTCTGGATCATATGACGGCTGTCCTCAATGACCTGAAAAAGGTGATGGATGCCGAGCAGCAGCAGCTCTCCGTAGGTCACATTAACGGTAGCCAGTTACAGCGTATTACAGAAGAAAAAAGCTCTTTACTGGCGACGCTGGATTATCTGGAGCAGCAGCGCCGTCTTGAACAAGATGCGCAGCGTAACGTTAATGATGATGTCGCCAGACGCTGGCAGGCGATTACGGAAAAAACGCAGCATTTACGCGATCTCAACCAACATAATGGTTGGCTGCTGGAAGGGCAGATTGAACGGAATCATCAGGCGCTCGACATGCTGAAACCGCATCAGGAACCGACGCTGTATGGCGCGAACGGTCAAACCGCCTCTCCCCACCGTGGCGGGAAAAAAATCTCTATCTGATTGCCGGATGGCGGCTACGCCTTATCCGGCCTACACGATCACAGAACAACTCGTATGCCCGGTAAGCGGCAGCGCCACCGGGCGATTTGCCGGATAGAGGCTCTATGCCGTCCGGCGAGTAAATTCCTTCACTTTAAAGCCCAACACCGCCAGCGCGGCGAAATAGGCGGCAATCCCCACAACCACAACCGCCATCAGTCGGGCCAGACGCCACAGCATCGTCCCTTCTGACCACTCAGGCATAATATGCAACATGCCAACCAGCGCGGCGGACATCACCAGCACGGAAATCACCAGGCGGGTCAGGAACCACGTCCAGCCCGGCTGCGGAGTAAAGATTTTCTGTTTGCGCAGTTGCCAGTACAGCAGCGACGCATTCAGACACGCCGCCAGACCAATAGACAGCGACAGACCGGCATGCTTCAACGGCCCGATAAACGCCAGGTTCATCAACTGAGTCATGATCAGCGTCACAATGGCGATTCTGACCGGCGTTTTGATATCCTGGCGCGAGTAAAATCCCGGAGCCAAAACTTTCACCACAATTAAGCCGATCAGACCAACGGAATAGGCCACCAGCGCGCGCTGGGTCATCGACGCATCAAAGGCGGTGAACTTGCCGTACTGGAACAGCGATACCGTCAGCGGTTTGGCCAGAATGCCCAGCGCGACGGCGCTCGGCAATGCCAGCAGAAAACACAGACGCAGCCCCCAGTCCATCAGACGGCAATACTCATCATGATTGCCGCTGGCAAAACTTTTAGACAGTGAAGGCAGCAAAATGGTGCCTAGCGCCACGCCCAGAACTCCTGACGGGAACTCCATCAGTCGGTCAGCATAATACATCCAGGAAACCGAACCGGAAGCCAGAAACGAGGCGAAAATGGTGTTGATGATCAGAGATATCTGGCTTACCGAAACGCCGAGGATCGCCGGGCCCATTTGCTTCACAACGCGCATCGCGCCTGCGTCACGAAAATTGATGCGCGGCAATACCAGCATCCCAATTTTCTTCAGATGAGGAAGCTGGTAAACCAGTTGCAGCACGCCGCCCACCGTCACCGCCCAGGCCAGCGCCAGTACGGGAGGATTAAAATACGGCGCGGCAAACAGCGCAAAGCCGATCATACTGATGTTCAGAAATGTGGGCGCAAACGCAGGAATCGAGAAACGGTTCCAGGTGTTGAGGATCGCGCCCACCAGCGAGGCCAGCGAAATCAGCAGAATATACGGAAAGGTGATTTGCAGCAGTTTGGTGGTCAGGGCGAATTTATCAGCGGTATCGGCAAAACCCGGCGCGGTTACCATGATCACCCACGGCGCGGCGAGCATACCGGCCACCGTCACTACGGCTAACGCCAGGGTCAGCAGGCCGGAGACATAGGCGACAAAAACCCGGGTCGCCTCTTCGCCCTGCTTGCTCTTGTATTCTGCAAGGATCGGCACAAACGCCTGGGAAAATGCCCCTTCGGCAAAAATGCGCCGCAACAGATTCGGTAACTTGAATGCCACGAAAAAGGCGTCGGTCGCCATCCCTGCGCCAAAAATTCTGGCGACAATCGCGTCACGCGCAAAACCAAGCACGCGCGAAAACATGGTCATCGAGCTGACGGCAGCCAGCGATTTTAATAAATTCATCAGTGTTGTATTCCAGACCCTGGAGCAAAACCCTTGCATGGCCGACCGCAGGCCGGATAAAGGCGTTTACGCCGCCATCCGGCAATATCGTTGTGCCTGATAACCACGTACAAACGTCTTATCAGGCCGACAGAACGATCCACGGTTTGCCATCATTCTCTGTCAGAAAGAGGTGTTATTTTGAGTTGGCATATAGTACCTGGATTATGATGAATTACTACAGCCAGATGTTACAGGGCGTTATTCGCTCATTGCCTCGCGCCAGAGTTTCTCTACGACGCGCTGCGCCAGAATCGCCTGTTCGCCCGCCGTTTCAGGAACCGTCTGATTTTGCACGCATTCAATAAAATGACGGGCGCATCCGGCAAATCCACGTTGTTCCTGGGTTGTCTGCCAGCCCGGAATGGGTTTATGCACCACGCCCTGACCGCGTTCCTCGCGCCATTCGCGCATGTCCATCACGTCAAACAGGCCACCGTCCGTCACCGCCTGCACACATTCACGCTGACTCCCGGCGCGACGGTGCATACTGGTGGTAATTTGCAACTGATCCGCCGAAAAATAGTGCTCGGCATACAGCATCTCGCCAAGATCGTTGGTCTGCAACGTGCCGCCGTTCAGTTGCGCCTTGCCGTCCGTCAGCCACAGCGCGGTGTCCACAACGTGCAGGTAGTCATCCAGCAGCGTGAAACGCAAATCATGCGGCCCGACGCTGTCCGTCCGGTGTTTATCCATACGGACAGAAGCAGCGGCGCCCAGTTGCGCTTTCAGATCGCGGTAGAGCGGAGCGAAGCGTCGGTTAAACCCGACCATTAGCGTCAAATTTTTGCGCTCGGCCAGCGCCACCAGCCGTTCCGCATCGCGCAGATTTTCCGCCAGTGGTTTATCGACGCAGACATGAACTCCGGCATTGAGCAGTTCGCTCACCACCTCATAATGCGTCGCCGTGCTGGAGTGGACGAAAATGGCGTCGCAGGTTGACGCCAGCGCTGGCAACGACTCAACGTACGGCATCCGCCAGCCTTCACAAATGCGCAGCGCCTTATCCCGCGAAGGAGACCAGGCCCCCTGTAGCGTCCAGTCGCCGGATGCGCCCAGCACGGGCAACCAGGCTTTTTGGGCGATCCCCCCTAACCCAACAACACCGATACGTAATTTTTTCACGTTAGTCTCCCAGGTGCGCCAGGAGCGAATCAAGGCGCTGTTTCAGTTCCGCGACTTCGCCTTCCAGCGCCTCAACGCGCGCATGCAGATCGCCCGACGCCGCCTGCGGCGCGTCATCAGAACTCACCGGCTCATCGACTTCGCCGCAAAACAGGTGCATATACCGGCTTTCACGCTTACCAGGTTCGCGCGCCAGGCGCACAACGTAAGGGCCATCGTCACGGGCGGCAAGCTGTTCCAGCGTCGATTCCACTTCTGCCATATCGCTGAATTCATACATGCGGGATGCACGGCTGCGCAGTTCACCTGGCGTCTGGGCGCCGCGCAGCAGCAGCGTGGCAATCAGCGCCACCTCCGCCGGACTCAGTTTAAGATTGCCAAACTCGGAGTTGCAGAAGCGCTGTTCATATTTGGTGACGCGATTGCCGAAGCCGCTCACCGTTCGCAGAAAATGGCGTTTCACTAAGTTATCAAGCTGTTCCTGCACCTCATGTTCCGATAAGTTCATTACCGGTTCACGGTTGGTTTTTTGATTGCAGGCGGTAACCACGCCGTTAACCGAGAGCGGGTACTGCTCCGGCGTTGTCACCTGTTTTTCCAGCAGGCAGCCAATCACTCGCGCTTCAGTGGCGGTTAGTTCGTATTTCATCGTCCTCTCCTTAGCGACCGGGGGTCCATTCAGTCGTCGTCAACGCCGTCAGCACATGATCGCGCCACTGTCCGTCAATCAACAGGTAATCTTTCGCATACCCTTCTTTTTCAAAGCCGAGTCGCGCCAGCAAGTCGCCGCTGCGCTTATTATGCGGCATATAGTTAGCCATAATACGGTGAATATGTTGCGTACGCTGCATATAGCGAATCGCCGAGGTTAAGGCCTCATACATCAGCCCCTGCCCCTGCCACTTTTGTGCGATGGAGTATCCCAGATAACAGGCGTGGAATGAGCCGCGCACCACGTTAGAAAAATTGGCCACGCCGATGATCTCTTTCTCTTCCGGGTCGAGCAGCGCGAAATAGAACGCTGAACCCTGTTTATGAAACTCGGCGATCATGCTCAGACGCGCCTGCCAGCCCGAAGGATAGCAGTGGCTTTCATCACGAACGGGTTCCCAGGGTTTTAAAAAATGACGATTTTCCGCGTAATAATCGGCCAGACGCCAGGCATCACGCTCATGTACTAAACGCACAACCAGACGGTCGGTTGTTAAGCGTACTTTTGGCACGTTACTGCGATAGCCAAACATTCTATACCTACTCCTTCCCGTAACGTCTTCACACCCTGATAACGTTACTATACCTGCGCCTGTACGCTCTGTGAAAAGTGCAAATCGTCATTTTTTGGCTTATTCACACATTTTGATGAAAACTCTCTATCAAGATGGACTTTTGATAAAAAAATATTGTCCCGGCAAAGGTGGGAAAAAACGCGCCGACACCGCAGAATAGAAGGTGCTCACCTTTTAAACTCAACAGAATTCAAGTTGCAGGACGGCGGCAAGCGAGTCACTCCCTGAAAGCGCACAGAAATACGTGGCCGGGGAGCGCGAACGCCGCCGACGCGCCTGCGACGTGAAGGATGACGAGTGTCTTTCCCGGGAGGGGAAATGTCGCGTGTCTCGCAGGCCAGGAACCTGGGTAAATATTTCCTGCTCATCGATAATATGCTGGTCGTATTAGGCTTTTTCGTGGTGTTTCCACTGATCTCCATTCGCTTTGTCGACCAGATGGGCTGGGCGGCATTGATGGTCGGCATTGCGCTCGGACTGCGCCAGTTCATCCAGCAAGGGCTGGGCATTTTTGGCGGCGCGATTGCCGACCGTTTTGGCGCGAAGCCAATGATTGTTACCGGGATGCTTATGCGCGCAGCCGGATTCGCGACAATGGGGATCGCCCATGAGCCCTGGCTGCTCTGGTTTTCCTGCTTTCTTTCCGGGCTTGGCGGCACCCTTTTCGATCCGCCGCGCTCTGCGCTGGTCGTCAAGCTGATTCGCCCGGAACAACGCGGTCGTTTCTTTTCGCTGTTGATGATGCAGGACAGCGCGGGCGCCGTGACTGGCGCGCTATTGGGTAGCTGGTTGTTGCAGTATGACTTTCGTCTGGTATGCGCGACGGGGGCGGTACTGTTCGTTTTGTGCGCCGCGTTTAACGCCTGGCTGCTTCCGGCGTGGAAGCTGTCAACGGTGAAAATCCCGGTACGCGAGGGCATGGGGCGCGTCATGGCGGACAAACGGTTCGTGACTTACGTACTGACCCTGGCGGGATACTACATGCTGGCCGTACAGGTGATGCTGATGCTGCCCATCATGGTCAATGACATCGCGGGATCACCGGCCGCCGTCAAGTGGATGTATGCGATCGAAGCCTGCCTCTCGCTGACGCTGCTCTACCCAATCGCCCGCTGGAGCGAGAAACGTTTTCGCCTCGAGCACCGCCTGATGGCCGGACTGCTGCTGATGTCGCTCAGTATGTTGCCTGTCGGGCTGGTCGGTAATTTACAGCAGCTCTTCACGCTCATTTGCACGTTCTATATCGGTTCGGTCATTGCAGAACCGGCGCGTGAAACGCTCAGCGCCTCGCTGTCCGATGCGCGGGCGCGCGGCAGCTATATGGGCTTCAGTCGACTGGGTTTAGCCATTGGCGGCGCGATAGGGTATATCGGCGGAGGATGGTTGTTCGATATGGGGAAAGCGCTGCAACAGCCTGAACTGCCCTGGATGATGCTTGGGGTAATCGGAATCATGACCTTTCTTGCGCTCGGCTGGCAATTCAGCCACAAACGGACGCCACGCGGCATGCTGGAGCCAGGCGCCTGATTTGATACCTGCTTTCATCTCCTCCATACTGAAAGAGAACCGACAGTTAAATGGAGGAGAAACGTGAAGCTTTATATTTACGATCACTGCCCTTTCTGCATCAAAGCCCGCATGATTTTCGGCCTGAAAAATATTCCCGTTGAGCTAAACGTCCTGGCAAACGACGACGACGCAACGCCCACCCGCATGATCGGCAAAAAAATGGCGCCCATTCTGCAAAAGGACGACAGCCGTTATCTGCCCGAAAGTATGGATATCGTCCATTATGTGGACAACCTTGACGGCAAACCCTTGCTGATCGGAAAACAGAACCCCGCGATTGATGAGTGGCTACGCAAAGTTAACGGTTACGCCAATCGCCTGCTCCTTCCGCGTTTCGCAAAATCGGCATTTGATGAGTTTTCCACGCCGTCGGCGCGGAAATACTTCACTGAGAAAAAAGAGGCCATGATTGGCGACTTTGGCGAAAATCTGGCGCATTCCAGTGGGCTCATCAAAAACATCAGCGACGATCTGCGCGCGCTGGATAAATTGATTGTGCAGCCTAATGCCGTGAACGGTGAACTGTCTGAAGACGATATTCATCTGTTCCCGTTATTACGTAACCTGACGCTGGTCGCAGGCATAAACTGGCCAACCCGGGTCGCTGATTACCGTGATAACATGGCAAAACAGACGCAAATCAACCTGTTATCGTCTATGGCCCTCTAATGTTTGTGGGTGGAGGCGCCATGCCGCCACCCTTTCAGTTTTTTCTGCTGGTGCGCGGCGTGCTGGTGCCACATGCTGCTTTGTGTCAGGATTACGACACGGGCATCATGTTGAGGAACCCCATGAAAAAGATTGTCTTTGCCGCTGCATTGTTGGTTAGCGGCCTGTTGGTTGGCTGCAACCAACTCACGCAGTACACGGTAAGCGAGCAAGAAATTAATCAGGCGCTTGAAAAACGGAATAATTTTTCCAAAGACATTGGCTTACCGGGCATCGCGGATGCGCATATTGTACTGACGAATCTCAGCAGCCAGATTGGCCGGGAAGAGCCCAACAAAGTCACGCTAACCGGTGATGCGAACCTGGATATGAGCTCCCTGTTTGGCAGCCAGAAAGCCACCATGAAACTGAAGCTGAAAGCGCTACCGGTCTTTAACAAAGAAAAAGGCGCGATTTATCTGCAAGAAATGGAAGTGGTGGATGCAACCGTAACGCCGGAAAAAATGCAATCGGTGCTGCAAACGCTGATGCCTTACCTGAATCAGTCGTTGCGTAATTATTTTAATCAGCAACCGGCCTACGTTTTGCGTGAAGACAGCAGCAAAGGCGAAGCGCTGGCGAAAAAATATGCCAAAGGCATAGAGGTTAAACCGGGCGAAATCATCATCCCGTTCACCGACTAACGCACCAGGGCGCATTTGCGCCCTTTTTTTTCGTGCAAACGAAAACGTTTCCGCTTATCCTTGGTTTCCGGCAAAAATGACTATCCCCCCAGCCGGAGCATATTAATGACTGCACCATCCCAGGTTTTAAAGATCCGCCGCCCAGACGACTGGCACGTTCACCTTCGCGATGGCGACATGTTAAAAACTGTCGTGCCTTACACCAGTGAAATTTATGGCCGCGCGATAGTGATGCCGAACCTGGCGCCGCCTGTTACGACGGTCGATGCGGCCATCGCATACCGCCAGCGCATTCTTGATGCCGTTCCTGCCGGGCATGACTTTACCCCACTGATGACCTGCTACTTAACGGATACGCTTGATCCTGATGAGCTTGAGCGCGGATTCCGCGAAGGCGTCTTTACCGCAGCAAAACTCTATCCGGCCAACGCGACCACCAACTCCAGCCACGGCGTCACCTCTGTCGATACGATCATGCCGGTACTGGAGCGCATGGAAAAACTCGGCATGCCGTTGCTGGTACACGGCGAAGTTACCCATGCTGATATCGATATTTTTGACCGCGAAGCACGGTTTATTGAAACGGTGATGGAGCCGCTGCGCCAGCGTCTGACGGCGTTGAAGGTCGTGTTTGAGCACATTACCACCAAAGATGCCGCAGAGTACGTTCGCGACGGCAACGAGCTGTTAGCCGCCACCATCACGCCACAGCATCTGCTGTTTAATCGCAACCATATGCTGGTCGGCGGCATTCGCCCGCATCTGTATTGCCTGCCGATCCTCAAACGTAACGTCCACCAGCAGGCCTTGCGTGAACTGGTTGCCAGCGGATTTAGCCGTGCCTTCCTCGGTACCGACTCCGCGCCGCACGCCCGTCATCGGAAAGAAACCAGCTGCGGCTGCGCAGGCTGCTTTAATGCCCCGACGGCGCTTGGCAGCTACGCTACGGTCTTTGAAGAGATGAACGCCCTCGCGCATTTTGAAGCGTTCTGCTCACTCAATGGGCCACGGTTCTACGGCCTGCCGGTCAATGAAACCTACGTTGAACTGGTACGCGAAGAGCAGCTCGTCCCGGAAAGCATCACGCTTGCCGATGACTCACTGGTGCCCTTCCTCGGCGGCGAGCGCGTACGCTGGTCAGTAAAATAATAAAAAAAATGTGGCCAACTGTTGTAAGCCGGAAAGGTTAACTGTATAAATACACAGTATATTCAACAGGGGGCCATTATGCGTATTGAAGTCACTATAGCGAAAACGTCACCTTTGCCTGCTGGCGCGATTGACGCGCTGGCCGGTGAACTCTCCCGCCGTATCCATCACTCTTTTCCAGATAACGCGGGCAATGTTGTCGTCCGTTATGCCGCAGCCAACAATTTGTCGGTCATTGGCGCGACAAAAGAGGATAAAGAACGCATCAGCGAAATCCTACAGGAAACCTGGGAAAGCGCGGATGACTGGTTCGTCAATGAATAAAAAATGATATGCAGTAATGTTCGTTTTTGCCGGGTCGCCCCGGCTTTTTTATTTGCGCAACTGGTCGCTTTTTAATCCATTACTCAAAATAACTGCACAACATGCCAAAAAAATATGAATAACATGCTGTTTTATTGTGCACATAATTCTTAAAAAGAAGAAATTTATTCTGTCACCCTTTAAATTTCCAGTGAATAGCCTTATTTATTGATATACTGAAGTTGCTTCAGAAAAAAACACGCATTGAACCTCGAAAACCGTTGTCTTGTAACACGTATTAGGGGGCATAATGGAAAAGAATAATGAAGTCATTCAGACTCATCCGCTTGTAGGATGGGACATCAGCACCGTTGACAGCTATGATGCGCTGATGTTGCGTTTGCACTACCAGACCCCGAATCGCCCTGACCCTGATGGGACTGAAGTTGGTCAGACGCTCTGGTTAACCACCGATGTTGCCAGACAATTTATTTCGATATTAGAAGCAGGCATCGCCAAAATTGAATCTGGCGATTACCAGGAAAATGAGTATCGCCGTCATTAACGTGACGCGACCCCTCCACCCAAAGGCACCTTAAAAGGTGCCTTTATCGTTTCATACTCTCAATAATTCCACTGACAGAAAGTCGGCCGACAAACGCGCCGACGCGACGGCAATCCGAAAGCATGACGAGTATAACTTGTATATCTCAATTCACTTATTTACCCTGCAATAATCGCGATAGCAGAGAGAAGCTGATGAAATACGACTTAATCATTATTGGCAGCGGTTCCGTCGGCGCCGCAGCCGGATATTATGCCACTCGCGCCGGACTGAAGGTTCTGATGACAGATGCCCATATGCCGCCACATCAACAGGGCAGCCATCACGGCGATACCCGGTTAATCCGTCACGCTTATGGCGAGGGTGAGAAATACGTTCCTCTGGTGCTGCGTGCGCAAACGTTATGGGAAGAGCTTTCAACGCATAATGAAGATCCCATCTTCGTTCGCTCCGGCGTCATAAACCTCGGCCCGGCGGACTCGCCATTTCTGGCGAACGTGGCGCATAGCGCACAGCAATGGCAGTTAAACGTTGAGCAACTGGATGCCGCCGCCATCATGGCGCGCTGGCCTGAAATTCGCGTCCCTGACAACTACATTGGCCTGTTCGAAACGGACTCCGGTTTTCTGCGCAGTGAACTGGCGATCAAAACCTGGGTTCGCCTTGCCGAAGAGGCTGGCTGCGCGCAGCTCTTTAACTGCCCCGTCACCGCCCTTCATCACGATAACGACGGCGTTACCGTTGAAACCGCTGACGGCGAATACCGCGCGAAGAAAGTGCTGATCAGTGCCGGTACATGGGTACAGGCGCTGGTGCCGGAACTCCCCATCCAGCCCGTTCGTAAAGTTTTTGCCTGGTATCAGGCTGACGGGCGCTACAGCATGAAAAATAACTTCCCGGCGTTCACTGGAGAACTCCCGAACGGCGATCAGTATTACGGTTTTCCCGCCGAAAACGACGCATTAAAAATAGGAAAACACAACGGTGGTCAGTTGATTCACTCACCGGAAGAGCGCAAGCCGTTTGCCGCCGTCGCCAGCGATGGTTCCGAAGCGTTCCCCTTCCTGCGCACTATCCTGCCCGGCATTGGCTGCTGCCTGAACGGCGCCGCCTGTACCTATGATAATTCCCCGGATGAAGATTTTATTATCGATACATTACCGGGACATGATAATACGCTGATCGTCACCGGTCTGAGCGGCCACGGCTTTAAGTTCGCCTCGGTATTGGGCGAGATTGCCGCCGATTTCGCGCAGGGTAAATCGCCGGCTTTTGACCTGACGCCATTCAAACTGAACCGCTTTACGCAATAATGACCCAATGGCCTCGCAAACGGGGCCGTTTCTTTTTGAGGAGTCAGGCTGTGCGTCGTATTTTTCACTATCTGATCAATAATATTCGTGAGCATTTTATGCTCTACGTTATTTTATGGTCGCTGCTGGCCATCATGGACATTATTTATATCATGTTCTTTTAATTTATTTCAGCTGACAAAAATTGACAAAACCTGAGATTACTCTAACTTTCATTGTAATAATTTGACCAATAAGAAACCTCCCGCCATCCTGCCCTGCATAGATAAAACCGCTAATCACCTCGAATCTTCTGACGCACAATGACAAATTCAATCAATTTTATTGAAATAAAAACAAATATCGCCAAGATTGTTATTTATTAGTTGCATTAATGTCTCTAACAGGTCATTTTCATTCTCTCCTGAAATATCCATTGGTGTGTTTATGCAATTCAAAAATACTCCTCAGCGCTATGGCGCCATTTCTGTATTGCTTCACTGGCTGGTCGCCATTGTTGTATACGGCATGTTTGCCCTGGGTTTATGGATGGTGACGCTCAGCTATTACGATGGCTGGTATCACCAGGCGCCGGAATTGCATAAAAGTATCGGCATCCTGCTAATGATGGGGCTGGTTATACGTGTTTTCTGGCGTTTCGTCTCACCACCGCCAAAGGCGCTGAAAAGCTATTCACGCCTGACCCGTCTGGGTGCGGCGGTGGGCCACCTTGCGCTGTATCTTCTGCTCTTCGCCATTGTGATCAGCGGCTATCTGATCTCAACCGCCGACGGCAAACCGATCAGCGTGTTTGGGTGGTTTGACGTGCCCGCCACGCTGGCCGACGCGGGCGCTCAGGCCGATCTTGCCGGTAGTCTGCACCTGTGGCTGGCCTGGAGCGTTGTGATTTTGTCTGTTCTGCATGGGCTAATGGCCCTGAAGCACCATTTCATCGATAAAGACGACACCCTGAAGCGTATGCTGGGGAGATCGTCGCCTGACTATGGAGTTGAAAAATGAAAAAAAGCCTGCTGGGACTGACTTTTGCTTCCCTGTTATTCACCACTGGTTCTGCAATCGCGGCAGACTATAAAATTGATAAAGAGGGACAACACGCCTTCGTTAACTTCCGTATCCAGCACCTGGGTTACAGCTGGCTGTACGGGACGTTCAAAGATTTCGACGGGACATTTACCTTCGATGAAAAAAATCCGGCAGCGGATAAAGTGAACGTCACCATTAACACCAACAGCGTTGATACCAACCATGCGGAGCGTGATAAGCACCTGCGTAGCGCTGATTTCCTGAACGTGGCGAAATTCCCGCAGGCGACGTTTACCTCGACCAGCGTGAAAAAAGATGGCGACGAGCTGGATATCACCGGCGACCTGACGCTCAATGGCGTCACCAAACCGGTCACGCTGGAAGCGAAGCTGATCGGCCAGGGTGACGATCCGTGGGGCGGGAAACGCGCGGGCTTTGAAGCGGAAGGTAAAATTAAGTTGAAAGACTTCAACATCACCACCGACCTCGGCCCTGCATCGCAGGAAGTCGATCTGATTATCTCGGTGGAAGGCGTACAGCAGAAGTAACGAATGCCGGATGGCGGCATTGCCTTCAGCACATATTGTAGGCCCGGTAAGCGGAGCGCCACCGGGCATAATGCCGGATGACGGCGTCGCCTTATCCGGCCTACAGCAGCACACATTGTAGGCCCGGTAAGCGAAGCGCCACCGGGCGTAATGCCGGATGGCGCTACGTTATTCCGTCGGGTCGGGAATGCCCAGTTGGGTATTCAGGCGACCACGCGATTTATTGAAGATTTTATTGCCATTTTCACGGCCAGCGCGGCGACGGCGCTGTTCCTCTTCCGGCAAACTGCTCTCTTCACAGCACAGTTCGCTACAGCAGCCTTTAAACTTCTCGGCGCAAGCCGGGCACTGAATAAACAGCAGATGGCAGCCATCATTTTTACAGTTGGTATGGCTGTCGCACGGTGCGCCGCACTGGTGACAATGCGCGATAACCTCATCAGAGATCCGCTCTCCCATGCGCTCATCAAACACAAAGTTCTTACCAATGAAACGCACCGGCAGTCCCTGCTCGCGCGCCTTACGCGCGTACTCAATGATGCCGCCCTCAATGTGCCACACTTTGTTAAAACCGTTATGCTTCATCCAGGCGCTGGCTTTTTCACAACGAATACCGCCCGTACAGTACATGACGATTTTCTTGTCTCTATGCTCCTGCATCATTTCAACAGCTTTCGGCAACTGCTCGCGGAACGTATCAGCCGGAATTTCCAGCGCATTTTCGAAATGCCCCACCTCATATTCGTAGTGGTTACGCATGTCGATAAACACGGCATCAGGATCGTCCAGCATGGCGTTCACTTCCGCCGCTTTCAGGTACTCGCCAACGTCGCTGGCATCAAAATTCGGATCGTCGATACCATCGGCCACAATCCGCTCGCGTACTTTCATACGCAGCACCCAGAAGGACTTACCGTCATCGTCCAGCGCAATATTCAGACGCAAGCCGTTTAATGCGGGATCAAACGCATACAGTTGCTCACGAAACGTCGCGACCTGACTTTGCGGCACGCTGATCTGTGCGTTAATGCCTTCACGCGCCAGATAAACGCGACCAAAAACATTCAGCGAGGTAAACATCTGGTACAACGCGTCGCGCGTGCTCTGCGGATCGACGATCGTGAAGTATTTATAAAAAGAGATGGTCGTGCGCGGCTCCGTTTCAGCTAACATCCGGGCTTTAAGCGCATCGTTCGAAATGCGGTTGTGTAACACTGGCATGGTGTACGTATCCTGCAATCAGTAAAAATGAAATCGGGCGGCATCATAAAGCAAACATCGCCAATTTACATCCACACATTTTGCGCTACATTTCATTCTTCATACTAAGAAATTAACAACAATTGCCGCTTTTATCGTCGTTCTCCAACCACAAATTTTTGCTGTACACGAAAAAATGCGACAATACAGGGAATTGCTCGTTTACAGACAGGATAGAGATGACGAATTTACCTAAGTTCTCCGTTGCGCTACTGCATCCACGTTATTGGTTAACCTGGCTGGGTATTGGTGCTCTTTGGTTGGTCGTGCAATTGCCCTACCCGGTGATTTACAAACTGGGTTGTGCAATGGGACGTCTGGCGTTGCGTTTTATGAAGCGCCGCGCCCGCATCGCCTATCGTAATCTTGAATTGTGCTTTCCGCAGATGAGCGAGCAAGAACGCCACCAGATGGTGGTGAAGAACTTCGAGTCTGTCGGGATGGGCGTGATGGAAACCGGCATGGCCTGGTTCTGGTCCGACCGCCGTATTTCACGCTGGACAGATGTCAGCGGCGTTGAGCATATCCGCGACGTTCAGGCCCGGGAGCGAGGGATTCTGCTGGTTGGCCTGCACTTTCTGACGCTGGAGCTGGGCGCGCGCCAGTTTGGTTTGCAACAGCCTGGCATTGGCGTTTATCGTCCGAATGACAATCCGTTGCTCGACTGGCTACAAACCTGGGGACGTATGCGCTCCAACAAGTCGATGCTCGATCGCAAAGACCTGAAAGGCATGATCAAAGCGCTGAAAAAAGGTGAAGTGGTCTGGTATGCGCCGGATCATGACTATGGCCCGCGCGCCAGCGTGTTTGTCCCGCTGTTTGCCGTGGAACAGGCCGCCACCACGTCAGGAACCTGGATGCTCTCCCGAATGTCCAACGCCTGTCTGGTGCCGTTTGTTCCGCGTCGTAAACCCGATGGCAAAGGCTATGAGCTGATTCTCCTGCCGCCGGAATGCTCACCACCGCTGGATGACGCCGAAACCACCGCAGCCTGGATGAACACGATCGTAGAGAAATGCATCATGATGGCGCCCGAGCAATACATGTGGTTGCACCGCCGTTTCAAAACGCGTCCTGAAGGTATGCCTTCCCGTTACTGATTCATCAGGTGCAGCCGGGCGACGGTTGCACCTTCTCAATCGCCTCTTTTAGCTTTAAAAGCTACTCACATTGCCGCCCTCAGCAGGCAGGCGCATAATAAGAGAGTATTGCCTTATTTTTATTCTGATGATAGCGCAAACAGCGCATCACACTGCGGATCGCTATGTCACCCTCTGATGTCCCCATAAACTGGAAACGCAATCTCACCGTAGCCTGGCTGGGCTGTTTTTTGACCGGCGTGGCGTTTAGCCTGGTGATGCCATTTTTACCCCTCTACGTTGAGCAGCTCGGCGTAACGGGCCACAGCGCGCTGAATATGTGGTCGGGGCTGGTTTTCAGTATCACCTTCCTGTTTTCCGCTATTGCCTCGCCTTTTTGGGGCGGGCTGGCCGATCGCAAAGGGCGAAAGATCATGCTGCTGCGCTCAGCCCTCGGCATGGCGATGGTTATGCTGCTGATGGGGCTGGCGCAGAACATCTGGCAGTTTCTGATCCTGCGCGCATTGTTAGGTCTGCTCGGCGGATTTGTGCCAAACGCAAATGCGCTTATCGCCACTCAGGTGCCGCGTAATAAGAGCGGCTGGGCGTTAGGAACGCTTTCTACTGGCGGCGTCAGCGGCGCATTGCTCGGCCCTCTGGCGGGCGGATTACTTGCCGACCAGTACGGATTACGCCCTGTCTTTTTCATCACCGCCAGCGTGCTGTTGGTCTGTTTCTTACTGACGCTCTTTTTTATTCGCGAGCGTTTTCAGCCTGTCAGCAAAAAGGAGATGTTGCACGTCCGGGAGGTCGTTGGCTCACTAAAAAACCCAAAGCTGGTTTTGAGTCTGTTCGTCACCACGCTGATCATTCAGGTTGCAACCGGATCGATCGCGCCTATTCTGACGTTATATGTGAGAGAGCTAGCCGGTAACGTCAGCAATATCGCATTTATCAGCGGAATGATCGCCTCGGTGCCCGGCGTTGCGGCGTTGCTCAGCGCGCCCCGGCTCGGCAAACTGGGCGATCGCATTGGCCCCGAAAAGATCCTGATTACCGCCCTGATTATCTCTGTCCTGCTGCTGATCCCGATGTCATTCGTACAAACGCCCTGGCAGCTTGGCGTGCTGCGCTTTTTACTTGGCGCGGCGGACGGCGCCCTGCTCCCTGCCGTACAGACTCTGCTGGTCTATAACGCCAGCAATCAGATCGCCGGGCGCATCTTCAGTTACAACCAGTCATTTCGCGATATTGGCAACGTCACAGGCCCGTTAATGGGGGCAGCTATTTCTGCCAGCTACGGTTTTCGCGCCGTGTTTTGCGTCACCGCAGGCGTCGTGTTGTTCAACGCAATTTATTCGTGGAACAGCCTGCGGCGGCGCAGAGAGACCCTCGCGGCAAAATGATTTTTGCGCTTTCATACTTGCAAAACCGGAGAATCAGCTATTCTTTCCCTGAATACCTCATCAAATCAAAGGGAGACAGTGATGACTATGTACGCCACGCTGGAAGAAGCCATTGATGCAGCCCGTGAAGAGTTTCTGGCTGACAACCCGGAACTCGAACAAGATGAAGCCAATGTTCAACAACTCAATATCCAGAAATACGTGCTACAGGATGGCGACATCATGTGGCAAGCCGAGTTTTTTGCCGATGAGGGCGAAGAAGGCGAATGTCTGCCAATGCTGAGTGGCGAAGCGGCGCAAAGCGTCTTTGACGGCGATTATGATGAGATAGAGATTCGTCAGGAGTGGCTGGAAGAGAACACTCTGCATGAGTGGGATGACGGTGAATTTCAGCTCGAGCCGCCTCTGGATACCGAAGAAGGCCAGACTGCGGCGGATGAGTGGGATGAGCGTTAACTACTCATAAGGGCCGTGGTGTATATCCAGCGGCAGCAGCAGCGTATCAAAAACCAGTGAAAACGGCAGATCGAGAACCGTGACATAGCGCCACGCGGAATCCCGGACATCCCACTGCACGCCGGGATAGTATTGATTGCCGTGCCCTTGTCCGGGGATCGTCCTGCTAATGATGCTGCCGCACCCGCTCAGAAGTAGTGCCATTACGCCAACCACGATTATTCGCACCGGATACCTCATTCGTCGTTTTGTTCAGTATAAAAAAATACCGGCAGCAGGCCGGTATTTTCAGATAATTGTCAGCGCATATTTGTCGGCCTGATAAACGCCACGTTTATCAGGCCGCTACGGCTTACTTCTTCTGTAACGCCAGTGGGTTCAGATTGATACCCTGATAGTAGTTAACCCACGATGAGTATCTTTCCGGTGAATTCCAGACGCGATAGTGTAAACGCGCCATCGTCACCGGATCGCTCAACAACACCAGACGGCGGTCGCGATTCAGTTTTTCCGGCGTTTCATTCAGCGCCTGCTCCACATGGCGGTCGCGCGCAATCTCCAGCACCTTACTGGCGCGGTGACGGGCCGTAGCCATCGCCGTAGCCAGCGCGTTAAACGACGGGTTAAACACCGCGTGCATAAAGCCGTCATCCAGCGTGCGATTGCGGTTCATCGCCAGGTACTTGTCAGTATCCACCAGCACCTGCGGCGGGGAATACTCTTCCGGGATGAGGAACAGTTTCCAGCGTTTGGTGCGCAAGCCTACCGTTGAACGGCTGGAAACCACGGACACAAACGGCGACAGGATCAGCGAGAAGACAATCGGCGCCAGCCAGAACAGGAAACGTAAATCCAGCCAGGCCATGCCAACCGCCCATACCAGGCCGAGCAGCAGCTGGGAACCGTGACGCATGAAGGCTTCACCCCACGGGGTAGAGTCATCGTCACGCTGCGGTGAATTCCAGACCACTTCCCAGCCGAGGAATGCGCTCACCACAAACACCGTGTGGAACAACATGCGTACCGGCGCCAGCAGCACAGAGAACAGCACTTCCAGCAGCAGCGACAGCGTTACGCGCACAAATCCGCCATACTCTTTTGTGCCCTTACACCAGATGAGCATAATACTCAGCAGCTTCGGCAGGAACAGCAGCACCATCGTGGATGCAAACAGCGCAATCGCCAGTTCGGGGCGCCACTGCGGCCAGACCGGGAACAGCTGGCGCGGTTGCAGGAAGTATTGCGGTTCGGTCAACGCATGAACCACCTGCAAGGCGGTGGAAAGCGCCAGGAACATGAACCACAGCGGCGCCGACAGGTAAGACATGACCCCCGTCAGGAACACCGCACGGTGAACCGGGTGCATCCCTTTCACCAGGAACAGGCGGAAGTTCATCAGGTTGCCATGACACCAGCGGCGGTCACGCTTAAGTTCATCCAGCAGGTTCGGCGGCAGTTCTTCATACGAACCCGGCAGGTCGTAGGCAATCCAGACGCCCCACCCTGCACGACGCATTAACGCCGCTTCCACGAAGTCATGCGAGAGGATGGAACCCGCGAACGATCCTTCGCCCGGCAGCGGCGCAAGCGCACAGTGTTCGATGAATGGCTTCACGCGAATAATCGCGTTATGGCCCCAGTAATGCGACTCGCCTAGCTGCCAGAAGTGCAGCCCGGCGGTAAACAGCGGGCCGTACACGCGGGTAGCAAACTGCTGGCAACGCGCATACAGCGTATCCATACCGGACGCTTTCGGCGACGACTGAATGATCCCGGCATTCGGGTTCGCTTCCATCAGACGTACCAGGCCGCTCAGACACTCGCCGGTCATCACCGAGTCAGCGTCCAGCACCACCATGTAGCTGTACTGGTTGCCCCAGCGACGGCAGAAGTCATCGATATTGCCGCTTTTGCGCTTCACACGACGGCGGCGACGGCGATAGAAAATCTGTCCTTCGCCCTGCACTTCAGCAATCAGCTCCATCCACGCTTTTTGTTCCGCCACGCAGATATCGGGGTTGTAGCTATCGCTCAGGATATAGACGTCGAAATGCGCTGCATTGCCGGTGGCTTTAACCGATTCCCACGTAGCGCGTAGCCCTGCGAACACGCGGTCAACGTCCTCGTTGCAGATAGGCATAATCAACGCGGTACGGTGCTCTGGATTCAGCGGCTCATTTCCCACCGTTGACGCCGAAATACTGTATTTATCGCGGCCAATCAGCAGTTGCAGGAAGCCCATAAGCGCGGTCCAGAACCCCGCAGACACCCAGCAGAACAGCACGGCGAACAGGATCAGGATGCCGGTTTGCAGCACATACGGCAGCAGTTGCATAAAGGAGACCCACAGATCCTGCCCGATCATGTCGGCAGGATTAATGAGCGCCCAGCCCTGATAAGGAAGAATGGTCTTCATATACCAGGTCGCAACCACCGTCTGCGCCAGCGTCAGCAGCAACAGGATGTAGCGGCGGATTGTCCCGACGGTACGCCATTTTTGCTCGTTCTCCTGCTCTTCTTTCGTCAGGCGGGAGAGATAACGCGGCGTCACGTCCCGGCCGCGCAAGCGGTCCCAGAAACGACCCAGCGGGTTGGTGCGCCAGGGATCGGGGAACATAGAAGAACGCGTCGCTTTCGGCATTGCCTGCAACTGATCGCGTCCCTCATCATCCTTAATCAGTTGCCCTTCGGCCAGCGAATCCGGCCAGGCCTGCTCAAGGCGCGCTTTAACAGATCCCTGCGGTGAATCGTCTTCTCGCGAGTAAGCTCGATGCTCAACATCCAGCGCCTCATGGACGGCGCGGATGTCCGTTTTCGGCAGCGCCGCTTTCTCACTGTCTGAAAGCGGCATTGCGTCAATATACTCAGTTGTCTTATTCATTGGCAGGTAACTGGTAGCTCCAGGTTTCACTCAACGGCTGATCGGCATTCACCAACGCAGCACGCATTTCAGTGGTTTTCTTCGCGTCTTTCACTTTTACGCGCAGCGTCAAACGCCAGCCTTTCGTCACCGGGTTATAACGCACTGAGTTCTCAACGATTTCGCCGTTATCGCCAATACTGGTTTGCGCCGTGACAGGGGTATCCTGCGGCAGCTTTTTCATATCTGTGCCGACAAAATCCACGACGAAGGCGATGGTGCCGTCAGGCTGGCGAATCAGGTTAGACTGTTTGACATCGCCCGTAGAGCGACGCGTCTGCTGAACCCAGGCATTCTCCGGCGCATGAAGTTTCTCTTCATCGCGGGTAAACGTCATGGTGTACTTGAAGTTCATCTCTTTGCCTGCTTCAGGCAGTTGATCCGGCGTCCAGTAGGCCACGATGTTATCGTTAGTTTCATCGTTGGTCGGAATTTCCACCAGTTCGATTTTCCCTTTGCCCCACTCGCCTTTCGGCGTGATCCAGGCGCTTGGGCGCAGGTCGTAACGATCGTCTAAATCTTCAAAGCGCGAGAACTGGCGACCGCGTTGCAGCAAGCCGAACCCTTGCGGGTTTTCCATCGCATAGCTGCTCACCGCGAGATGTTTCGGGTTATTCAGCGGACGCCAGATCCATTCACCGTTGCCCGCATGGATAGACAACCCGTTAGAGTCGTGCAATTCCGGGCGATAGTTGGTTGCCGGAGACGGCTGGTTCGGCCCAAACAGGAACATGCTGGTTAACGGCGCAACGCCCAGTTTACCGACTTTATCACGCAGGTAGACTTTCGACTGAACGTCCACCACGGTGTCACGCCCAGGGATGATGACGAAGCGGTATGCCCCGGTCGCACGCGGGGAATCGAGCAACGCATAGATGGTCAAACGTTTGTCAGTCGGTTTTGGACGCTCAATCCAGAACTCGCGAAAGCGGGGAAATTCCTCACCGGAAGGCAGCGCGGTATCAATCGCCAGACCACGCGCGGAAAGACCATAGACCTGGCCTGCGCCAATGACGCGGAAATAGCTGGCACCGAGCATGCTGACGATTTCATCATTTTTGTCTTTGCTGTTGATCGGGTACAGCACTTTGAACCCGGCGAAGCCGAGGTCTTTGACGGTGTCTTTATCATGCTGAACATCGCCAAAATTGAAATAGTCCGGGTTGTATTTGATTCTTTTTACCGTCGTCGCGGTAACTTCGTTGATCCTGACCGGTGTGTCGAAGTACATACCCTGGTGGTAGAACTCGAGCTTGAATGGGGTCTTGATATTGCTCCAGTACGCTTTATCACGGTTAAACTGGATCTGCTGATAGTCCGCATATTTCATGTCGCGGAAAACGGAGGGCAAGTTACTTTTCGGCGCCTCATAGCCTTTACCGGCTAAGGATTGAGCTTGTTTTGCAACATCATCGATGGTGAACGCCCAACTCGACGATGTGTACAGCGTTAACATTACCGCCGCGCCCAACCAACGCATTTTCATCATTTGTCGTTTATGTTTCATAATAAGTAAGCACTTCCCCCTTTGTGTGCTTATATCGATCCGATCCATTTTAATGGATAATCAGGCAATCCGACAACTGAATCCCGGCTTTGTTCAGCGCGCTGGCTCATGGATTAAGCAGGTTTTGCTCCTGTTTTCACTTTGCGTGCTTATCCTGGAGACAGGTTGTTGGACTTCGTGTAGGGTTGCCCCCGAATGTAAACATTATTCGTCCCAGGGATAAGACGAAAAGTCTGAGAATATGTATCTATCTATGAATCCAGTACCTCCACAGCGTGAATATTTTCTTGACTCCATCCGCGCCTGGCTGATGTTGTTGGGGATCCCCTTTCATATCTCGTTGATCTATTCAAGCCATACCTGGCATATCAACAGCGCAGAGCCCTCATGGTGGCTGACCCTGTTTAACGATTTTGTCCACGCATTTCGCATGCAGGTCTTTTTTGTTATTTCCGGTTATTTTTCGTACATGTTATTCCTGCGTTATCCATTAAAACGCTGGTGGAAAGTGCGTGTTGAACGCGTAGGTATTCCTATGCTGACGGCCATTCCTTTACTCACCTTGCCGCAATTTATCATGCTGCAATTTGTCAAAGGAAAAACCGAGAACTGGCACACGCTTTCTTTGTATGAGAAATACAATACGCTGGCCTGGGAATTAATTTCTCATCTGTGGTTTTTATTAGTGCTTGTTGTATTAACAACCCTGAGCATGTGGGCATTCAGCCAAATCAAAAAAAGCGCGGAACGCACAACGAAGCCGTTATTCGCCGCCGTTTCGATGACCAAATTGACGCTTATCTTCTTTATCCTTGGCGTCGGTTACGCCGCGCTGAGACGCGCCATTTTTATCATTTATCCCTCTATTCTTAGCGATGGCATGTTCAATTTCGTCGTCATGCAAACGCTGTTTTATCTCCCTTTCTTTATCCTGGGCGCGCTGGCATTCATCAACCCGGCGCTGAAAGCGCTGTTTACCGTACCGTCACGCGGATGCACGCTGGCTGCGGCGCTCGCCTTCGTTGCCTACCTGCTGAACCAGCGTTATGGCAGCGGCGATGCCTGGATGTATGAAACAGAATACGTCATTACCATGCTGATGGGATTGTGGATGGTTAACGTGGTCTTTTCGCTGGGCCACCGTTTACTTAATTTCCAGTCCGCTCGCGTCACCTATTTTGTGAATGCATCGCTTTTCATCTATCTGGTGCATCATCCACTAACGCTGTTTTTCGGCGCGTATATTACGCCGCATATTACGTCGAATCTGCTGGGCTTTTTATGCGGGCTGGTCTTTGTTATCGGTATTGCGCTGGTTCTGTATGAACTGCATTTACGGGTTCCCGTACTGAAATTTTTATTTTCGGGCAAACCCGCGGTTAAACGTGATAACAGCAAGGCTGTCGCCAGTTAAGCTGCCCGCTGAAGGACGTTAAAGCAGCCATTCGACGGGCAAGACAGACGCCAGTCGCACCAGAACCCGCTTCCAGAATCCTGTGGCGGGTTCTTTTTTCAGTACCACCTCGTCACGCAGGTGGCGATCAACCCAGTTAATCCTTCCCCAACGATCCAGCCGCAGTTGCCAGGCGTCATCACGCTGGCTCTGCATAAAACGGTTATGAATCAGCGTTGCCAGCGTTTCGCTTTCAATCACAAACCCCATTTCGGTATTGAGTAACGTCGATCGGGGATCGAAATTGAGCGAACCGATAAAAACCTTATTCCCGTCAATGCTGAAGGTCTTCGCATGCAGGCTGGAGCCTGAGTTACCGGTTAAACCACGATCGTGAAGTTCAGCCACATGCCCGTTAGTGGGTTTAAGCTCATAGAGCTCAATGCCGTAGCGCAGAAGTTTTTTACGCCACCGCGCATAGCCCGCATGGACGACCGCCACATCGTTCGCCGCCAGTGAATTGGTAAGAATCGCGATCCTGACCCCTTTTCTCACCAGTTGCAGCAGTTGCGCGACGCCCGCCCGGGTGGGAACAAAATAGGCGGAAATAATGTCGATACGTTCCGTTGGCGACCCCATCACATCGAACAGGCGTTGCGGCAGAAGCGAATGACGCTGCGCTTTCCCCTCGCCTTTTAAAGGATCGTCGCTGAGCAGACGGGTTTTCGCCCATATCAGCGGTAAAGCGCCGCGATCAAGATGGGACATAAAGTGGCTGGTTTTCAGCTTATGCAAATAGCGGCGCGTAATGTCGTCGTTGTACCAGGAATCCGGTAAGTCAATGCGTCGGGTGATTTCCTGCTCAGACAGCGACAACACTTTTTGCAGCGTTGACACCGATTTGCAGTGCCAGTAACGTTCAAAATCATCCGCCACGTCTTTTACGACAGGGCCAATCGCCATCACGTCGAGATCGGAAAACAGCGGCTCTTCACCTGCACCAAAATAGGCATCGCCAATATTCCGCCCGCCGACAATGGTGACTGCACCATCTGCCGTATAGCTTTTATTATGCATACGCCGATTAAGCCGGGCAAAGTCGGTTAAATACCCCAGCGCACGCAGCATACGAAAAGAGAAAGGATTAAACAGGCGCACTTCGATATTGGGGTGGCTATCCAGCAGTTGCAACGTATCATCAAGCCCCGGCGTATTGTTATCATCCAGCAGCAGGCGAACATGAACGCCGCGCTTTGCCGCCGCCAATAATATCGAAAACAGCAGACGCCCGGACATGTCGTCCTCCCAGATGTAATACTGCACATCCAGGGTGCGCTCAGCCATTTCTGTTAATCGATAGCGTGCGGCAAAGGCATCCAGGCTGTCATCCAGGGCGAGAATGCCGCATTCGCCGGGATGACGTTCACACAGCGGGGTAACAGCGCGCTCAAGTCGGGTCAACTCACTCATCACCTTGTTGGGTCAGTAATCGCTCGTAAAGTCGGGCAGTTTCTTCATCATAACAGACAAAGTATACCTGCTCAGGTAGCGCGTGGCGGGCAAGAAAATCCGCAACCGTATTAACCGCGATCTCTGCGGCGGCGGGGCGTGGGTAGCCGTAAGCGCCGGTGCTGATCGCCGGAAACGCGACAGACCGGTAGCCATTGGCCAGCACCAGTTGCAAACTGTTGAAATAGGCATCTTCCAGGAGCTGGGATTCGTTGTGATCGCCGCCACGCCAGACGGGCCCCACCGTATGGATCACCGCTTTCGCCGGCAGATTGCCTGCCAGAGTGATGACTGCGTGTCCTGCCGGGCACTCGCCCTGCTGCTGCCTGACTTTTTTGCAGGCTTCCAGTAGCGCCGGACCCGCTGCACGATGAATCGCACCGTCAACGCCACCGCCCCCCAGTAATGAAGCGTTGGCGGCATTAACAATCACATCTACCGTGAGTTGGGTTATGTCGCCATGTTGTACATGAATACGCGATTTCATAGATCCCCCTTACCTTAACCTATAGCCTAAGTGTACAGCAGGGCTTTCAATGAAATCGCGTTTTTTAATCGAACGATTTTATCTCTGACGTGATGCGTTTATTGGTATTCAATACTCATAATCGCCAGACGTTGTTGCGGATCGAGATAGTTGACTCTCACGGATGCAATTTGTCGAAGGCTTTGCGGGGCGGTTGTAACCTGTTGCAGGGTAAAACGGTTAGTTTTCATCTGGCCATTATTCACGCATGTCATGTCAATATTTTGTTGCCGGGCACTGACCTCACAGGGAGGTTCGACAATCTGACCACGAAAATGAATAACGCCGCCGGTTGTGATTTGTTGAGCTGTAACAGAGGAAGAAAAGAGAATGCAGACGCCAAGGCCTGCTCCGAGGATATTTTTCGAACACAACGCAAACATACAATAGCTCCTCAATGATCAATCATACTTGAAGGATCGGAGTTTTCCTTCCACTGCGACGCTCGCGGTGAACGGAAACGACGTTGTTGCCTCTCTATAATTCATAGAACAGTAATCCATCCCCTGCCACAAACAATCACCAAATAAATCAAATGATTAAGATGATTTCTCAGGAGATGGCCATTGCTGCGACAAATGCAACGACTGCCCGTCGGAAACGGTAACGATAATTTTTACCGAGTCCTCCGGGGAAATATTTAAACTGAGTTTCGTTAAATCAATGGGTTGATTAGCGGGTAAAGAAAGGGTTGTTTTCTGCTGTGTACGGCTTTGCCCTCCTTTCCCATCACGAACGGCAAAAATTTGGACTTCGCACACGCAGGGTTTACTGAGCGTAACCTGGGGGACAATGGTGTAAATTTCACCTTGTTGCGTGGTATTAAATGTAATCTGACTGGAGAGCGCGGCAAGGAGTAATAGCGTATTCATCATATCCTCACGAAAAAAACAGGGCTTTCGCCCTGTTTATTATGAGTACCCGACCTGAATCAGTACTGGTTAGCCGTGGCGTTGTTGCCGAAGCCGACCTGAGTAACCGATACCTGGGAGTCGGACGCAGTCTGGTTAACCAGCGCGCCGTTGCGGCCACCAAACTGGCTCACAACGATATCAGAGTTTTTGGCATTCCACTGATCGATAGTCGCGCTGTTTCTGTACCCATTCTGGGTCAGGTCAATGCCGCTGTTGTCAGCGCCCTGGCCTACGTCTGCGCCGTTACCATGACCATATTGTTTGATGGACAGATCTGATTTACGAGCATCGCTTTGCAGAGCAAGAGCAGAGTTTGCGCTACCGTACTGGAAAATACTCAGGGTAGATTCAGGGCCGGAATTATTACCGCCATTATTATGACCGCCGCCACCGCCCCACTGCGGAACAACACCTGCCAGAGCACTGCCAGAAACTACGATTGCTGCGAATGCTGCCACTTTTAAAAGTTTCATGGTAAACCCCCATCGGATTGATTTAAAAGTCGTCATGGTATTAACGTTGCGTAACGCGAATAGCCATGCGCGACTGTCTCTGCACTACAACTGCTGTTTTTTGCGTACCGTACTGCGTAATATCTGCTTTATTACCAGAACCTTTCTGAATAATCATTGCAGTATTACCATAAGAGCCTTGCGATATACTTGCATCATTGGCGTAACCCGCCTGATCAATATATGCAAGGTTATAAGCTCCTGACTGGTCAATCTTCGCCCGGTTATTTCCGCCTTCTTGTGAAATAACAGATAAAAGTTTTGAGCCGTCCTGGCGTGTTTTTGCACTATTATAAGTGCCCTTTTGACCAATAATGGCTGCCTGATTAAATGAAGACTTGCTTAATTCATTTACCGCAAAATTATATTCCGCATTTGCCAGATCATAACTTGTCGCGGCTGCAATCCCAGGCGCACCCAGTATTGTTAACATCATAAATAACAATTTGTTTTTCATGTTGTCACCCTGGACCTGGTCGTACATTACGTTAATTTAAAAGCATTTCAATTTGACTGTTAACGCGATTCGTTTTTTGTTAACGCCGCGTTACGATGAAGAGTATGTCCGTGGAAACATTTTAAATAACTCACCCGCGAGTGGTATTTTGATATTCAGCGTCACACCAAAGTGCTAATTCACTGTTGACTCCACTGTTATTTACGAAAAATTTATTTTCTTATCTGTAACGGGCTAAACATTTCTGCCAGTGAGAGGGAAAAACCGTTTTCTGCATATCATTATGCGTTTCTCCGGGCATCACACTGCATCGCCGTCACAACTCGTGACAAACATCATTTTTTTCTCACTAAAAATGTCCAGGCGGCCCTGAGTCGAACGTTTTAAAATTAACTTGTCAGACAAACTCAAAAATAATTTTAAATTATGATTTAAAATCAATAAGTTATTATAATTTGTATGATTTTTTAAATCTATGCAATAACAGCAACATGTACAACTTTTCTATCAAATCTAATCTCTAAAAAATCCACACATTAACATATGAATATATAATTTTACATTTTGTTACAAGTTTAACACTTGCTTTAAGGTTTGTAATGACTAGATTGAAATCAGTTGTAGTCCATCTGTTTTAATATTTTTACCCTTTTTGGGTCGATGTTTTATTTCTACACACAGCAGTGCAACATCTGTCAGTACTTCTGGTGCCTCGTATTTTAGCTGAGGCAGCTGTCAGATGTGCGACTAAAAAAAGTGGGGTTTCATCATGTTTAATGAAGTCCATAGTATTCATGGTCATACATTATTGTTGATCACAAAACCATCTTTACAGGCCACTGCATTATTGCAGCATTTAAAGCAATCACTGGCTGTTACCGGAAAACTACATAATATTCAACGTTCTCTGGATGATATATCCGCCAGTTGCATTGTTTTACTGGATATGATGGAAGCGGATAAAAAAATTATCCATTACTGGCAAGACAATTTGAGTCGGAAAAACAACAATATCAAGACGTTATTGTTGAACACTCCCGACGACTATCCCTTCCGTGATATTGAAAACTGGCCACATATCAATGGCGTGTTTTACGCAACGGAGGATGAAGAACGTGTCGTTAACGGCTTGCAGGGGATCCTGCGAGGCGAATGCTATTTTTCGCAAAAGCTGGCCAGTTACCTGATCACCCATTCAGGGAACTACCGTTACAACAGCACGGAATCAGCGCTTCTCACTCATCGTGAAAAAGAGATCCTCAATAAACTGCGAATCGGCGCCTCAAACATTGAAATCGCCCGCTCGCTTTTTATCAGCGAGAATACGGTAAAAACACATCTTTATAATCTTTTCAAAAAGATAGCTGTTAAAAACCGTACTCAGGCGGTCTCGTGGGCAAACGATAACCTCAGGCGATAAAGCCATGAAACGCTATCTGACCTGGATTGTGGCAGCAGAATTACTGCTTGCCGCAGGGAATCTTCACGCTGCGGAAGTTGAAGTGGAAGTTCCCGGACTCTTAACTGACCATACCGTCTCATCAGTCGGCCACAATTTTTATCGCGCCTTCAGCGACAAATGGGAAAGTGAGTACACAGGCAATTTGACCATCAATGAAAGACCCAGTGCGCGTTGGGGAAGTTGGATCACGATAACGGTAAATCAGGACGTTATATTCCAGACTTTTTTATTCCCAACGAAAAGAGACTTCGAGCGAACCGTTGACTTCGCGCTGGCGCAAACTGAAGAAGCATTAAATCGTCGGCAAATAGATCAAACGCTATTAAGCACGAGTGATTTAGCGCGCGATGAATTCTAAAATATGATTTAGTCTGGAGGCTGCCATGCGTGTCAAACATGCAGTAGTTATGCTCATGCTTATTTCACCATTAAGTTGGGCTGGAAATATGACATTCCAGTTCCGAAATCCTAATTTTGGTGGAAACCCAAATAACGGCGCATTTTTATTAAATAGCGCTCAGGCACAAAACTCTTATAAGGACCCAAGTTATTACGACGACTTCGGGATTGAAACCCCGTCTGCCCTGGATAACTTTACGCAGGCTATTCAATCGCAAATCCTTGGCGGATTGCTGACAAATATTAACACCGGCAAACCAGGCAGAATGGTGACCAATGATTTTATCATTGATATCGCCAACCGGGATGGGCAACTACGACTTAATGTCACGGACAGGAAAACCGGGAAAACCTCGACGATTGAAGTGTCAGGTTTGCAAACACAGTCAACCGATTTCTAAGCCCCAGCTACCAAAGGACAATAATCATGCAGCGCTTACTTATTTTGGTTGCAGTATGTTTACTGAGCGGATGCTTAACCGCCCCGCCTAAAGAAGCCGCGAAACCGACATTAATGCCTCGTGCGCAAAGCTATAAAGATTTGACGCACCTGCCGATGCCAACGGGTAAGATTTTTGTCTCGGTTTATAATATTCAGGATGAAACTGGCCAGTTTAAACCTTATCCGGCGAGTAACTTCTCGACTGCCGTTCCGCAGAGCGCCACCGCGATGCTGGTGACTGCGCTGAAAGACTCCCGCTGGTTTATCCCGCTGGAGCGTCAGGGACTGCAAAACCTGCTGAACGAACGCAAAATTATTCGTGCAGCGCAGGAAAACGGCACGGTGGCTATCAATAACCGAATCCCGCTTCAGTCCCTCACCGCCGCGAATATCATGGTGGAAGGGTCGATTATCGGTTACGAAAGCAACGTGAAGTCAGGCGGGGTCGGCGCGCGGTACTTCGGTATCGGTGCGGATACGCAGTATCAGCTTGACCAGATTGCGGTAAACCTGCGCGTGGTTAACGTCAGCACCGGCGAGATCCTCTCTTCGGTCAATACCAGCAAGACCATCCTTTCCTATGAAGTGCAGGCCGGGGTGTTCCGCTTTATTGATTACCAGCGACTGCTGGAAGGTGAAATCGGCTACACCTCTAATGAACCGGTGATGCTGTGTCTGATGTCAGCGATTGAAACGGGCGTTATCTTCCTGATTAACGACGGGATCGATCGCGGCCTGTGGGATTTGCAGAACAAAGCGGAGCGTCAGAACGACATTCTGGTGAAATACCGCCACATGTCCGTACCGCCGGAATCCTGATATTTCGCCAACCGTAGAATGCCCGATGGCGCAGGCTTATCGGACCTACAGCAGGCAGGATAAGTTTGCGCCATCAGGATTGACATCATATGAGCGTGGGGGAAACCTCACGCTTTTTTATTTGCTGACCGCCGTCGGCGAAGACTCTCTTACCCGACGAGACGCCAGCCACAGCCCGCTATTTTTCATCGCATAGCCAAACACGAGTCCCAGCGCCAGCGAAGGCAGAACCAGTCGCCAGTCCCCCTGCCCTGCAAACGTCGCGCATGCGCCGATAAAAGTGCCAGGCACAAAAGAAAGCAACAGCTGCTTCGCCTGAACGCACATCAAAAACGCGACGATTCCCGTCATGACGTAACTGACGATCTCCAGATGCGGAGCCAGCGCGCTGCCGTGAATAATCACCAGCGCCCACACCACGCCGCTCAGGAGCGTACATGCAGAAATCAATAACCCTTTCAGGCCGCCCTGCGGGCAGGCGAAATAGGCCGTACAGCCCAGAAAACCCGCCCAGCTGAGCAGGCCAAAGGAAACGGCCACCCATCCCCAGATACCGGAGAGAATGCCCGTTGTGATTGCAATGGAGATAAGTATATTCATGCCGCGCATCATAGCAGAAAAGCGGCATACGAATGAGATCACGCACACATTTTATGCAAGACAATTAATCATGTTGCACAACAAGGTGACTACGGTCACATTTACTCTTCAGCGCCTTCCTGTAACTCATCCCACATTGCGCCGATCGCATCGCGCGTCAACGGCGCCATCGTACGCCAGAATGGCGTCGCGGCATGGGCTTCCACTTTGCCAAGGAAAGTACCGCACCAGGGAAGCAGGTATTCAATAAACAGCGTTTCCAGCGCTTCGCTCTCATCTTCAGCAGACTGATCCTCCAGCCAGGAGGCGGCCAGCAGCAGCGTACCGATATGGTCGGCAGGGGTATCCGCCAACGGCATACCGCGAGCGGAAAGAAACGCGCGAACATCGGACTCCTTCGCCCCTTCCACCCAGGCGCTGCGATAAGGCGACACGGCGCACTCGTCGCCGACAAACAGCGCATTGTAGTCCGCCGCCAGTTGGGTCATGTCGCAACTTTTCTGCAACCGCGCCAGAAGCTCATCCTGCTCCAGCGGCCAGCTTGCCGACAATTTACCCTCGCGGATCAGCGTAAACAGAGGAACCAGCAGAGGGTCCTGCGGTTGGCGGTAATACAGCGATCCCAGCACACGACACAGGATAGAAAACTCATTCATTGATATATTCCAGTTATCAGCAATTAAAGTTCAGCAAACTCCGGGATCGGCGCCATACCGCGCGATTCCAGAAATCTCAGTAAGCGTCCTGGCGAAACGTTTAAAACGCGTTCTTCCGGGAAATCCACTTCATCCAGGATCTTCCGGCATTCGGCAAATTCACCGAGTGTAAACGCAGTATGGGAATCCGACCCTAACGCCACCCATCCGCCAGCGTCACGCACGGCTGAGGCCACCGCGCGGCAATTATCTTCACTGCCTTTGCGCGAATGCAGGAATGACGAGTTATTAATTTCCAGCGCCACCTGGTATTTAGCCGCCGCCTGCGCAATCGCGGTGATATCGACAGGATACTTCGGGTTACCCGGATGGCTGATAATATGCACATTTCCGCTGGCCATCGTGGCAATCATCGCCTGGGTATTGGTCTCTTTATCGTGCGGCGCGAAAACCGGTTCATGGAAACCGGCGATAATCACATCCAGCGAGTTCAGCATCGGGCCCGTGCAGTCAATCTCGCCATCGATATTCTTGATGTTGGCTTCAATACCGCGAAGAATGCCCACCCCGTCAACCAGACGCGGCCAGATACGCATGTTGATAAAGTGCCAGTGATGCGGAGCATCGGCCATATCCGGGCCGTGATCGGTAATGGCAAAGAGCTTAATACCTTTGCGTTTCGCTTCGGCAATATAATCGTGCAAGGTACTGTATGCGTGGGTGCTGGCGACGGTATGCATATGCAAGTCAACGGGATACATAACTCACTCCTGTAGTCGTTTTCCGACAAGGATAGCAGGTATCGTCGCCATTTATTAGTCGAAACCCGGCGCTAACCGGGTTGTCATCAGTAGCCGCGAACGCGATCGACCTGACCCGTCACGGATTCGCCGCGTTCCAGATGCGTAATGGTGCGCGAAATATAGTCCACGGCTTCCGCCGGGCGGGTGACGGCGGCAATGTGCGGCGTCATCGCCACGCGAGGGTGTTGCCAGAGCGGACTCTCTTTTGGCAGCGGCTCGCGGCTGAAAACATCCAGCATCGCCCCTTTGAGTTTTTCGCTATTCAACGCGGCAAGCAGATCGTCCTCATTAACATGCACGCCACGCGCCAGGTTAAGCAGGTAAGCGCCATCCCGTAACTGATTGAGCAAGCCGGAATTAATAATGCCCACCGTCTCCGCCGTATTTGGCAGCAGGTTGATCAGCACCCTTGTTTGATTCAGGAATGCGCCTAACTCCTCAGCTCCCGCAAAACTCTCTACGCCAGGCCAGGATTTACGGCTACGGCTCCAGCAGCGAAGCGGGAATCCCCATGCCTGGAGCGCTTCAGCGACTTTGGCGCCCAGCACCCCTGCCCCCATAATACCGACGGTGAACTCATCACGATCATATTCCGGCAGCGGCTGCCATGTTGACTGGTTTTTCAGCGCCTGATAATCATCGAAACGGCGGAACCAATGCAGCACCTGGCTCACGGCATACTCCTGCATTTGCAGGCCCATGCCGGTATCTTCCAGGCGGAACAGCGGGATAGAGGCATCCAGCATTTCCGGGTGCGCTTTGAGCTTACTCAGAATGGAATCCACACCTGCGCCAAGCGCAAATACGGCTTTTAGCTTCCGTCCTTCGAGCATCTCCACCGGCGGATGCCACACGAGCGCATAATCCGCAGGTTCGTTATCACCGGGTTTCCATTCACGAATATTCGCGCCGGGAATCGCCTTTGCCAAAGCGTTAAGCCACCAGGCCGTATCGAAGGTCGGGTGATAGAACATTATCTCCATGTTGACTCCTGAGTGTTGTTGTGCGGAATTTACTCGCACTTATTATCATCATTTTCATAGGGATCATCAGCATAACAAATTTAGAGATGCTGGCAAAAAAAGCAGTTTCCGCTTATTTAAACTGCATGTTGATTGAAGTTTGTGTAATTGCACGATTTTTTAGAAAAGGTGATTGACGCCGGGGGCGTATTTCCCTAAATTAGCGCCCGTTCCAGCAACACTGGAACGACAATATGGTGAGGTGTCCGAGTGGCTGAAGGAGCACGCCTGGAAAGTGTGTATACGGCAACGTATCGGGGGTTCGAATCCCCCCCTCACCGCCATATTCAAGAAAGAGCTCGTACGAAAGTATGGGCTTTTTTTTTCGCATGTTGCACGTACTGTGGGGGGATGAGAACCCACGACCGGGGTTCGACAACTGGCGGCAGCCAGTTGGACAGACCGCGAACGCAGAGAGCGGGCTGCCCGCAGGGCGAGCGAAGCGAGTCAATCCCCCCCTCACCGCCATATTCGGAAAAAGAGCTCGTACGAAAGTACGGGCTTTTTTTTGCCTATTGCACATGCTATCCGGCTGACAAGAACACCGTAGGCCCGGTAAGCGTTAGCGCCACCGGGCTCCCGCACATCGCCGGATGGCAGCGCAAGCGCCTTATCCGGCCTACAAAAAACAAAGCCCGGTTTCCCGGGCTATGAGATCTGACGACGCTTCAGTTATAGGCATGAAGGGTTCGTTGGCACAATGCCGAACGCACGCAGTCGTCTTTATGGAAACGGACAATACCTATCATCTCATCTTCTTCAAAGCGAGCTAACGCATCACTTAACCCTGATTGAACATGAGTCGGTAAATCGCACTGGGTAATGTCGCCATTTACGATAACCGTCACGTTCTCCCCGAGGCGCGTTAAGAACATCTTCATTTGCGCAGCAGTCACATTCTGAGCCTCGTCAAGAATGACGACTGCATTTTCAAATGTACGTCCGCGCATATAGGCGAACGGCGCGATTTCCACCTTACCAATCTCAGGCCGCAGGCAGTATTGCATAAAAGACGCGCCCAGGCGTTTCACCAGTACGTCATAGACGGGCCGGAAATAAGGCGCGAACTTCTCGGATATATCGCCTGGTAAGAAGCCGAGATCTTCATCGGCCTGCAAAACCGGACGGGTAACAATAATCCTGTCTACATCTTTATGTATCAGGGCCTCTGCTGCTTTTGCCGCACTGATCCAGGTTTTTCCACACCCGGCTTCGCCAGTGGCGAAGATCAGTTGTTTACTCTCGATAGCATTCAGGTAGTGCTCCTGAGCCTCATTTCGCGCTACGATTGGTGTGGCGTCACGGCTATCACGCGCCATGCCTATCGCTTCTACGCCGCTCATCTGCACAAGCGAGGTGACCGATTCTTCTTCACGTTGTTTGTGGCTACGCGAATCCCGTCTCAGCACACGTTTTGCTTCACGACGAGCTTTGATCACTGCTTTTTGTCTTCCCATGGATAGCACCTTGAGTTGTTGGTATACATCACACGCGCCGTTGACGGCACGATTATGCGCACGAACATCTGAGGGTTGGCTTCCTTGTAAGCCATTGCTTGCTTTTTGAAAAGACGCCCTACACGGCTACGCGCACCGAATACGGCGTCAGTAACAGGGATAAAAAGAGGAAGTGAGAGGAATTTAGCGGTGACGACAGGGCTACCGGAGGAGAGGCATCCGCATAAGTTATTGCTGTTACTGTGAAAAACGTGTCCAGTACAGGACCTTACCATTCGCGATCTCCATAGTGAAAAGTGTCATCACTGCCGGGAACTACCGCTATTACGTATTAGTACAACATAATTTATCATTAATGCAACAACATATTTACCATGCATTAACTAAAGTTCCCCTTTGCACTGGCAATAGTCTCTTACAGAGATATTACAAAATTATTTCACCTGAATGCTCATAGTAAAAATTAATACTTTCATTCATCGACATACAGAGAAACACGCCACAATTCTGAATAAAAAGCCCGCGCATGGCGGGCTATGAAAGTAAACGGGCAGCGGTCAGATTACTCTGCCTGTAAACGCGACGGCGGTGCGGAGTGGTAATACGCATCCGCTTTCGCAAAACGTTCTTGCATAGCCGACGACGGCGCTTTACCCAGCAGGCTAAAGACCACAATCCCGATGCTGCCGAAAATGAAGCCAGGGATGATTTCGTACAGATCCAGCCAGCCAAACTGTTTCCAGACAATAACCGTCAGCGCCCCGATAACCATTCCGGCCAGCGCGCCGTTACGGGTCATACGCGACCACATCACCGAGAACAGCACGACCGGGCCAAACGCCGCGCCGAAGCCCGCCCACGCATAGCTCACCAGACCGAGCACGCGGTTTTCAGGGTTAGCAGCCAGCGCGATAGACACCAGCGCAACCACCAGCACCATAATGCGCCCTACCCATACCAGCTCTTTCTGGCTCGCGCCTTTACGCAAGAAGGCTTTATACAAATCTTCGGTAATCGCGCTGGAGCACACCAGCAGCTGGCAGCTTAACGTCGACATCACCGCCGCGAGAATAGCGGACAGCAGAATACCGGCAATCCACGGATTGAACAGGATTTGCGCCAGTTCAATGAACACGCGCTCCGAGTTCTGATTCACCGCTCCGGCCAGTGCCGGGTTATTGTTAAAGTAAGCAATACCGAAGAAGCCGACAGCCACCGCCCCCGCCAGACACAGGATCATCCAGCTCATACTGATGCGACGCGCGTGCACGATGCTGTGGTGAGAATCCGCCGCCATAAAGCGCGCCAGAATATGCGGTTGACCAAAGTAGCCCAGCCCCCAGCCCATCAGGGAGATGATGGCGACAAAGTTCAGTCCCTTGAGCATATCCACATTCTCAATGCTCTTTTGTTTAATCACTTCCAGGGAGTCACCAAAACCGCCGACGCTGATGATCACCATAACAGGCGTCAGAATCAGGGCGAAAATCATCAGGCTGGCCTGGACGGTGTCGGTCCAGCTCACGGCCAGGAAGCCGCCAATAAAGGTGTAGATAATGGTGGCTGCCGCCCCCGCCCACAGCGCGGTTTCATAGCTCATGCCAAAGGTGCTTTCAAACAGACGCGCCCCTGCCACAATCCCCGATGCGCAATAAATGGTGAAAAACAGCAGGATAACCAGGGCAGAGATAATGCGCAGAACGCGACTTTTATCTTCAAAACGCCCGGTAAAATAATCCGGCAGAGTCAGGGCGTTATCATTAAATTCAGTGTGGACGCGTAAACGTCCCGCCACCAGTTTCCAGTTAATCCATGCCCCTAACGTCAGACCAATCGCGATCCAGCTTTCAGAAATCCCCGACAGGAAAATCGCCCCCGGCAGACCCATCAGCAGCCAGCCGCTCATATCAGATGCGCCAGCGGATAATGCCGTCACAAACGGCCCAAGGCTGCGGCCGCCGAGAATATAGTCATCAAAGTTTTTGGTCGAACGCCATGCAATAAACCCTATCAATATCATGCCAAAGATATAGACACAAAACGTCACCAACATCGGTGTGCTAATAGCCATCAAAAGTCTCCAGATTTTATGTGCCGACAATAATAAAAGCTGCCGTTTTATACCCTGCCGGAACGTGGCAATGGTGTTTATGTTTACCAGGGCGACCGTATCCTGCCGGAAGCGGTGGTCATTCACAATCGATTTAACACATCATTTACATCAAATTTTATTCGGGTGGGATACTATTTTTCTCCAGGTTGCACTCTCTCACATTTTTTAAGGTTGCACCTTTCAAAAGTGTTAACTGCCGCAGAGAAAAAGATTTGGTTATTGTTTTTATCCCATCCAGAAGCGTCTCTTCTTTTAACATTTCATTCATTTTTAAGCTTGCAAGGCAGGTCACATTTAACGAGGTTGCACAAAGTTGCAACATGGTGGATATTTCTCGATAACTATCAGCAGCACATATCAGAACAACAGGAGTAGACGGCATGGGAACCACCACGATGGGGGTTAAGCTGGACGACGCGACGCGCGAACGTATTAAAACAGCAGCAACACGAATTGATCGCACCCCACACTGGCTGATCAAACAGGCAATCTTTAATTATCTGGAAAAACTGGAAAGCGACGAGGCGTTACCGGAGTTGCCCGCCCTGCTGGCTGGCGCCGCCAATGAAGGCGATGAGTCAACCGCACAGCAGGAAGAAAACCACCAGCCTTTCCTTGAGTTTGCCGAGCAGATCCTGCCTCAGTCGGTCTCCCGCGCCGCGATTACCGCAGCTTACCGTCGCGCCGAAACCGATGCGGTGCCGATGTTAATGGAGCAGGCGCGTCTGCCGCAGCCGGTGGCCGAACAAGCCCACAAGCTGGCCTATCAACTGGCGGAGAAACTGCGTAACCAGAAAACGGCCAGCGGCCGCGCCGGGATGGTGCAGGGGCTGTTGCAGGAGTTCTCCCTCTCCTCGCAGGAAGGCGTCGCGCTGATGTGCCTTGCAGAAGCGCTGCTGCGTATCCCGGATAAAGCGACGCGTGACGCGCTCATCCGCGACAAAATCAGCAACGGCAACTGGCAGTCGCATATTGGCCGCAGCCCGTCGCTGTTTGTTAATGCCGCCACCTGGGGTCTGTTGTTTACCGGCAAGCTGGTCTCTACCCATAACGAAGCCAGTCTCTCTCGCTCGCTGAACCGGATTATCGGTAAGAGCGGCGAGCCGCTGATCCGCAAAGGCGTGGACATGGCAATGCGCCTGATGGGCGAGCAGTTCGTCACCGGCGAAACCATCGCCGAAGCGCTGGCAAATGCGCGTAAGCTGGAAGACAAGGGCTTTCGCTACTCCTACGATATGTTAGGCGAAGCGGCGCTGACCGCCGCCGATGCGCAGGCTTATATGGTTTCGTATCAGCAGGCTATTCACGCCATTGGCAAAGCGTCTAACGGACGCGGAATTTATGAAGGGCCGGGGATCTCCATCAAGCTTTCCGCCCTGCACCCGCGCTACAGCCGCGCGCAGTATGACCGCGTGATGGAGGAGCTGTATCCGCGCCTGAAATCCCTGACGCTGCTGGCGCGTCAGTATGATATCGGCATCAACATCGACGCCGAAGAAGCTGACCGTCTGGAAATCTCCCTCGACCTGCTGGAAAAACTTTGTTTTGAGCCGGAACTGGCTGGCTGGAACGGCATCGGTTTCGTGATTCAGGCCTATCAGAAACGCTGCCCGTTTGTGATTGATTATCTGATTGATCTCGCCACGCGCAGCCGTCGTCGCCTGATGATCCGCCTGGTGAAAGGCGCGTACTGGGACAGTGAAATCAAACGCGCCCAAATGGACGGACTGGAGGGATACCCGGTTTACACCCGCAAGGTCTATACCGACGTTTCTTATCTGGCCTGCGCGAAAAAACTGCTCGCCGTACCGAATCTGATTTACCCGCAGTTTGCGACCCATAACGCCCATACTCTGGCGGCGATTTATCAACTGGCGGGGCAGAACTACTATCCGGGCCAGTATGAATTCCAGTGTCTGCACGGCATGGGCGAACCGCTGTACGAGCAGGTAACCGGTAAAGTGGCGGATGGCAAACTCAACCGTCCGTGTCGTATTTATGCCCCAGTCGGCACGCATGAAACGCTGCTGGCGTATCTGGTGCGCCGCCTGCTGGAAAACGGCGCTAACACCTCCTTCGTTAACCGTATTGCCGACGCCACGCTGCCGCTGGATGAACTGGTCGCCGACCCGGTGGAGGCCGTGGAAAAACTGGCGCAGCAAGAAGGGCAAACCGGCTTGCCGCATCCGAAAATCCCGCTGCCTCGCGACCTCTACGGACAAGGCCGGGAAAACTCCGGCGGGTTGGATCTGGCTAACGAACACCGTCTGGCTTCCCTCTCCTCCGCCCTGTTGAATAATGCGCTGCAAAAATGGCAGGCCAAACCGATGCTGGAACAGCCGGTCGCTGACGGAGAGATGACGCCGGTGATCAACCCGGCAGAGCCGAAAGACATCGTCGGCTACGTGCGCGAAGCCAGCGCTGCGGACGTTGAACAAGCGCTGCAAAACGCGGTTAACAACGCCCCTATCTGGTTTGCCACGCCACCGCAGGAACGCGCCGCCATCCTGCAACGCGCGGCGGTATTAATGGAAGGCCAAATGCAGCAGCTGATTGGCATTCTGGTACGCGAAGCCGGGAAAACCTTCAGTAATGCCATTGCAGAAGTACGCGAAGCGGTGGATTTCCTCCACTACTACGCCGGGCAGGTACGCGATGACTTTGATAACGAAACGCATCGTCCTTTAGGCCCGGTCGTCTGTATCAGCCCGTGGAACTTCCCGCTGGCCATCTTCACCGGACAAATTGCCGCTGCGCTGGCGGCGGGCAACAGCGTCCTGGCGAAACCGGCGGAACAAACGCCGCTGATTGCCGCCCAGGGCATCGCCATCTTACTGGAAGCCGGTGTTCCGCCGGGCGTAGTGCAGTTGCTGCCCGGCCAGGGGGAAACCGTTGGGGCGCAGTTAACCTCCGATGAGCGCGTACGCGGCGTGATGTTTACCGGCTCGACCGAAGTCGCCAGCTTATTGCAGCGTAACATCGCCACCCGTCTGGATGCGCAGGGTCGCCCGATTCCGCTGATTGCGGAAACCGGCGGGATGAACGCCATGATCGTGGACTCCTCCGCCCTTACCGAACAGGTGGTTGTGGATGTGCTGGCATCTGCGTTTGACAGTGCCGGGCAACGCTGCTCGGCGCTGCGCATACTGTGCTTGCAGGATGATATCGCCGACCACACCCTGAAAATGCTGCGCGGGGCAATGGCGGAATGCCGCATGGGCAATCCGGGCCGTCTGACCACCGACATTGGCCCGGTTATCGATAACGAAGCCAAAACCAATATCGAGCGCCATATTCAGGCGATGCGTACGAAAGGTCGTCCGGTATTCCAGGCCGTACGTGAAAACAGCGACGATGCGCGCGAATGGCAAAGCGGCACCTTTGTTCCGCCAACGCTGATTGAGCTGGAAAGTTTTGATGAGCTGCAAAAAGAGATCTTCGGGCCGGTGCTGCATGTGGTGCGTTACACGCGCAACCACCTTCCCGAACTGATTGCGCAGATCAACGCCTCCGGCTACGGTCTGACGCTGGGCGTACATACCCGAATTGACGAGACCATTGCGCAGGTCACCGGTTCAGCACACGCAGGCAACCTGTACGTCAACCGTAATATGGTCGGCGCGGTCGTGGGCGTCCAGCCATTCGGCGGCGAAGGCTTGTCCGGCACCGGGCCGAAAGCGGGCGGTCCGCTCTATCTCTACCGTCTGTTGGCAAATCGCCCGGAAAACGCGCTGGGCATTACGCTTGCCCGTCAGGATGCGGACTACCCGGTAGATGCCCAGCTTAAAGCCGCGCTGACTCAGCCGCTTGACGCGCTGACCGGGTGGGCGGCGGATCGCCCGGCTTTGCATACGCTTTGTCAGCAGTTTAGCGAGCTGGCGCAGGCCGGAACCCAGCGTTTGCTGCCCGGCCCTACCGGTGAGCGCAATACCTGGACGTTACTGCCGCGTGAACGCGTATTGTGTCTGGCTGATGACGAGCAGGACGCTCTGGTGCAGGTCGCCGCCGTGACAGCGGTCGGGAGTCTGATTTTGTGGCCGGACGATGCCTTCCATCGCGAACTGGCGAAGCGCCTGCCCGCTGCGGTTTGTGAACGTATTCAGTTTGCGAAAGCGGACACGCTGACTTCGCAGCCGTTCGATGCGGTGATCTTCCACGGCGATTCCGATCAGCTACGGGCGCTGTGCGAGGCGGTAGCCGCCCGTGACGGCGCGATCGTGTCGGTACAGGGCTTTGCCCGTGGTGAAACCAATATCCTGCTGGAGCGTCTGTATATCGAGCGCTCGCTCAGCGTTAACACCGCTGCGGCAGGTGGTAACGCCAGCCTGATGACAATTGGTTAAGGCTGTGGTTAATTAAGGCTTTGGAAAATGCCCGGTGGCGCTACGGCTCACCGGGCCTACAAAACACATTTGTAGGCCGGATCAGGCAAAGCCGCCATCCGGCAATGTTTTAGAGCCAGAGGGAAGTATGAAGCGAATTATATTCACATGCGCTGCGCTGCTACTCAGCGCTCCGGCACTGGCCGATGACTGCGCCAACGCCAGCACGCAAATGGAGATGAACACCTGCGCCGCCGCGCAATTTCAAACTGCCGATAAAAAACTCAATGAAACGTACCAGAATGCGCTAAAACGCGCCGAACCGCCGCAGCGTGACTTGCTGAAAAAAGCGCAAATCGCCTGGATTGCCCTGCGGGACGCCGACTGCGCGCTGGTCAGTTCCGGCACGGAAGGCGGCAGTATACAGCCGATGATCGCCAGCCAGTGCATGACGGACAAAACGGACGAACGCGAAGCGTTTTTAGCTTCGCTGCTGCAATGTGAGGAAGGCGATTTGAGCTGTCCGTTGCCGCCTGCCGGTTAACGTACGCGAATGCCTTCAATAATCATCCGCTGTACGCTTTCGACCGTTTGATTGAAAAAGGCTTCATCACGCAGCGTTGCGCCCGTTACCGCTTCGACCTGAGGCGCAAAATCGGCGTAATGCTGCGTTGAAGCCCAAATCATAAAGATCAGGTGATGCGGATCGACGGGCGCCAGTTTTCCACTGTTTACCCATCCGGCAATCAATGCCGATTTTTCGTCAATCAGCGCCTTCAAATCCCCGGTCAGTTCTTCCATCAGCAACGGCGCGCCCGCCAGCATCTCCATGCAAAAAAGCCGGGAAGCCTGCGGATAATCACGGGAGACCTCCAGTTTAAGACGGATGTACTCTTTGATCGCCACCAGCGGCGCGAAATCTTCACGAAAGGCCTTTAACGGCGCCAGCCAGATATCAAGGATTTGTCGCAGTACGGCGACATAAAGCGCCTCTTTCGACGGGTAATAATAGAGCAAGTTGGTTTTGGACACTCCCGCCAGTTCAGCCACCTGCTCCAGACGTGAACCATGAATACCGTACTGGGAAAACGTGTTTAATGCAGCGGTTAAAATCGCCTGGCGCTTGGCGCTGACGGCCTGTGAACGTTTACCTGTTTTTTTCTCTGCGCGTTGAACCATGCGCCCTCTCCTTGTTTTATTGCCGCCAGGATACCGTGGCAACGGCGCTTTTTTCTTTTTGAACGTCAGGACGCTTAGTTTGCGTCGCCTGCGGCGACACTTCAATCTTACGGACAAAAAAACCGCCGGAGGAACCGGCGGCGGTGGCATCATAACGTTTACCAGCGGCATGCGCTAAACATTATGGCGTTAACTTACAGGCTAGCTGTTACGGTTACCGTGACTGCTTTTGCCCCCTTTTTTGCCTGCTTCTGATGCACGCTGCGGGTCATTCTTAAAGTTGCCCCCGCTGTGCTGGCCACCTTTACGACCTGCTTCTGATGCTCTTTCGCGGTCTTCCGCAAAATTACCGGAACCGCCCCGATGGTTTGCCATTACTGACCTCCGTCATAGATTAGACATCATATTGCATCGGTGTTGAGGAAGATCTCCTCACGCGGCATATGGCAGACGCCACAATTATTGCCACGCGGAACTAAGCTTAGCGAAGTTACCCCGGCTGACCAGTAAATCGTAATATTCTGCAACAGGTTCGTCAGGGGGACAGGAATAATCCCCCCAGGAAATCAATAAGCCTCTCTTATGGTTAAAGAAATCCGAACGGCGAAAAATGTATCATTTTGCAACAAAAACGACGTTGATAAATTTTGTTATAAATCAAAGAAATGGTTGTGATATTTGCACTCTCTCCAGGACGTCATATCTTTAAATAGAGGTAGCGAATCGCTACGGACACGGTTAACTCGAGGAGTAGTGCAAAATGGCAAAAATTCTGGTGCTTTATTATTCCATGTACGGACACATCGAAACTATGGCGCATGCGGTGGCGGAAGGGGCAAACAAAGTGGACGGCGCAGAAGTCATTATCAAACGCGTACCGGAAACGATGCAGCCTGAAATCTTCGCAAAGGCCGGAGGTAAAACACAAAACGCACCAGTCGCAACCCCGCAGGAACTGCCTGATTACGACGCCATCATTTTTGGTACGCCGACGCGCTTTGGCAATATGTCAGGCCAGATGCGCACCTTCCTGGACCAGACGGGCGGTTTGTGGGCATCCGGCGCGTTGTATGGAAAACTCGCCAGCGTATTCAGCTCGACAGGCACCGGCGGCGGTCAGGAACAAACCATTACCTCAACCTGGACCACGCTGGCTCACCACGGCATGGTGATTGTCCCTATCGGTTACGCCGCGCAGGAACTGTTTGACGTCTCGCAGGTTCGCGGCGGTACGCCATACGGCGCCACCACAATTGCCGGGGGCGATGGTTCACGCCAGCCAAGCCAGGAAGAACTTTCTATCGCTCGCTATCAGGGTGAATATGTTGCAGGTCTGGCAGTAAAACTCAACGGCTAATCTTCAACAGGAGGATTCGAATGCCAACTCAAGAAGCGAAGGCTCATCACGTCGGCGAATGGGCAAGTCTGCGTAATACATCACCAGAAATAGCCGAAGCCATTTTTGAAGTCGCGAAGTATGACGAGAAACTGGCTGAAAAAATTTGGGAGGAAGGCAGCGACGAAGTGTTGCTTAAAGCCTTTGAGAAGACGGATAAAGATTCGCTATTTTGGGGCGAACAAACCATCGAACGTAAAAATGTCTGACCTTTTCTCCCCCGCCTGCGCGGGGGAGAACCTCTGCTATTTTGCCGCGCTGTTCAACACGTTATCGAACTTATCAAGAGGACAGAAGCCGTTTGCGTCTATCGGGCATCCTGCCAGTTCCAGCGTGACGCGCTGCGCCGGTGATTTCAGCGTCAGGACGTCCGCGTTACGCAACTGCTGCGAGCTCTGATACACATATTCGATTTTCATCAGGTCGCGATTGCCTTTGCTGTCATGCCAGCGCTGGAACACAATCTTGCCGCCAATCGGGGTGCGTTCGTACTGATCGTGCAACTGGTAAGGTTTGAAATCCAGCGCCGTCAGCAGCGAAGCAATATTCGAGTCATGCCCCACCAGAACGGTAATTTTCGGCGCGCTGCTACGGTCAGTCACCAGCGCTTTATCAATATATTTGACCAGCGGTTTGGCGACGTTGCGCGCCACTTCACCCGAGGTAAACAGGCTGTCCTGATACCCGTTCTTCAGCTTTGACAGGACTTTCCACTGCTGATCGGATTTAATCTCGCCCCAGGCGACCTGATCCATCGGGAAGCCTTCGTAGTATTGCAGCGTAAACGCATCCACCAGCGAGTTGCCGACTTTCAGCGGCCCCGAAACGCCAGGCTCCTCCTGATACTTCGCGCTAAAGGCGTCTTTGGCTTCGGTCAGCGAACACTGCTGTTTTTCTTTGCAGGACGGTGAATCTTTGTAGTCCGTCATCTGCGCCAGCAGTTGATAGCTGTCGTCAAGCTGCATCTGGCTGCGCTCTTTTTCCATCGCCTGCACCGCTTTCTGGCTAAACGCCGCAGAGTCATCGGTGATCACTGGATTAAACGTTGGGTCCATCGTGCCCATTTTTTCCTGATGATGTACCGGAATGTCGCACCCAGGGAAAGCGCCGGTGATAAAGAATTGTGCCGTCGCAACGGTGCGTTGCAGACTGTTGGCATAGGTATATACCGTGTCCGGCGTCGGGCATTCGCCTGACGTGACCATCCCCTGCTCCGCCAGCCATTCTCGCATGTAGTGGCCCATATAAATTTCCAGCACACCGCCTTTCGTGGTGAGCTGCCCGCCGGGCACATCCCACTCCGGCCACTGATTCGGCGTGGACTGCTCCAGCACGCTGCCATTATTGGCCAACGGCGCGCGCAAGTTGTGTCGGCTCATCATCAACACTTGTTGCAGTTGATAACCTTCCGGCGTTGTCTGCGCTTGCGCGGCGGACGACAATAAAACAACCCCTGCCACAGCGGCGACGAGTATCGATTTTTTCATCCCTACAACCTCTTGTTGTTATCAATCCTCATAGAGTGTGACAGAAATATGACATTTTTCCGGGAACGGTTTCGCAAAACGGGAGATTCCAGAAGATAACCGGCAGGTCAGCATGTTCCGGTTATTCCGAGATAAAAACCTCATACTTAATATTGCGGGCGCAATAAAAAGTGCCGTCCGTCAGATACAGTTCACGAAATCGCGTGTTATCAGAGATGTTGTCCAGCAGGGAACGCTCCGTATCGACAAATTCTTTTTGCACGCGGTAATGAACGGCGTTCTCCGTTTCAAAAGAGACATATTCCGTGGTGGCGTAGGGCTTATTTTTTGATTTCACGTACACGATATATTGCACGGTACTGGCCGTCAGCCCCGTTTTCGCCGCGATCTCTTTGAGACTCAACGTCTCAGAGGCATAAAGCGCCTGAACCTGCGCTATGCGTCGGTGATTATACGCCGTCACCCGAAGGCTCAGTTTCAGCCGATAAGCCATATTCCGCACGGCGGTAATATTGGTGTGAAGCAGTTGCGCTATCTGCTCTGTCGTGAGGATGCCCGCGTTTTCCCGCAGAATCGCAAGGCTTTCGTCGTTCCAGATAAATGCCATTGGGTATTTCTCCGTACGCGTCGTTCATCGCGCCGCCAGGCGCGCAAACGTGGCCTCTAACTCTGGCGGCTTACGCATACCCTGGTGTAGCTCCAGAACGCGTCCTTCGGGGTCAATCAGTACGGAGGTCGGCGTGCCGATCACCTGATAACGTTCCTGGGTAATGTTGAGCTGATCGCGCACCACCGGATAGGTTATCTGATGCTTTGCCAGCAGATCGTTAATCCTGACCGTTTCAGGGTCGGTATTGACCGCCACAACCACCACTTTATCGCCCCATTTTTTGCTCAGCGCTTCCAGCGTGTCCATTTCCGCCAGACACCCCCCGCATCCCGCAGACCAAAAATTCAGGTACACCGCCTTTCCTTGCCAGCGTTCAAGGCCTGACTCCTGGCCTTGCAGATCAAACGCCGCCAGCGCCGGGGCCGGTGCCCCGACCGCCAGTTTTTCTTCTTTACACCCGCTTATCAGGATCGCCGCCGCGAGTAACAGCACATTATGCCAGCGCATGTTGATTGGCCTCCTCACCCAGATATTTACCGTGTTGCAGCCGCAGAATACGGTCGGCAAACTGCCCAAGCGCAGGGTTGTGCGTCACCATCACAATCGTGCGCCCCTGACGATGCAGATCGGTGAGCAGATCCAGCACCCGCTGCTCATTCTCTTCATCCAGGTTACCCGTCGGTTCATCCGCGAAAATAACCGGCGGTTCGTTGACCAGCGCCCGGGCGATACACACACGCTGCTGCTCACCACCGGAAAGCTGGCTCGGCAGGTGCGTCACACGATGCCCAAGCCCTACCTGCTCCAGCACCTTCCTCGCCGCCGCTTCATCCACCACGCTGTGGTAATGCTGGGCGAGCATGATGTTTTCCAGCGCAGTTAAGAACGGGATCAAATGGAACTGCTGAAATACCAGGCCGATTTTCTCGGCGCGAAAGCGACGACGCCCCTCTTCATCCAGCGCGGCGGCATCGGTGCCATCAAGAAACACCTGCCCTTCCGTCGCCGTATCAAGGCACGTCAGAATATTCATCAGCGTGGTTTTACCAGAACCAGAAGCGCCCATAATGGCGACAAATTCACCCTGCGCAATGCGCAGATTAATGTCATCCAGGGCGGTAACGTCACCGAACCGTTTGTATAAGTGGCGGGTTTCGATCGCCACCTGAGGGATATGCGTAACGGACATGGCGCTACTCTCCTTTCAGCACTTTAGCAGGCTCGACGCTTACCGCGCGTCGCACCGGAACAATCGCCGCCAGAATGGCGACCAGTAAAGACAACACCAGAGTAATGGGCAACACCGGCAAACGCAGCGAAATGGCGGCATTAAACACCGTTAATCCCAACAGTTGCGCCAGCAAATATCCCAGCACCCAGCCGCACGCCACCGCCGCCAGCGCGATGATGCTGGTTTCCAGCAGAATTTGCCGCACGATATCGCCGTTGCTGGAACCAAGCGCTTTTTGCAGCGCAAACTCGCGCGCCCGCTCGCCGACAATCGCCATCAGCGTGGTATTCACGCACAGCGAAGAGAGCGCCAGAATCACGATCGAGACCAGCCCCATCAGACCTTTAATTTTATCCAGCACCTGCCCTTCGGAAGCAGAGACCTTACGCACCGGACGAATCTCCAGATCAGGATACTGCGCCTGCAACCGGCTGGCGTAGCTCTCCACCTGGCCGACATCGTTACTGACGCTCAGCAAGCCGTGGCTGATTTTGCCCGGCTGATGCAGCCAGGCCTGCGCCACGTCGAGGCTGACGATCAGCATGTTGTCCGTCGCATCGCCAGACTCCACAATGCCTTTAATCTGCAAATTCTTACGCTGATTGTGATCCACCAGCGTGATGCTGTCGCCCGGCTGCACGTTGAGGCGTTCCGCCAGTTTGACGCCGATCATCGCGTTACGGTCGTCAAAACTGACGCCAATCCAGCTACCGGTGACCTGCCAGTACGGCACCAGTTTTTGCAGCGACTCGAACCACACGCCAACCATCACCACTTTTTCCAGCTCGGTGCGCGCCATGCCGTACAACCACGGACTGGCGCCATGCACCAGCCCCTGCGGCGCCTGATCGAGAATGCTCTGCAACTCCTGCTGCGGCATACTGGAACCGTGCCCCGGCCCGATGTAAAAATTCGCGCCGAAGGTGCGCAGTTCTTCGCTCATTTTGGTGTTAATGTCGAACCAGACGGCAGAAAGCGCCGTCACGATGGTCGCCCCCACCATCAGCGCGGCAAACACCACGCTGACCCGCTGAAAACGCAGACGCAGCGCCCGCCACACCAGCAGCCAGAGCATGGTACGTTTAGCGGCCATACAGCACCTCCACAGGATACAGTCGGGCGATCCGCCGGGCCGGGAACCAGGTGCCGATCAACGCAATCAGTACCGCAATCACCAGTACGCACGGCACCACAATCCAGGCAAAATTAAGCGGCGCGTCGAAGAGCATGACGCCAATCGCTTTCGCCAGCCCCCACCCGGCAATACATCCCAGCGCACCGCCAGCCAGCCCGCTGGACGCCGCTTCCAGGTAGAACAACAGCATAATTTGCCACTGTCGCGCACCCAGCGCCTTCATCAAACCGATCTCTTTGGCGCGTTCCATAATGGTGCTGGTCATCAACGAGGCGATCCCCATTGCGGAAGCCGCCAGCGCCGCGACGGTAACGACCGCCATCAGCAGCTGAATTTTATCGATCACCACCCCTTCAGACGCCGCGACCTGCCATACCGGGCGCACTTCCGCACCGGAAATCGCCTCTTCCAGCTGATGCGCGATCGACGACACATAGGCCGTGCAATACCAGAGGTCGTACTCTTCGGCATTGAGCGCGTCCAGGTTTTCCCGCGCGCGGCGGGACAGCTCGTTTTCCGGCACCGTCAGCGCCGAGACGCGAATCGCCTGCACTTTTCCGGGTAGCCCCAGCAGGTGCTGTACCGTGCTTAGCGGCATCACCAGTTGGTTATCTTCATCGCCGCCGCTGGAGAGGATACCGCTGACGGTGACCTGCACCGCTTCGCCTTCGGTACGTAATGTCAGCTTATCACCGGGTTTCCAGCCCATTTGCCGCGCCAGCGCGTGCCCGACTAAGGTCTGCGGCTCTGCGCCTGCCGGTTCCTGCGGCCAGTCGCCGGTCACCTGCCAGTAAGGGCTGACCGTTTTCTGCCCCGTCTCATATCCCTCTTCATCAGGAATATCCACTGGCTGACTGAAGAAGGTGCCCAGAATCCGCACCGGTTCTCCCTCCACGCTGGCTTCGCCGCCGAGCATCGGCGCAAACCCGACAATGTTGTTTCGCCAGAAGATATCTTTGATGTTCGGCAGCTCGGCTTCATCAAGAAAATCCTGACCGGAAAGCGGATTACTGCTCTCACTAAACAGCGCGGGCAGCGCAGTCTGTCCGGCGGGTTCAATCAAAATGTTCGCACCATAAGACTTCAGCTCTCTGGACATTTTGTCGCCGATATCAATGGACACCGCCAGCAGCGCCGAGATCAGGCTGGAGGCCAGAAAAACGGTGATTATCGCCAGCACTTTGCGGCGTAAATTGCGCCCCCAGGATTGTCGTAACATCCGCCACAGCATGATTATTCCTCCCTCATGTCGGCAGGAACAAACTGCTCCGGCGTTTCACGGAAGCGTTCATAGTTAGCCTCTGACGAGAAGAACCAGGTCTTGCCGCCATAGCTGTATTTGTAATCGGCTGAGGTATTGGTCAACGTTGAACCATCGACCGGATCGGTCACCTTAATAGTCATGACCGTCGAGAAGTAGTTCACCCCTGTCGCCAGTTCTTTACCGGGGATCACCAGCTCTTTTTCATCATTGTGCCAGTTTTCAATCGGCACCGGGTTACAGCCACCGGCCTTGCCGATAGACGGAATAAAAATATGCACTCCGCAGGCGACGCAGATAACCTGATTGCCCTCCATGACATAACCCTGATCGCCGCACAGCAGGCAGGCGTCGAACACCACGCCAAAACGCAGCTTGTCGGGATAGCGGTTAATCACGAAGAAGCGCACCGCTTTGCCATCGTCCGCCACCCAGACGAAACGATGCAGTTTACCGTCACGAAGCTGTTCGACCGGCAGGCGCACCATGCCATCGCTCCCCAGCGTTACGGGCACGGCTTCAGAGAGTTGCGGCGGCTGCGAGGCCACTTTATCCCACCACAGCTGGCCTGCGATAACGACCACCGCGCAGCCGATTGTGACCAGCCACAGCCGTAAAGCATTGCGACGCTGCGCCAGCGCCAGACGGTGAGCGATCGGTTCTTCGGTTTCCCGCGTCTGTCGAAAAGCCCGCAACAGCGCCGGAAGCCAGCACAGCGCCAGGGCCAGCAGCAGCGCGGCTCCCGCCCAGTTATACAGCGCCGTGTTATTTGTGACTTTCGCCACGAAGCTCAGCAGTGATTTTCCCAGCGGAACAACCTGTAATTTCATCAGCAACAACAGCAGGTTGCCGCTCAGCGGCAGCCAGATCATCACCAGCAGAATCAGCGTTAACGGCCAGTACAGGCCGCGAATACGCCGCAGCAGCATCGCGCAGAGTACGCCCGCCAGACAGAGGATCGCAAAAGCGAGAACGACGGCCGTCAGGTTTAACAGCAGGTCAGTATTCAGCACATGCGTACTGGTCAGCCCGCCCAGATTAGGGTCCAGCGCCCAATGGCGGGCAGCGCCGAAAATCAGAATCCCCTGCCACAGATAGCGGATACGCGTTGAAGCCCACCAGAAACTGAGGACAAACAGCAGCGATACCATGACCTCCGCCCCAACCAGCAGCAGTTGTACCGGTTGGCTGCCGTGAATAAACAGTCCCGCCAGCACGCCGGCAATCAGCCCGGTCAGCAGCGTCCAGGTCAGTGGACGTAAAGAGGGAGGATCGTTTCGACTCCAGAGAACACCGGAAAGAAGCGCAATGCAGAAAAAGACCTGTAGCGTCGTGACGAAAAAGTAACTCATAACTTCGACTCTGTACGGCGGGTTGAATTAGGCGACGGGCATATGATCGGTCTGACCAACGCGCCAGAAGGGGGAATCCTCCAGGCGCGTTGGTTAGTCGGTTTTAGTTCAGACCGACATATTTAAACTCGTAGCTCACATCAAACGGTTTCCACCAGCGGCCTACGCCTGTTTCGCTGTCAGTATGGCGATGCATCCCGGCTTTTGACGGCGGTTCAATGTGGTAGGTCACTTTATAGTTGCCCACGCCCATCATTTTGATGTTCGCGCCATAGTGCGGGCCGTCGCTGGCAACCATCGGCATGAAGGTGCCTTCCTGTTTTTCGCCCGTGTCGTTGTTGACCAGGGTGTAGCTGATGGTCAGGTACGGGATCCATTCCCCTGCGCCAAAACCGTTTTTATTGCCTTCTACAGCGTGGATATCCGCTTCAAGGTGAACATCGGCTTTTGCTGCCGGTAAGCCCATGCCGCGCGGTTCCATATCAATCGGTTGCAGGTAAACGGCCGCCAGCTCCATTTCATTCATGGTGACAGGCTCGCCTGCCGGGTACTCTTTAAAAGCAAACGCGGCTGGCGCAGTGAAAATGCTGGCCATCACTGCGCTGGCAATCAGGGTTTTCTTCATGGTCATCAAACGTATCCTCTCGTCTAAAACAACGGCTATACAACGATTATGGGTTATTTTTTATCGTCTCCCCGGGAACCGCGCTTTTGCGCCGCATCACCCACAGCGCCACCAGCGCCGCGAGCAGCAATACGACCTGCGGTAACAACGTTTCCACGTAGGGATAAATCCCCAGCCAGCTGATTTCAGGGAAGCCGTTAATCAACGTAGGCTGGAACAGTTTGCCTTCCACCAGTTCCAGGACGCCTTTGCCCGCAAAGACGAAGGCCATCAGATACATGAAACTGCCGGTAAACATAAAGAAGGGTTTCAGCGGCAGGCGCACCACTGAGTAACGCATCACCAGCCAGGCGAGCAGCAGCACCACGCAGCCAATCACAAAACCGGCGCCAATCGCCATATGGCCGGACACCGTGTTTGCATCGCCAATCAGAGCGTAATAGAACAGCACCGTTTCCGCCCCTTCGCGGTAGACCGCCAGGAAGCTGGTCAGCCATAGTCCGACCAGGGAGCCTCGCGACAGGGAATGAGACAGTTTGCCTTCCAGCCAGGCTTTCCAGTGGCGCGCTTCCACTTTGGACAGCAGCCAGTAACTCATAAAGAACAGCATCACGACGGCAATCAGCATCGTTATGCCTTCCAGCAGTTCACGGCTGGCGCCGGAGTTAGTAAACAGCATCTGGAAGATAGCGGCGGTGATGACGCTGGCGATCAGCGCCACAATTACCGACTGACGAATAAGCGGCAGCTTATCCTGATGGTTGTTTTTCACCATGTAGGCCACGATTGCCGCCACAATCAGCAGCGCTTCCAGCCCCTCGCGCACGATGATCATCAGACTATAGAGCAGCAGACTCCACTGGGTTTCTTCGCCTTCGCCCAGCATCGTCACGGCTTTTTGCAGATCCTGCGCCAGCGCGCTGGCCTCCGCATTCAGGCGCTCAACCGGCTGACCGGCCTTCATCAGACTGACCAGGCGGGTAAAATACGCCTCCAGCGTGGTTTTAAATGCCGAATCGCGAGAGCCGATTTTGTTTTCCATGCCGCTGGCTTCGAAGCGGTCGAAGTAGGTATCCTGGATATCCAGAATTGCATTCTTCGCATCGCCGCCCTGATAGCGCGCTATCGCGTCCTGAATGCTCTGGTTAATTCCCGTCGTCACCTCAGCCCAGTCGGTGCGGTTATTTCCCTCGTCCGCCGCCGGAATGTTGTCTGCGCTTTGCGCTGCGGCAACCTGCTGATCGTCACGGGTGGTTGGCAAGCCGGGTAAGATATCCTCGATATCCTGTAGCAGCGTAGTGACCTGATAGGAGACATCGTTGAGATGGTCAGGTTGCGCGGTCAGCGCAATCAGGGATGAGAATTGTTGGTTAATGGCGGCGGCATCTTTTGCAGAACGGTTTTGTCTGAGGGACATCTCCATCTCAGAGTTCTTAAAGCCCTGATAGTGCGCCTGTTGAACGTGCTGACTGGCAACGCTGTAGTTCCCGGCCTGATATTCAGTGACCGCCTGCGCCAGCAGATCGTCGATCGTCCTGAAACTCTCCTGCCAGTGAACGGCAATGTCGTCCCTGGACAGCGCGTTGTGCTGCTCTTCGGCCACCAGACGATGTCCGCCATCCAGCACCGGTTCCACTTCGCGCAGTGCGGCTTTCAGCCAGTCAATGCGCGCCTGAACGTCAGCGAGCGGTTTTTTCTCGCCAATCATTCGACGGATCTCGCCGAATGCGCTCTCCATCTCGTAACTTTTGCGCGCGGAAATGTTGATGCGGATCGGCCCTTCCAGGTTCTCGAACACCTCGAAATAGGCCATTTGTACCGTGCGGCGCGCCTCGTCGGTATGCTGTTGCTGATAAAGTTCCGCTGTTTTATCAAGACGTTGCTCGATATCTTCAATCAAAGGCGCATAATTCGTCGACGCCCAGACACTCATGCTTATAAACAAGCCAAAGAGAGTAACCAACAAAGAGTTACGGAAGTTACGCACGTGCACACCGCCAAAGAATACAAATGATAATTATTATCATTATATCTTTTTGTCGCGTTGTACATGACCTGGATCATAAAAATGTCAGCAGACGACAAGTTATGTAAACTTATTTCATCAAATCGTGATGAACACACACATTATGCGTTGATAAAAGGGACGTTATCTCCCTGTTTTTCTCATGGAATTAACAACAAGGCAGGCGCGGTAACAGAGGAATAAATCCCCCTGCCGACAGTGATGTTATTCATTATCGGCAGGCAGAAATAAAACGCGTTATTGCGTACAGCAATATTCAAAGATTAAGGTTATTTCGATCGCTGGCAAGACGCTGTAAGAATTGACCATATCCCTGCGGCCCCATCCAGTAGTTAATACTTTTCTCAACGCCGGTTGATGTCAACGTCGCACCGGAAATCCCGTCAACGGTATATTCATCGGCATGTTCAGGTTTATCCTGTACTATTTTCAATGCAGGATGTCCGCTGTTATCTAATAATCGTTTCCCTGGCCACTGTTTGCGCCAGCTGGCGTCTTCCACCCGGGCCCCCAGAAACGGCGTTTCCCGTTGCTGATAATAATACAGATTTCTCACCGTACGACCGTCCAGCCCCAGAGCAAGAAACGCATGCATCATGGATTTCGCGCCCTTACCGGTAACTGGAATGATAACCTGCTGAATTTCATTATTTTTATCTTTCACAAAGAACACATCCGCCACCGTACAGCGCTGACGAACCTGCGCTGGGTCGCGTTCAGGGGCAAGTTTTTCACACTTCTGGCGCGCGGCGTCCGCGCTGCTGTCAGCCACCAGCTCGCCGGAATCTAAATTAACATGGCGTTGAATAATATAACGATGATAGAGCGTTTCGACTGATTTTTTATCCTGGGTCTCTGATTTCATCAGGCCCGCAGCGTGTAAAATCGCCGCCTGTTTTTCCTCCCCTGTCGGCTCCGTCATTTCTCCCTGGAACAGCATAAACCATGCTGCCGCCGCAACAAAAATAAGGACACAAAGCACCATCATTGATGCAACAATAATTTTACCCTTGCGCATTGAATTGTTATCCCTGTCAAAATGGAAATCGAAAAAATCACCTGAACGTATCACAGACTTTCATTCAATTAAAACAGATATGCCATTATCAATTCAGGTTTGCAACGTCAGGCAGCGGTAAAAAATAATAACTGGCGTCAGTAAAAAAGCAGTAAAAATAACAAAAAACACGCTCTCCGCTCGTTTTACACATCCTGACAATGGGTTAAAAAATGTCTGGTTTCCCCGGCACACTATCAAAATATGGCTGCCCGCCACAGACGTAACTTCATGCCCCAGTAGCTGGTCCAGCCGCTGGTCGTGGTTACCACCTGCCCCTTCGACACCACCACCAGCGTTGGCGTGACGCTGATTTCCCAGTTTCGTGATATCTCACCGCCGCTATCATTCACGACGGGGAACGTCACCCCTTTACGCGATAACCAGCGGGAAACCTCCCCGTCATTACCGGAACGCAGCGCGATGGTCATGACGTTCTCCCCTTCCGACTGCAAACGGGCGACATCCGGCGTAGTGAAACGGCAGATACCGCACCAGCTCGCCCAGAAGTAGAGCAGCACCGGGCGTTCTTCACTGATCGACGCCAGCGTTACGGTTTCCCCGTCCAGCGTATGCAGCGGCGTGCTGTCAAACATGGCTGGCATCTGCGGAGAACGCCAGACATCCAGCAGGATTATCACGCCAGCCAGCAGAACCAGTAAGATCGCGCCTTCACGCAGCCAGCGGCGCAGTTTACTGAGCATGGGCCACCGCCAGTTTTTCTTTCACCACCGCCTCAAGGGTCTCCCACGATACCGCGCCGGGGATCATCTCGTCGCCAATGATGGTTGCCGGCGTCCCCTGAACGCCAACCAGCCGGGCGAGTTGCAGATTGGTGCTCAACGTCTCCATGCTTTTCTCATCCAGCGTAACCAGCGTGGCGGCGGACTTTTCCTGCGCCTGTTTAATACTGGCGGCGGTGTGGTAGCCCTTTTTCTGCATCAGTTTCTCATGCAGCGCTAAAAACTGCTGCGGGTGCTCACGCCAGGTGGTTAACGCGGTACGCGCCGACAGTACCGAGCTTTCGCCCTTAAACGGCAGCGGCTTAATCACTACCGCGACCTGCGGATACTTTTGCACGATCTTCTCCAGCAACGGATCGAGCTGCTTGCAGTACGGGCAGTTGTAGTCCGTAAAGTTGACGAGCGTCAGCGTCGCCTTCTCCGCGCCTATCCGTGGGCTGGCAGGATCGTTAAACAGCGCTTCCTGGATCAGCGCTTCAATTTGCTTTTCCTGCTCCGGCGTAAACGGCGCGGGTTCTTTCGCCGCGCTCAGACCGGTAAACAGCGCTAACAGCATAATCATCAGATACTTCATGGCGTAACTCCTTTCGCATCGCGCAACGTTTGCAGCACCGCATCGCGCGTCAGCAGCGTGGGCAATGACTGACCCTGCGGTAAACCGGGGCCATAAATCTGGTTAAACGGCACAGCCACCTGGCCGCGTTTTTTCAAAAAGTTGGTGATGTCATCCGCAGGCAGCGTCCAGTCACCGCGCAATGCGACAACATCCGGCTGTTGCAGCGCATCCTGTATCTCTTTTCGCTGTAACACGTTGTACTTATTGACCTTGCAGGTAATGCACCACTCAGCGGTAACGTCAATGAATACGCGTTTGTGCTGCGCAAGCGCGTCCTGGATCGCCTGTTCGCTCAACGGCTGCCAGACGACGCGCTCTTTCGCCGGGCTGCTTGTCGCGTATCCCAGATGCGGCAACAGGAGCGTCGCCAGCCAGATTGCCGAACCGAGCATCATAACGCCCAGTACGCGCCGCAATCCGTTCATCCAGCGTCCGGGACGCGGCAGGCGCAGCGCCAGACCAGGGCGTAGCGCGACAAACAGCCACGGCAGACTCATTCCCACCCCGAGCGCCAGAAACAGCCCCCATAACACCGGGAAGGAGGCCGTCAACGCCACCGCAACGGCCGTCCCGAGAAACGGCGCGCTGCACGGCGTCGCCAGCAGCGTGGCAAACGCGCCCTGCCAGAAATGACCGGCCATCCCGTTGCCGCCGTGGGTGGCAAGTCGGGTTGTCATCGCGGAAGGCAGACGGAATTCAAACAGCCCGAACAGGCTGGCGCTGAAGATCAACATCACCAGCACCATAAACCCGATAAACCACGGGCTCTGGAACTGAATGCCCCACCCGAGCGCCTGATGGGTCAGCCGCAGAACGGTCATTAGCATCGCCAGCGCCATAAAAGAGGCAATAATCCCGGCAACCGACGCCAGAAACTGCCGCCGTATCCGCTGACGACTTTTCTCTTCGACGAGCAGAATCGAGCCGAGCTTCATCCCCAGTACGGGCAGCACGCAGGGCATCAGGTTGAGAATCAACCCACCCGCCAGCGCCATCAACATCACCTGCCAGAGCGGCAGTTCGGCGCTATCGGCCATTTTTGCCGTCGTACTGCCGATCGGCAGGGTGCTTTCCTGAGCCACGCCGTCATTCGCCAGTACCAGCGTGACCGTTTGACCACGCAAATCGGGCGCCCCTTCTCCCCAGCCGTCGCTGACAGGAACCGTCGCCAGCAGTTTTTCACCCTCAACACGCAGTTGCGGCTTGCCAAAATCAGCGTTATCAACGGCGTCGAGAAACAATGCTGGCGATGACCAGCCTCCGGCACGCGTGGCTTCAACCACCAGCGCACCAGGACGAGCGCCCACGCTGAGCGTCTGCGTCAGCCCCCGGGAGAGCGGGATCTGCCCCATCGCCTGGGCATAGTCATGCGCGAATGCCGAGTCATGCGCCGAAGGTTTGAGGGTAAAGGGGTAATCGGTCAACAGGCAGACATTGCTGCAAGTGGACAAGGTCAGCACACCGCTGAGCATCGCGGGTGACGGACCGCGAACCGTCATCGGGAAGGTCACGCGGTGGTGATAACCCTGAGTGGTCATACCGGCGACGTCAAAGCGCGACGGCGTCGGCCAGAACCAGTCAACCGCAGGCATATTTTCTTTCCAGGCAATGGCGGGCGCCACGCCCCCTTCCCCCGGCGAACGCCAGTAGGTTTTCCAGCCGTTTTCCAGTTTTACATCCAACAGTAACCGGGTTTCGCCTTCCGGGGACGTGTCCGCGCGCAGGCGGACGCTGGCATGGTCGTTATCCGGCGAGCGCAGCCAGCCGCTTTCTGCCGCCCACGAGACGGGCAGCCATAGCAATAACAGACAGCACAAAGTCTGCCTGAAAACAGTGATCATATTTTTTCTCCGTGAACAGGTAATTAACAGTCAGCAACGGCCAGACTGTCATTCACGGAATACGCAGAAGCGTAGATGGACTCTGAGTGTGGGAGGCGAGATTGCTCGCGGTGGAAAGAATGGCAGGCGTACGGCGCGTACGGGCGCCAGCAGGGACAATAACAGACACAGCGCGAGAATCGCCCCTTCAAACAGCACGGGCGGCGCGGCAAGCAATGATTTCGCGCTGAGTTCGCATGGCGTCACGGGCGAGGCATCATCAGCAGACGAGCTATCCGCCTGAGTGACGACCGCCGTCGCGGCTGGCGCCATCTGCAAGGCGTGCAGACCCGCCATGCGCTGCGCGGTGCAAACTATCACCACAACACATGCCAGGCAGAGGAACCACCATCCCAGTTGTTGACGTTTCGCCATGACATCCTCACTGATTGACGCGAGTTATCTTAGCCACTGACAAGGTTTTAGCAACCTTTGCGCTGTAAAGTTATGTCGGCGTCGCCCCGCTTATTACAGGCGAAACGCATTAGTTTTAATAATGATTTTGCTGTTTTCATACGCATCTTTCGGGTTTACCCTACACTTAACAACGATGACTTTTCCGGGGATTCCCTGCCGTATGTATTGATTTACGCGAGATAACGCTATGGAATTAAAGGATTATTACGCTATTATGGGCGTGAAACCGACGGACGATCTCAAGACTATCAAGACCGCCTACCGCCGACTGGCCCGCAAATACCATCCTGATGTCAGCAAAGAGCCTGATGCCGAAGCCCGCTTTAAAGAGGTGGCGGAAGCATGGGAAGTGCTGAGTGATGAACAGCGTCGCGCCGAATACGACCAGTTGTGGCAACACCGCAACGATCCGCAGTTCAACCGACAGTTCCAGCAGGGCGAAGGCCAGAGTTATAACGCCGAAGATTTTGACGACATTTTCTCGTCCATCTTTGGGCAACACGGCCGACAATCCCGCCAGCGTCAGGCGACGCGCGGCCACGATATTGAGATTGAAGTGGCGGTGTTCCTGGAGGAAACCCTTGCCGAACACAGCCGTACAATCAGCTATAACTTGCCGGTGTATAACGCGTTCGGTCTTGTGGAGCGTGAGATCCCTAAAACGCTGAATGTGAAGATTCCCGCAGGCGTTGGCAACGGACAGCGTATTCGTCTGAAAGGCCAGGGAACGCCGGGGGAAAACGGCGGGCCGAATGGCGATCTGTGGTTAGTGATTCATATCGCGCCGCATCCTCTGTTTGATATCGTCAATCAGGATCTGGAGATTGTGGTTCCTCTCGCCCCGTGGGAGGCCGCGCTGGGCGCGAAGGTCGCCGTACCAACGCTAAAAGAGAAGATTCTGCTGACCATCCCGCCAGGCAGTCAGGCCGGGCAGCGCCTGCGCATCAGAGGCAAAGGCCTGGTCAGCAAAAAACACACGGGCGATCTGTACGCTGTGATCAAAATCGTGATGCCGCCGAAACCCGACGACAGTGCCACAGCCCTGTGGCAGCAACTGGCGGACGCGCAGTCCTCCTTTGATCCACGCAAAGAGTGGGGGAAAGCATAATGGCTAACGTAACCGTCACCTTTACAATTACCGAATTTTGCCTGCATACCGGGGTTTCGGAGGAAGAGCTTAACGAAATTGTCGGGCTTGGGGTGATCGAGCCCTGCGAGAACGAAACCGCATCCTGGTTATTTGACGATCATGCGGCGATCGTCGTGCAGCGTGCTTTACGCTTGCGCCAGGAGCTGGCGCTGGACTGGCCGGGCATCGCAATGACGCTGACCTTGCTGGAAGAAAATGACCGGCTACGCCAGGAAAACCGCTTGCTGATACAGCGTCTTTCCCGCTTTATCAAACACCCATAAAATAATAAACGGGGGTTGGCACACTGCCCGCCCCCTTATTTTTATCACCGCGATACGGTAAAAAACTCTCATTAACGTCACAGGGAAGCTGCTGGCCGCAACGGTTAAGCCTTGCAGCCTTTTCCATTCTTTCGGCTGGTCACGCGACTTTCTTTTCTTGTTTCTGACGTTCCGCAAGAAAATCGCTCGCCGTAATCACCCTGCTCATCTCTACCTGAAGGCGGGCATTGTTTTCAGTTTCCCATACATCTACAGCAGTTTGCAGGTTCATCCAGAACTCTACAGAGGTATCGAAAACTTTAGACAGGCGAAAAGCCATGTCAGTCGTGAGTTTACGATTGTTGTTAACCAATGCGCTGGCGGTATTACGATGCACCTGCAACATTTCCGCGAGATCATTAATTTTGAGATCAAGCGGTTCCAGGTATTCATACAGAAGGATATCACCAACTGTCGTGGGTTTTCTGGTTGCCTGGTTCATGAGTTAGTCCATCCATTTTGAGGGCAATTAAGCCGCTGACTCGGCTTAACCTTGTACAAATGGCTAAGCCGATAGTTTCACGCTTGTTTAATACTCATGTGGATCAAGGTAGAGGTCTTGTGCCTTGCCGTTCACCCATTTGAATATCAAACGATATTGCTTGTTAACTCTTATCGAAGAATATTCCTGCAATTTACCTTCCAGTTCTTCGTATCTGTTACTCGGCGGTGACTTCAAATCCTTGTAGCTCACTGCCGCGTTTATGATATCGAGCTTACGGGCCAATGCTGAATGTATATCCGGGGGAATTTTCTTATGTGGTGCAGAGTACATAAAAAAATCATCCAGCCACTGGTCACGGAAGTCTTCAATACTGACAAGTTTCTTTGGCATTCCAGGTTGCCTTCCGTTTCCTCAGGACAGGATCATTGTAACGCACACACGCACTGTGCACAAGTGCATCCATTTTAACTCAACTCCAAAAGCAGACGCTCACAAAACTGCTCCATCATTATTATTCCGTGGCAAAAGCCGTTAATCCGATATAAATCAAATCCTGCCCCCGGGAACCGCCGTAGCATAGTGGCATTCTGAATACATGTTCACAGGGAAATAAAGATCATGGGTGGGATGAAAAGAACGCGCTGGCAGCGTCGACCAGGCACCATCGGCGGTAAATTGCCGTGGAATGACTGGCGAAATGCATCGACCTGGCGCAGGGCGACACAATTTCTGCTCCTGCTGATCAATATTTATATTGGCATCACATTCTATTTTTGGGTCCGGTATTACGAAACTGCCGCCGCCAGCGTTTACGTCCCCAGACCCGGTGGTATTGAAGGCTGGCTTCCTGTCGCCGGTTTGATGAACATCCGATACACCTGGGAAACCGGTCTGCTCCCTCCTGTTCACGCCGCCTCCATGCTGCTTCTGGTTGCATTTATCGTCATCAGCCTGCTGCTAAAAAAATCTTTTTGCTCATGGCTGTGTCCTGTTGGCGCGTTGTCAGAGCTGATCGGCAAACTCGGGGAAACGCTCTTTGGGCCGTCGATTACCCTGCCCCGCTGGCTGGATATTCCCCTGCGCAGTCTGAAATATCTGTTATTGAGCTTTTTTCTTTATATCGCGTTATCCATGCCTGCACAGGGTATTCAGATGTTCCTGATGTCAGCTTATGGCATTATTATCGACGTTAAAATGCTCGATTTTTTCCGCAATATTGGAACAACCACGCTTATCTGCGTCATATTTTTCGCCGTCGCCAGCTTATTTATTCGTCATTTCTGGTGTCGTTATCTGTGCCCTTACGGCGCTCTGCTTGGTCTGTTTTCGTTTTTTTCTCCCTTTAAAATCCGCCGCAATGCCGACAGCTGTATTGATTGTGGAAAGTGCGCTCAAAATTGTCCCTCCCGTATCCCGGTAGACAAGCTGATTCAGGTCAGAACCGTTGAATGCACAGGCTGCATGACCTGCGTGGAGTCCTGCCCGGTTGCCTCAACGCTCAACTTTTCACTACGCACGCCTTCTGGCGCGCCGGAAGGAAAACCCGAGGCGATAAAACCGTTATGGCGACAGGCCGCGCTCTCGGGCGTCGCCATGACAATATTGATACTCGGGATACTTTTTGCCGCTATCGCGATTGCGATGTATGCCGGCGCCTGGGATAGCCCGGTGCCGGAGCATCTTTACTTCCGCTTAATTCCCCAAGCGAGGATGATTGGGCATTAGTTAAGAAATAACGCGCCCACGCTGGCGGTGTTTTCATCCTAAATGGCGCTTTGCCTCCTGACGCACCCGGTGCAGTACATGATGTTTGATCCCACTGTAAGCCGGGTGTTCAGCCAGAGTTTCGATATCGCGTTCGCGGCCAAAAGGCAGGATGACCTCCTCAACGATTTTTCCGGGCTTCGCCGACATAATCAGAATACGATCGGCCAGGAACAGCGCCTCTTCTACGTCGTGAGTCACAAACAGCAGCGTGGTGCCGGTAGCAAGCCAGGCATCGCGCAGGAGTTCCTGCATCATCAGACGCGTTTGCGCATCCAGCGCGCCGAACGGTTCATCGAGTAGCAACACCTCCGGCTCCGGCAGCCATGCGCGGGCCAGCGCCACGCGCTGTTTCATCCCGCCGGAGAGTTGCCAGGGCGCATGATGTTCAAAGCCTTTCAGCCCTACCCGCGTCAGCCAGTCCAGCGCCTGGGCGTTGACCTCATTTTTGTGGTATTTCCCCAGCCGTGGGCCAAAGGTGACGTTTTCCAGTACCGACAGCCAGGGAAACAAATTTGGCTGCTGGAAGATCATTCCCCGGTCTGGCCCTGGCAGCTTCACTGTCTTTCCGCCTGCCGCCACGCGCCCGCGATCCGGCTTGTTGAATCCGGCGACCAGATTCAGGATCGTGGACTTCCCGCAGCCGGACGGCCCCAGCAGTACAACAAATTCTCCTTTCTCCAGAGACAGGCTGATATCGTCCAGCACCGTGAACGGCTGCGGTTTTGCCGCAAAAGAGAGCGATACGTTTTCCAGTGTGATGGCACTCATTACTCTTTCCCCGCCCAGGGCACAAAAAAGCGTTGCAGCCCCAGCAGCAATAAATCCAGTAAATAGCCGATACCGCCGAGCAGCAGAATCCCCAGCATCACGATATCGGTTCGCAGATACGAGCTGGCGTTAATCACCATCCAGCCGAGACCCGAACTGGCCGCCACCATTTCCGCCGCGATGAGCGATGTCCAGCCGATCCCTATCGACAGCCTGACGGTGGTAAACAGTTCCGGCAGCGCATCCGGCAACACCACGCGCAGAAAAATCTGTTTGCGCGACGCGCCGAGCGTTTGCGCCACACGAATACGCGAGCGACCAATACGATCGACCGCAGCAGATGCCCCCACGACCACGCTCAGGAAGGTGGCGATGAAGATCAGAAAGAACTTCGACGCCTCACCGATCCCCAGCCAGACGACCGCCAGCGGAATAAGCGCAATCTTGGGTAGCGGGCGCAAAAACTGCACGAACGGATTCAGTACCGCCGCCAGACCTTCCGACAACCCCATCAGCAACCCCAGGGGGATGCCGATGAGAATTGCCACAGAAAAAGCGCTTAGGGCCCGGGCCAGGCTGACTGCGACATGCTCCCACAACGGCACCTGACGATAACCATCAGCCAACAGCTCTTCGGTTGTCAGACCGATATCCTGTAGCGACGGCAGCAGCAGCGGGTCCACCCATTGCCGCATCGTCGCCACTTGCCAGACGATAAAGAAAATAGCCACCGAAACGACGCTGATGGCGATGTGATAACTCAATCTCATTGCGCTGCTACCGCCGCGTCACGGATGTAGCGGGAGTTAATGGCGCTGTCCCAGTTCGCCGGGATATCACGTTTGCGGATCTCGCCAATCCCCGCCAGGAAGTCAGAGGTTTTGGTCAGCGCTTTACCAATACCGCTGTCAGTCGTCTGGGTTCCATTGCCAAGCCAGTCCGCCGTACCCTGCTGCGTCAGGGTTGGGTATTCCAGCCCACCCAACGTATTCACGGCAGTCGTCACCGGCGCGCCCACCTCTTTCGCCACAATCGCCGCCGCGCGTTCCGGGTCTTTCTTAAACTCATCAACTTTTTCCTGATGAACGCGCAGGAACGCGCTGACGGTTTGCGGATACTGCTCGGCAAAGGCTTTACGCACGACGTAGTTGTTGTAAATCAGGTAGCCGTCCTTTTGCAGATCTTTGGTCGCGAATACCTGATGCCCGCCGGAGGCTTCAAGTTCCTGAGCAAACGGCGCCCAGACATAGCCCGCGTCGATATCGCCGCGTTTCCAGGCCGCGACCATTTCCGCCGGACGCAGCGGCAATAAGGTTATTTTGCTGCGATCGAGATGGTTAACGCTAATGGCGGCTTCAAGCGCATATTGCGCCGTCGAGTTTGGCGGATAGGCTACGCGTTTACCTTCAATATCGTTAATACGGGTAATGCCGTCTTTACCAATTAAACGCTCGTAGCTGGCAATCACCCCGGAGACGCCGACAATCTCCACCGGCAGTTTTCTGACAATGCCTGCCGTTGCCGGGCTGGAGCCGAAATTGGCAATATCAATCGCGTTGCTGGCAAAATAATTTAACGCGTCCGCACCGGACGCAAATTGCACCCATTTGACCTTGCTGTGTAAAGCGTTATCCAGAGAACCATCGGCTTTTGCCAGCATCAGCACCTGAGAACCGCCGCTGTATGCCACGCGGACTTCTGCGGGTGTTTCGGCAAAGCTGGTATTGACCCACAGGCCACCCGCTGCAAGTAATACGCAGAGACTTTTTTTCATTTAATTTATCCTTTAAATAATAACGTTATTAATGCCATGCTTCGCGCTGCGTTAGCCATAACCGGGCACACTGTTGCGCCAGCGCTTCTGCGGGATCAATCGACACGGCTAAATGCGGGGATGTCACCTTCGCCAGCGCAACCGGCACTTCCGTGCAGGCCAGCACCAGCCTCTCTGCGCCGCGATCGCGCAATGCCTGAGCCTGTAAACTCAGCAGCTCACCGCCGGTACGCAGTTCGCCGCGTTTTACCGCATAGCACCCCGGCACAAACCACTGCCGTAGCTCCTCTGGCGTCGGCTGCACGCTTTCAATCCCCATAGAGGCGAAACCGTGCTGGAACCAACCGGCATCCAGCGTGCCCTGCGTGGCGATAAGCCCGACCCGGCGGGGCTTCTCTTTCCCTTCAAATACCGCCAGCGTGGCGTCCACAATATGCAGCAACGGCGCGTCGCTGTGCTGCGCCAGCGCCTCATACCAGTGGTGCGCCGTATTACAGGCGATCACAATGTGGCTGGCGCCCGCGCGGTTCAGCTGTTCCACACCGAGCAAGAGCTGCGGCAACGGCGAAGGCCCTGTTCCCGCCAGCGCCTGTTGGCGATCCGCAATTTGCGGCACATTCCACACCACATGGGGAATTTGCTGTTGATCGCTGCTGGCGGGCGTTGCGCGCAGCAATTTATGCATCAAATCAAGCGTCGCCAGCGGCCCCATACCGCCAAGAATCCCCAGCAGAAAAGGTGTACTCATGATGACAAAGAATCTGCGATGACCTGACGATAGCCAAACAGACCTGCGCTTCCTCCCGTATGGATAAACACCACATTCTCATCCTTGCGGAAATGGCCTTGACGGATCAGATCAATCAATCCGGCCATACCTTTACCGGAATAGACAGGGTCGAGCAGAATCCCCTCGTGCTGCGCCAGCAGTTGCAGCGCTTCAAGCATCCCCTCGGTGGGCAGACCATAGCCTTCGCCCACATAATCACTGTTGGCGACCACCGCCTCACGCGGCAATTCACCCGGCACGCCGAGCAGTTCCCGGGTCTGCTGCGCCAGACGCCAGACGTTGTGTTCCTGTTTATCACGCGGGGCGCGTACGCTAATCCCGAGGAGAGGAATGCCGCTGTGCGTGGCGGTTAAACCCGCAATCAGGCCAGCCTGCGTGCCTGCGCTGCCGGTGGCATGGACGATATGATCGATACGCAGCCGTAACTGGCTGGACTGCCAAAGCAACTCTTCCGCGCAGGATACGTAACCCAGCGCCCCGATTGCGTTCGAACCGCCACCGGGGATGACATAAGGGGTATGGCCCTGCGCACGCAGGCTTTCCGCATGATGCTCCATTGCCTGCTGCATATCCGTACCGCCGGGCAAATGGGCAATAATTTTGCCGCCGAGCAAACCGTCCAGCAGCACATTGCCGGATTGCTGATACTCATCACCCAGCGTCGTGACGCGTTGTTCGAGAAAAATATGCGCTTCCAGACCCAGTCTGGCCGCCGCCGCGACGGTCTGACGCACATGGTTAGACTGCGTGGCGCCCTGGGTAATGATAATATCCGCCTGTTTCGCCTGGGCGTCGCCGAGCAAAAACTCAAGTTTGCGGGTTTTATTGCCGCCAGTGGCAAGGCCGGTGCAATCGTCTCGTTTTATCCAGATATTTGGCCCCCCCAGCAAGCGTGAAAGTTGAGTGAGGGGCTCCAGTGGAGTCGGGAAATGGCCAAAATGAAGCCGGGGAAAACGCGCCAGATGCATAATAACTCCTGTAAAGAATAACGACGCCGCACATTAAAATTCGGCAGCGAGAGTAAGAAAGGTTCGTGGAATATAAGAATGACTATATTGATTTTCTCACTCGCGGCTTACCAAGTTTTTCAGCTATGGATATGAGGAAAAAAGATAAAACAAAAAACGATCGCTTTATTTATTCGCCAGCATTCATTAACTGACCATCATGCCGATCCGTTTAAACAAATAACCAAATATGTCTTTTGGTGCGCAGGCACGCTCAGGTATTTAATGCTTCCAGGGTGACAAACGCCTGCCAGCTGACGTCATCAATCCAGATGCCCTCTTCCTGGCGTCGGGCATACGCGCGCAATTCCGGTTCTCCGGGGATCTGCACATCGTGCCCTTCCTGCCCGCTACGAACCCAGTCCACCTGCGCTAACAGCGCCTGTGAGTAATGTTCCTCCGCACCCAACCGCGCGGGGTCAAATAGAATCGACAGCATATTGTTGATGATTCCGGCACGCGGCGGAATCTGCTGGCTTTCGGTCTCGCCGCCGGTCAGCGCAGCGCCAAGTAAGCTACATATTAGCGACAATCCCGCGCCTTTATGGCCGCCAAAAGGCAGCAAAGCGCCGAGCGGCTCAGTCATTAATACGGCAGGGTCGGTCGTGGATTGCCCGTTCGCATCTACAGCGCATCCTGCCGGGATGGCGCGCCCTTCATTCCAGGCGATGCGCGCTTTATTGCCCGCAATGGCGCTGGTCGCGAAATCAAGGATAACCGGAGGGCGGTTCTGTAGCGGTACACCCACGCAAAAGGGGTTTGTACCAAGCCTGGCGCGTAGCCCATCGAACGGCAACACGGCCGACGGCGCCGCCACGTTAGCAAAATGGATCGAGACCAGCCCGGCGCTCGCCACCTGCTCTGCCCATGCGCCGATCCGCCCGAGATGGTGGGTATTAGACAAACCAATTATTGCTACCCCAAACTGGCGCACACGCTCAATACCCACGCTCATGGCCTGTTCACCCAACGCCTGGCCGAAGCCATGTCCCCCATCAAAAGAGACAATCGGCCCGGCATCAGACAAGGTGGTCAGCGTGGCGCCAGGGTTCAAATCTCCCGCCAGAATGGCCCGAATATAGCGAGGCAACAGGGTCACACCATGCGAGTCGTGGCCTTTTAATGAGGATTCGACCAGGTTATCCGCTACTTTTTGCGCGATATCAGATCCCGTACCCGCCCGTACCAGATGGCGTTTTAAAAGCGAACGTAAGTGATGATGTGAAAATAATGGCATGATTCTACTCACGGACATTGCCCCTGCAATGGCAAGGGCTATTAAAGAGGTGAGTCCGACTATAGCGAGGATGTATTTGTTACATAACCATGAATAATAACTAAGCTTTTCCGCTTATTAACTAACACGCCATGAATATCGTTATTCATTTTCCTGATATTCATTGCCATTTAAATCATTTCCTTTCCCTCTCGCCTCTGCCCATGATTTTTTGCTGAGAAACACCTTTCTGGGGAACAGATATGAATAAAAGAAACAGGGTATTTGCCTGGACGCTGGCGTTTTCCGCCCTTGGCGGAGTCAGCCAGTCGGCATTTGCGGAAGGGAACATTAGTATCGCGCAGCAATTTGGCATCGGTTATTTAATTCTTGATGTGGTGCGAGACCAGCAGCTTATCGAAAAAGAGGGGCAAAAAGAGGGGCTGGATATCAAGGTAGAGTGGCGCACGATTTCAGGCGCAACCGGGATGAATGAAGCGTTGCTCTCTGGCGCTCTGGACGTTGCGTCAGCAGGAGTTCCCCCGGTACTCACCCTATGGGATCGCACCAAAGGTAAGCAAAATGTGAAAGCGATAGCCTCGCTGGGATCGATGCCCAATTATTTATTGAGTAATAACCCGGCGGTAAAAAGCATTAAAGATCTGACCGAAAAAGACCGTATTGCCGTTCCGGCGGCTGGGGTCGGTTTTCAGTCTCGTACATTACAAATCGAGACGGCGAAATTATATGGCGACCAGGACTTCAAACGCTTCGATAAAATTAGCGTCAGTTTACCGCACCCGGACGCCAGCGCGGCCTTAATTGCCGGTGGCTCGGAAATTACCACGCATTTTTCCAGCCCGCCGTTTCAGTATCAGGCGCTGGAGCACAGCAACGTGCATAAAGTGCTCAGTTCCTATGATGTGCTGGGTGGGCAGGCGACATTTAATGTTCTCTATACCACCCAGAAATTCCATGATGAAAACCCAAAAACCTATAAAGCGTTTTATCGCGCCCTCAGTGAAGCCGCAAATATCATTAACCGTGACAAAAATGCGGCTGCCGAAACGTATATTCGCGTCGAGAAATCACGGCTGCCCTTACCGCTGGTACAAAAAATTGTTAACGATCCAGAAATCAGCTTTACGGTTTTCCCTGAGCGTACTGGCGTATATGCCGAAAAACTCCATGAGCTTGGCGTACTGAAAAATAAGGCCGACTCCTGGAAAGACTATTTCTTTAACGAAGCATGGGAAAACCCAGGCAGTTAAACCGCGACACCGGAGGCTCTGATGGTCACTCAGCAAATCGACGGCCCGCTGCTACAGGTCAGCAATGTTGATATTGAATACCGTACCCGTGAACGGCAAGTGCGCGCGACGCATGATGTCAGTTTTGATGTCTGGCCTGGCGACCGCTTTATTTTGCTTGGGCCGTCAGGCTGCGGGAAATCAAGCCTGTTGAAAGCCACAGGCGGTTTTCTCGCCCCGCGCAGCGGCCACATTTCGCTTGCGGGAACGCCGGTTAGCGCTCCCGGCCCGGAACGCATGATGGTATTCCAGGAGTTTGACCAACTGCCGCCGTGGAAAACCGTGCTGGAAAACGTCATGTTTCCTCTGCTGGCCAGCCGGAAAGCCAGTCGTTCACAAGCAAAAGAGACGGCGCTGCATTTTCTCCACAAAGTTGGGCTGGCAGAATTTGCCGACGCTATGCCCCATATGCTCTCCGGCGGGATGAAGCAGCGCGTCGCCATTGCGCGGGCGCTGGCGATGAAACCACGCATCCTGCTGATGGACGAGCCCTTTGCCGCGCTGGATGCGCTGACCCGACGCACAATGCAGGAGGAACTGCTTGCGCTCTGGGAAGAAGAGCGCTTTACCCTGCTGTTCGTCACCCATTCGATTGAAGAGGCGCTGGTGGTGGGCAGCCGTATCCTGGTGCTTTCGCCGCATCCAGGGCGCGTCAGGGCGGAGCTTAACTGTCATCAGTTCACGCTTAATGATTTCGGCAGCGAGGCGTTTCAGCACGCTGCGCGTCATATTCACCGTCTGTTATTCCCGACAATCGGGAACAGTCCGTCTCACTCATCCGGCGAGGAGCCAGAGTATGTCCCAGCCACCGTACATTCGTCCTGAATTCGAACGCGAATTACCGCCGCTGCGCAATCTGCCGGTGGAAACGCCGCTACCTTTAAGCCAGCGCCTGTGGAATCAGACGTGGCTGCGCAAGTGTCTGATTGTCGCCCTGGTGCTGGCACTATGGGAGATCGCCGCGCGCATCCAGCAAAACGATCTGATGTTGCCCGGAGTACTTCAGACGTTGCAGGCGTTTAGCGAAGACATGCGCAATGGCGAACTGCCGGAAAAAATCGTCAACTCACTCAGTACCCTGTTGAAAGGGTATCTGGCAGGCAGTGCGCTGGCGCTGATTGCCAGCGCGCTGGCCGTGACCACCCAGTTTGGCCGCGATCTGCTCAGCACATTAACCGCGATGCTAAATCCGCTGCCGGCAATTGCGCTGCTGCCGCTGGCTTTGCTGTGGTTTGGTCTGGGGAATGCCAGCCTGATATTTGTGCTGATACATTCAGTGATGTGGCCAATCGCGCTGAATACCTGGTCCGGCTTTAGCAGCGTACCGGAAACGCTACGCATGGCGGGGCGCAACTACGGCCTCAGCGGGCCACGCTATGTGATCACGATTCTTATTCCGGCATCGTTGCCCGCTATCCTGTCCGGGCTCAAGATCGGCTGGGCGTTCGCCTGGCGCACGCTGATTGCCGCCGAACTGGTATTTGGCGCGTCCAGCGGCGAAGGAGGCCTGGGCTGGTATATCTTCCAGAATCGCAATGAGCTGTTCACCGACCGGGTATTTGCAGGACTGTTAACGGTAATCGCGATTGGCCTGCTGGTGGAAGGCGTGGTATTCGCCAGTCTGGAAAAGATCACGGTGAAACGCTGGGGGATGCAGCGTTAACCCCTCCCCCGCGTTCTTTGCAGCCGGACGTTGTCCGGCTTAGCGCGAAATGGTCTTAGTTCCCTTTTTGCTTTTCACGTAGCCACGGCGTTCTGGCGATCAAGACCTGCTCACACTTTACCGATAGCGGTTTCATGAAAGACGACAGCCTTTCGATGCAAATCAGAATCCCAAAATACAGCATCACCGCCTGGGTCGCATTCAGTACCGACATATCGATATTGGCGCTGACAAATATCACCACCACATGCTGCAACAGCATAATAATGTAGGCCCGCGACGCCAGGCTGGATAACCCCTGCCGGAAGCGATCCAGATTAAACAGAGGATGAATCAGCGGGTATCCCGCCAGCAGAATGAAGAGGAAGGCCGCAGCAAACAGCAGGCTTGAGGGTTTCAGAGGAAACAGCACTTCCCGAACCGGTAGCTGATCGATATGCGCCACAATCACCCCGGTCACCACCAGCAGCAGGCTGACTGACGCCGCCTGAAGACGGTAGCGCGTGAACCACGGCTGAAAGTGTATGAACAGCATCCCGAAGGTAAAATCACTCACCCGAACCTGTGCTGACCAGTAAGGGTTCACGATGCTTTTATCATATGCCAGTAGCGTAACGACGACCGCCGCCAGCATCGTACAGACCGGAAAACGGACAATGGCCCAGTAGATCACCGGAGAAACGGCGTACAGCAGGATAATACAGCCAATAAACCACTCTCCGGTGAAGTATGCGGTATTGATGTCGTAGACACCGTGCAGATAATGGTCAAACCCGAGAACGGAAGGCAGCAGCGAGTGAAATGCACGCTTCCCGGCGAGCACGTCAGCCAGCGGATTGCCGGGATAGAGGAAAAACACGCTCAGGATGAGGAACAGGATCGCCATTGAGAAATAAGCGATGTTGTAGGGAAGCAGGATCGAATAGACGCGTTTCAGGTAATACTCCTGCACAGAGTATTTACGCAGCGACAGGTAAGCCAGCGCGCCAGATATCATGAAGAAGAAAGAGACGCCCAGCCGCCCTATTCCTCCGGTCAGGTATTCGCGCGGGAACGTCAACACGGTACTGGTATCGAACATGTAGCTGTAATGCGAAGTAACAACCAGCAGTACAGCCAGAATGCGGAGAATATCAAAAAAATAATTACGTGTTGTTTGCATACTCTTTCTTGTTAACAAGCCAGCAGACAACATGACAAAGGTCCGGTTGCATACTGGGAAAATGACCAGGCCTGTTCAAGGATAACGTGTAGATTACGCTTGCGTGATACTTTGCAGATCCCTCAGCATCCTTCTGAGGCACTTAAGTTTGTTTTTATCCCGTATAACGCTCCAGAACTTGCTCAGTTGAAAGAGCGTCTTATCCCCAAAGCCGTCAATAACTTTGAAGCGGTACTCCTGACGAGCATCATCCCAGGCATAAACAATATTTTTGCAATGCAGCGAGTTGATAATGACGTCTGTATGAATAAACCACGCTAAAAAAGCGTTGAGCTTACTGAATTTCTCCGCGTCCAGTTCGTTGTGCTTTGCAAGGTCATACAATGTTCTGGCAATGTTGCCCTGTTGGTCATGCTCTTTGACGATAACCTGCCCAATCCCTTTATCTGTCTCCACTAGCCCTTCAATTTTCTGGATGAAGAGCGAGTCAGTTTCGTCGCGCGGCTTGCACTCTCTGACGTCCCGATAGACTTCACGAAGCTTACTTTTATATTTGGGAATGCTCGGGATGACGACTTTGATCAGTAGTTGATGATTGTGCGGATGCTGAAAGACGTAACGATCGTTCCCTCTGGCCAGTAAATCATTTTCGGTCAAGGTAAGCTTTTTCATACAGTGTTGACTCATAAAAGAAAAAAACAGACTGGCCCATGCAAACGAAGAGATGGCGTTACGTCATATCCTGGTTACAGCCGAGACAGTTTAATGTTAATAACCTAAACGGCAGGTCAATGAGTCATGAAGTCGGCGGACGGTTCACGTCCGCCGGAAGGCTATCAAAACGTCACGTTCACTTTTCCCCAGAATGTTCTTCCCGGTTCATTCACTGACGTATTCGCGGAGTAACCAAAGCTGCTGTTACCGGCAAGGTTCAGATGTTCGCTGTAAGCTTTATCAAACAGATTATCAACGCCCGCGCTGAGTTTCACAGACTTGTTCAGCCGGTAGGCCGCATTCGCGGAGAAGATGGCGAACCCCGCGCTGCTATCAAAATCTTTACCCACGACGTTCCCTTCGTTAATTGCGACGCGATGCTGGCTGCTGACCAGACGCAGCAGACCGGTACTGCTCCAGTCGCCGCGTTCCCATGTCAGACCCAGGCGCGCTTCAAGCGGCGGAATCTGCGGCAATGGCTGATGGTCGTCGGTATTTCGCCCCCAGGAATAAGCAAGGCTGGCATCGGTTTTCCATGTTTCGGTCAATTGATAGCCGATGCCCGCTTCTCCCCCCATGATGGTCGCATTGACGTTATCAACCTGACTTATACGGGGATGATGAGGGTCGTAACGGAACAGAATAAAATCATTAACCCGGCCAATATAGGCAGAAACCCAGCCGTTAAGACGCTTACCGGTATACTGCGCGCCAATATCAAGCTGAGTCGTCTTTTCCGTTTTGACGTTATCGAAAACATCTGCCGACCCGCCAGGGCCATAGGTGGGAGAAAAAAGCTCCCAGTAGTCGGGGAAACGCTCGGTATAGCCTATCCCCGCGTAAAACATCACGGGCATCTCCGTCAGGTTATGCTCAACGCGCACAAACCCGGCCGGTAGTAGATCCGTGCGCTGCGAGGAGCCGGTGTCAGTGAAATTGTCCACCAGCACGCGATCAAGACGCGCGCCGCCTGTCACTTTGCTTTGCTCCGTCGCAAGCCAGGTCAATTCACTGAATAAACCATAGTCGTGAAAACGGGCGTCTTTGTCCCAGCGGTCATCGTCTTTACTGCGATGCGTGCTCAGTTGCGTATCAACGCCGCTGCGTAACTCATAGTCTGACCACAACCACGTTCCCATCATCCGCCCGCCAACGGTACGGCGATCCAGCTGCATTGCCATTGGCATACTCATCGAATGCATGGCAGAACCGTGTTCCATTGCCGAACCCATCGCCGAACCCATGCTTCCTGACATATTCATGCCGGGAGCGCGCAGCGAGTAGTTATCCATAACGTGATTCGCATAGTTGTAGTAGATATTCGCTTCTAACTTATCAAATACCTCGCCGATGCCGGATTTCTCAAACCGCATCCCCAGGCTTTCACGCCTGAACCGGGAACCGTCCATACTGCGCCCGGCATAGCGGGCTTCACCGTCGCCCTTACCCGCCGTCATTTCCAGCAGCGTGTCTTTGTCTGGCGTCCAGCCCAGCGCCATATCGCCGTTCCATTTATCCCATTTCGACGGCACGCGGTCGCCATTGCCATCTTTGTAGTCACCCGCCCGGGATTTGTTGCCGATAAGCCGCAAATAGCCGTCCTCACTTCCCAGGCTGATGTCCGCATTTTCATCCCAGCGGTTATTCGAGGCGGCAAGGACGCTGGCCGTCCCCTGAATACCGGGTTTAACAAAACGCGGCTGTTCCCGGTCAAAGCGGAGGGTTCCCGCAGAGTTGCCCGGCCCCCAGAGCACGGTTTCCGGCCCCTTTATCAGGGTCAGCACATCAAAACTTTCCGGGGAGATATAAGAACTCGGCGCATCCATACGTGCCGGGCAGGCTCCCGGCATTTCGCCGTTATCGGTCAAAATTCGCAGACGAGAGCCAAACATCCCGCGAAAGACCGGATCGCCGTTTGTCCCGCCATTGCGAATTTGCGAGAACCCAGGGATCGTTTTCAGATAATCAGAGCCATCGCTGGCGGGAACGGGCTGACGAGGCGTTTTTGGCGACGTGACGATTTCCAGCGGAGAAGCGACCGGCGCGGTCACAATCATTACCGAATCATCCGCCATTTTTGCATGATCGTGCTGTTCGCTTGCCCACGCCGCCTTTGCGGTCAGCGCGATCAGAACCAGAGAGGCCAGAGGAGTAAGCCCGAAGTATTGCCGTTTCATAACATTCCTTACTGTTTTTCAGGCGCAACGACGCATTGCCCGTCAAAAGGGCAAAACGCTACGCAATGTCTGTTTTTTATTGTTTAAAACGAAAACGGAAATACAGCAGGCGGCGCGCGAGCACGCTGAGGCGCCCACGGGCGGAAGATAACGGAAAGGTGTAATGGCCGTACCGAACAACAGATAACAAACAGCAGCAACAGCCAGAGCAAGAACACCAGCGCAAACTGGACAAACGGCAGATGTACCAGCAACTGGCAGTACCCGCAGACGATCTCTTCCACGGGCGACATCGCTTTGCTGGACATCATCTGGTGAGCGACCGAAAGAGAAGTCTGACACGGCGCAGAAGCCGCCATGTCATGGTGCAAGCCTGACGACATCATCACCATTGAGTGCGACGAGTGCTCACAGTCGGCCTGGCGGGCAATTGATTTTGAAATAACGGGCGCAATAAACAACATGGCGACGGCAAATAATGCCAGCCATGCTGTTATTCGGTTGATTCGCGTTCGCCCGTGCAAAACGTTACCCGGAGTTGAGGTGTTTGCCAGATTGTAACTGATTTACATTCGCAATATCACAACTAATTACAGGGGAACAGGTGATTCATAGCCCCACACATCACATCTCGCTCCCCTGACCTGCGCTAAAACTTATAGTGCTCTTTACTCAGGCCATATTTCTTCATTCTGAGATAGAGCTTTTTACGGGGAATTTGCAGGTACTCTGCCACTTCGTTAATGCGCCCCTGATGGATATTCAGCGCTTCGGTGATGATCTGCCGTTCAACGTCTTCAACCCGCTGGTCAAGCGGCGTCGGCTCACCGACGTGCATCTGTGGATTCGCCGTTTCCGCGAGCGGCAATACCCCCACGGCAAACAGTTCGGCGGCGTTCGCCAGTTCACGGACGTTGTTCGGCCACACCCGGCGCATCATCCCCTTCAGCAGGTCGTTATCCACCTCCGGCACCGGATGATTCAGCCGCTGACAGGCTTTCTGCAAATAGTGATGGAACAACGGCCCGATATCATCAGGTCGCTGTGACAGGGGCTGACAGGCGATTTGCGTCATAGCGAAACAGTAATAAAGCTCCGCTACAATCTGGTTGCTGGCCGCCAGTTCCACCAGCGAAGCGTTGCCGATACCGATCAGGCGAAAAGGCCGCCGCTCCAGACTCTGCAACTGCACCAGTTGATGCTGCTGTTCGCGGGTCAGATTTTCCGGGTGACTTAATACCAGCGTCCCGCCCTGAACCTGCGCGATAAGCTCATTAAGTTTTTGGGCACTGGCAGGGGTCAGTTCGCAGTAAATAAAAGGGCCCCCGGCGTTACGCCCCAACTGGTGCAAATAGCGCGCGCCGGTCATGCGGCCGGTTCCCGGTTCGCCGTAAAGCCAGACCGCAATATCCGTTTCTGCCAGTTGCTGTAAGCGCTGACGATACTGATGCGTCCATTGGCTGCGCCCAATTAGCTCAACCTGCAACTTCTGCTGGCAGTACTGGCGACGCGCTATCACCGATTGCCTATGGCGTAACGCCGCCTCAACCAGCGAGAGTAACTTGCCCGGGTCTACCGGCTTTTGCAGGAAATCCCAGGCCCCTTTTTTCACCGCATCCACCGCCATAGGCACGTCGCCATGTCCGGTGATAAGCAGAATCGGCAGTTGCTCGTCATCCTGATGAAACAGCGTCATCAAATCGATGCCGGAGCAGCCAGGCATGCAGACATCGCTCAACACGATACCGGGCCAGTCCTTCTGCACCCACTCCCGCGCATCAAAGGGATTATTGCAGACACAGACGCGATAACCCGCCTGCTCAAGCAGCTGTGTATAGGCATCAAGCACATCGGCATCATCATCAATCAGCAGAATCGAACATTCATTACTCAACATCTTTTACATCCGTCACATTGAATTGCAGCACCACGCAGGCATTTCGCGTCAACGTGGACGCCAGGCGCAACGCGCCTTCCATTTGCGTCATCAGCGAAACACAAATCGAAAGCCCAATGCCCAGCCCCACATCTTTACTGGTCGTAAACGGCTTCAGTAATGAGGGTAGCAAGGCCGCAGGCCAGCCGGGGCCATTGTCGGCAATCAACACGCACAGCGTGTCGCCCTGAATTTGCCAGCTCACCGTAATTGCCGCCGCGTTCGGGCAGGCGTCGAGCGCATTCGCCAGCACGTTCACCAGCACCTGCTGGATGCGTACTTCATCACCGCTGACCCAAACGGTTTCATCCGGTATCGCGAGCGCCCCCTGCTGAGGCTTATGGCGCATCGCCAGCAGTTCCCACGCCGCCGTAAACGTCTGGCGCAAATCAACCGGATGCAGCGGCGTTTCCAGTTCAGCACGACGGGTAAACTGGCGCAGCGAGCGGATAATCGCGTCAATGCGGTTAATCAGCCCTTCCGCTTTGCTTAACGTCGTTCGCGCCTGCTCCGTCTGCCCCTGTTCAATCGCCCGCCCCGCCGTAAACAGATACATCGACAGCGCATTCAGCGGCTGGTTGATCTCATGCGCCAGCGTGGTCATCGTCTGCCCGACCACCGCCAGTTTTGCCGTCTGGATCAGCTCGTCCTGGGTGGCGCGCAGATCGGCCTCAATCGCTTTTCGCTCGGCGATCTCCTGCTCAAGCTGCTGTTTTTGCGCGTTAAGCTGCCCCAGCGTGTGGCGAAGCAAACCCGCAATACGCCCCAGTTCATCCCGCCCATACACCGGAATCGTGGCATCCGTTCGCCCTAACCCAATCTGCACCACCGCCTGATTCAGCGCGGTAAAGCGTTTCACCAGCCGCGAACGGATGAAATAATGGTTCAACACCCACGCCAACAGCAGCGCCAGCAGCGTCGCCACCAGAATCAACCCGCCGCTAACGCGGACAATCTGCTCCATACGCTGATTAAACATCTGCATTTGCTGGTGACTGCTGCCAAGCTGGGCCTCAAGCAGCGTCCTGAAGCGCCCCAGCGTCGCTTCTCTGGCGCGGCTGGCATCCACTAACGCTTTTTGCGCGGCGACATAGTCGCGCATGGTGTCCGGCATTTTATTTTTCACCATGCCGATTTCCAGCAGCTCATCAATGGTTTGTCGCAGGGTGATCGTGCTCGGCCAGTCATTCAGCGCACGAATATTTTCATCCGCCGTTTTTTTCAGGTTTTCGAGATAGCGGATATGCGTCTCAACCAGCATGCCATCATCATTTCCAGACTTCAGTTCATTGAGCCTGTCGCGCAGGTCGTCAACAATTTGATTCTCGATGCGCGCCAGCGTATAGACCTGCTGCTGCTCGTTCTGTACTTCACGGGAGCGTTTCAGGTACTGCGCCGCATCGCCTTGCCGGGCTTCAATCTGATCCAGCAGCGTTCCCTGTTGCCAGGTGAAATCCTGCACCAGAGAATTCAGTTCAGTGGTGAAATCGTCGTGAAGCCAGTCAATACGCGCAGACAGCTCCCCCACCTTTTCACGTACCAGAAACATGTTGTAGAGTACGCGATCCAGTTCCGCCAGCAGCGCGCGGCTGTCCTGCAAAATCACCGCCAGCTGCTGGCGTTCTGCGGGTGACAGCCCCTGGCTCAGCCGCTCGATTCTATCCAGATGTTGAATAATCTGGTTGCGCAGTTGCAGGCGCACCGTAGTGTTGGGCGCCAGCAAAAACTCATTCAACTGATCCACCACCAGATTGAGATTCCCTTCAATCAGAAAAGCAGAATGGATGCGGGGAAAATACTCATCCAGCGAATAGCGTATTTGCGAGCTTTGCTCATGCCATGAATAGAGGCTGACGCTACTGACTATCAGCGTCAGCAGCGCCCCCATCAGGAAAGCGCCCCGTAAACTGCTGCTGATGCTGATTTGCCGCAGACGTTGCAGCATTGACCCGCCCTTCATTTCAGTTCTTCCAGTTTATTGATAGCCTGACGCTGGTTGTTGAGAAACCAGATCTGCCACTCCATCATTTGCTGCTCCGCAAAGCTCTTATTGTCGAACTGCGCCAGCCAGGCTTCATCTTCACTGCTTGCCGGATCGACCGGCACACGGGTTAACAGCGCGCGTATTTCAGGCAACGGACGCTTTAAACGGGCTTCCGCGCTGTGCAGCGCTCGCCAGGCATCTTTCAACTGGGCGAGACGAAAGCTGATTGCCGTATCAAACATACGCTGAACCAGACGCTGACGTTTCAGGATCAGCCGATAATTTAACGGCGGTTGATTCATCAGCACCGCCTGTTGCGCTGCCCGTGGGTTTCCTGCCGCCAGCGGCGTAACCGGATATTTCCCCGTATTGGCATCAGCGAGGATCCGCTGCCCTTCCGGGCTTAGCAGATAGCGAATAAAACGCCGCGCTTCGCTGGCATGCTGGCTGTTTTTGAGTACCGCAACATAGGTAGGCGAAACGGCCGACTGCGGAAAGTAGGTAAAGGCCAGATGAGGATCGTTCAGCAACAGATTGGCATAGTTATCAATCACCGGGCCAGCCACGCCCAGCCCGCTTTTTATTTTATCCGCCACGCCAAAGCTGCGTGATGAAATCGTCACGAGGTTTCCCGCACTCGCCAACAACGTTTCCCATCCCTGCGCCCAGCCTTTTTGTTGCAACAGCGCCTCCACCATCAGGTGGTTGGTATCCGAGCGCGATGGGCTGCTCATCAGCAGCGCCCCCTGATATCTGGGATCGGTCAGGTCGTCCCAGTCCGTTGGCGAAGGCAGATGCCGTGCAGTCAGCGCCGAGCGATTAATCAGCAAACCGAATCCCGAGATAGCCACAGCAACGGAGGTTGAACGGATCGATTCCGGCACCAGATGTTGACTGACTGACGGCGCACCGTTGAACGGCGCCAGTTTTTGATGTTCCTGAAGATGCTGAAGCAACATCGGCGACGAGGTCAGAATCAGATCAACGTTTTCCGCATTTGCCGTATCAAGCAACTGTTCCAGCGAGGCGCTGGTGCGATTGAGCGTGCGGATCATCACCGACCCCGGCTCCGTCTGCCAGCGCTGGATAATCCACGCGGTGGCGCTGGGGGAAAATGTTGTCGCCATCACCAGTTCATTGCTTTGCGCCGCACAGGGTCTGAACAACGCGGTCAGCAGCAGCAACGCGAACGTTTTGCTAAACATCCCGCCCCGACGAAGAAACATGTTTGTGATCCCGTTCATAAATATTGAGATATCGAAAAAATAGCGTTGAGACAAAACTTACCCGTTTGTGACGATTAGCGGATGAATAACCACTATCGTAAAAATATTCGTGCTGGCATCCGAAAATACCAGCAAAGATTACCAGATAATGAATGTGGAATTTGTTAATATCCGCACAAGCCAGACATAAATTCAGCGTCTGATTAATTACGCCGCATTTCAATCATTCAAAACGTGTCAAAAATAACCTTTCAATTCATAATTTTGAGTCAATTTTGACACATTTCATCCACTTGAGTTTCATCGCCGCTTATTTCACTCTTCATGCCGAATACTCCTGATGTTCATACCAATATAAAATACAGGTGACGACATGTTATCAATATTTAAAACAGGGCCATCGGCGAATAAAGTTCCTGCTGAGAAAATTCAGGCAACTTATGGCCGATACCGTATGCAGGCGCTGCTTAGCGTATTTCTGGGCTATCTGGCGTACTATATTGTGCGCAATAACTTCACATTATCCACGCCTTACCTGAAAGAACAGTTAGACCTGAGCGCCACGCAGATCGGTTTGCTCAGCAGCTGTATGCTCATTGCGTACGGAATCAGCAAAGGCGTCATGAGCAGCCTCGCAGATAAAGCCAGCCCGAAAGTCTTTATGGCCTGCGGCCTGGTGCTGTGCGCTATCGTAAACGTCGGATTGGGGTTCAGTACCGCATTCTGGATCTTCGCTGCGCTGGTTGTCCTGAACGGCCTGTTTCAGGGGATGGGCGTCGGCCCCTCTTTTATCACTATCGCTAACTGGTTCCCGCGTCGGGAGCGTGGACGTGTGGGGGCGTTCTGGAACATTTCGCATAACGTTGGCGGCGGGATTGTCGCCCCGATCGTAGGTGCCGCGTTTGCAATCCTCGGCAGTGAACACTGGCAGAGCGCCAGCTACATTGTTCCGGCCTGCGTGGCGGTGGTTTTCGCCCTGATTGTACTGCTGCTTGGTAAAGGCTCGCCGCGTGAGGAGGGCCTGCCTGCGCTGGAAGAGATGATGCCGGAAGAGAAAGTGGTGCTGAAGACCAGACACGCCGTAAAAGCGCCGGAGAACATGAGCGCATTCCAGATCTTCTGCACGTACGTGCTGCGTAACAAAAACGCCTGGTATGTCTCCCTTGTGGACGTGTTCGTCTATATGGTGCGCTTCGGCATGATCAGCTGGTTGCCTATCTACCTGCTGACGGTGAAACATTTTTCCAAGGAACAGATGAGCGTCGCCTTCCTGTTTTTTGAATGGGCGGCCATTCCTTCTACCCTGCTGGCCGGCTGGCTCTCCGACAAACTGTTCAAAGGTCGTCGGATGCCGTTAGCCATGATCTGTATGGCGCTGATCTTCGTCTGCCTGATCGGTTACTGGAAAAGTGAATCTCTGCTGATGGTGACGGTTTTCGCGGCGATTGTTGGCTGCCTGATTTACGTCCCGCAGTTTCTGGCCTCCGTCCAGACGATGGAAATTGTTCCCAGCTTTGCCGTAGGTTCAGCCGTTGGCTTACGCGGATTTATGAGCTACATCTTTGGCGCCTCGTTAGGCACCAGCCTGTTTGGCGTGATGGTGGATAAAATGGGCTGGCACGGCGGTTTCTATCTGCTGATGGGCGGGATCGTCTGCTGCATTCTGTTCTGCTATCTCTCTCATCGCGGCGCGCTGGAACTTGAGCAACAGCGTAAGAACACTCAGCAGGAAGACGCCCCTTTAACACTGGCCGACGCACAATAATCGCCCACACCAGGGAAAAGAAAACCCCGGATAGCTTTTGTTATCCGGGGTTCGGCATGATCTGAAAGAAGCGGGATACGATATTCTTTGACACAAAAACAAAGGGGCTACCTTTCGGTAACCCCTTGTTTAATCTGGCGGAAGCGCAGAGATTCGAACTCTGGAACCCTTTCGGGTCGCCGGTTTTCAAGACCGGTGCCTTCAACCGCTCGGCCACACTTCCGGAATGAGGCGCACTATAAACATCCCGATGCGCCGTGTAAAGCCCGAATGTGTTCGTTTGCCTGAAAAACAGGCAAAAAGCTGTTAATAGCCTGAAATAACAACAGATTGACCATTTATTCAGCATAAAAAGAGGCCCGGCGGCAAATGTTCCGTTGCGCCTCTTTTATTATGCGCTCATCATCAACCTTTACTGCCGCCTCTTCTCCCCCGTCACGTTTTATGTCGGGTGGGTTTCGCGACAACGCCTGAAATAACATGCTTAACCTGTTAGAGATCAAATGCGTAAAGATGGGTAAAACCGCTGTGTGATTATCAGCGGTTTTATTATCCTCTTTCGCTAACTACATCTGTCATAAGAGAGTGACTCATGGATCGTATTATTACTTCTTCACGCGACCGCACATCGCTACTCAGCACCCATAAAGTGCTGCGCAATACCTACTTCCTGCTGAGCCTGACGCTGGCGTTCTCTGCGATCACCGCCACCGCCAGTACGGTACTGATGCTGCCGTCTCCGGGTCTCATTCTGACGCTGGTAGGCATGTACGGTCTGATGTTCCTGACCTATAAAACGGCGAATAAACCCACCGGTATCCTGTCGGCGTTCGCCTTTACCGGCTTCCTGGGCTACATTCTTGGCCCGATTCTCAACGCCTACCTCTCAGCGGGTATGGGCGATGTTATCGGCATGGCGCTGGGCGGTACGGCACTGGTCTTCTTCTGCTGCTCCGCTTATGTCCTGACAACGCGTAAAGATATGTCCTTCCTGGGCGGTATGCTGATGGCGGGTATCGTTGTGGTGCTGATTGGCATGGTTGCGAATATCTTCCTGCAACTGCCTGCGCTGCATCTGGCCATCAGCGCGGTGTTTATCCTGATCTCTTCCGGGGCAATCCTGTTCGAGACCAGCAACATCATCCGTGGCGGTGAGACGAACTACATTCGCGCAACGGTCAGCCTGTATGTCTCGCTGTACAATATCTTCGTCAGCCTGCTGAGCATTCTGGGCTTCGCCAGCCGCGATTAAGATATAAGAACGCATTAACCAGGCCCCGCTTATGCGGGGCTTTGTTTTTTGGTAAACTGACGCCAGTTTGACTAACGCTGTGAAGAATTTATGTTGATCTTTGAAGGCAAAGAAATCAGTACGGATAGCGAAGGCTATTTAAAAGAAACTGCGGAATGGAGCGAGCCTCTGGCAGTCGCGATTGCTGAAAAGGAAGGTATTACCCTCTCTCCTGAACACTGGGAAGTGGTACGTTTTGTGCGTGATTTCTACCTGGAGTTTAATACGTCTCCGGCCATCCGTATGCTGGTGAAAGCAATGGCGAATAAGTTTGGCGAAGAAAAAGGCAACAGCCGCTACCTGTATCGCCTGTTTCCGAAAGGCCCGGCAAAGCAGGCAACGAAGATTGCTGGCCTGCCTAAACCGGTGAAATGTATTTAATAGCGGATACGGAAACCTGTTAACTCCTCGCCAGGGCGATGTGGCTCACTCAGAACCCTTTCTACCCTGGCGCTACGTGGCCCGCCATCCTTCAGCCACTTCATCAGTTTGTCCACCTGTTCACTTTCGCCACAGGCCACCACCTCCACGCTTCCATCATCCAGATTGCGCGCATAGCCCGTCAGCCCCAGGCGCTGCGCTTCATGCTGCGTGGTATAGCGAAAACCAACGCCCTGAACCCGACCGTGTACCCAGGCGATTATGCAAACTTTCGACATTGTTGTGCTCCTTATCATCGCGGGGCGCGTTGCAAATCCTCGCAAAACTCAGGACAATGGCGCCCATTTCTTTGATTCGACAGAATAGCAAATTATGAGTGTACGTTTAGTGTTAGCCAAAGGGCGCGAAAAATCTTTACTTCGTCGCCATCCGTGGGTCTTTTCCGGTGCCGTAGCCCGAATGGAAGGTAAAGCCAGCCTCGGTGAAACCATCGATATTGTTGACCATCAGGGTAAATGGTTAGCGCGCGGCGCCTATTCTCCCGCCTCGCAAATTCGTGCACGCGTCTGGACATTTGATCAGGCGGAATCCATCGACATTGCGTTCTTCACTCGTCGTCTGCACCAGGCGCAACAGTGGCGCGACTGGCTGGCGAAAAAAGACGGGCTGGACAGCTACCGTCTGATCGCCGGTGAATCCGATGGCTTGCCGGGCATCACTATCGACCGCTTCGGTAACTTCCTGGTTCTGCAACTATTGAGCGCAGGCGCGGAATATCAACGCGCCGCGCTGATCAGCGCGTTGCAAACGCAGTATCCCGAATGTGCGATCTACGACCGCAGCGACGTCGCCGTGCGTAAAAAAGAGGGAATGGAACTCACCCAGGGGTCCGTCACCGGCGAACTGCCGCCGGCCCTGCTGCCCATTGAAGAGCATGGCATGAAGCTGCTGGTAGATATTCAGGGGGGTCATAAGACAGGCTATTACCTCGATCAGCGTGACAGCCGCCTGGCGACGCGTCGCTATGTGGAAAACCAGCGCGTGCTGAACTGCTTCTCCTATACCGGCGGTTTTGCCGTGTCGGCACTGATGGGCGGTTGCCGTCAGGTGGTGAGCGTTGATACATCGCAGGAAGCACTGGATATCGCGAAGCAAAACGTTGAGCTGAACAAACTGGATCTGAGCAAAGCCGAGTTTGTGCGTGACGATGTGTTCAAACTACTGCGCACCTATCGCGATCGTGGAGAGAAATTCGACGTCATCGTGATGGACCCGCCGAAGTTCGTCGAAAATAAAAGCCAGCTGATGGGGGCCTGTCGCGGCTATAAAGATATCAACATGCTGGCTATCCAGTTGTTGAATCCGGGCGGCGTGCTGTTGACGTTCTCCTGTTCCGGCCTGATGACCACAGATTTATTTCAGAAAATCATTGCAGATGCCGCAATAGATGCCGGTCGTGATGTACAATTTATAGAGCAGTTCCGTCAGGCTGCCGATCATCCGGTGATCGCTACCTACCCGGAAGGGCTGTATCTGAAAGGGTTTGCCTGTCGCGTCATGTAACTTGAAAAGTGGAATGTTACCCTCATATTGAGAGTATCTATTTCCCGGGAGGTGACTATGATTGCCAGCAAATTCGGTATCGGCCAGCAGGTCCGCCATTCCCTGTTAGGTTACCTCGGAGTGGTCGTGGATATCGACCCGGAATATTCGCTTGATGAACCGTCACCTGATGAGCTGGCGGTTAACGACGAACTTCGCGCCGCTCCCTGGTATCACGTGGTGATGGAAGATGATGAAGGCCAGCCTGTACATACCTATCTGGCTGAAGCCCAGTTAAGCAGTGAAACGCAAGATGAGCATCCCGAGCAACCCTCGATGGATGAACTGGCGCGCACTATTCGCAAACAGCTGCAAGCGCCGCGTCTGCGCAACTGATTCAACGTAAAATGCCCGATAGCGCGACGCTTATCGGGCTTACACGCTATGTCTGAGCCCTTATTTCGCCAGCCCTAAACGCGGAATCTCTATTGCCGGACAGCGATCCATCACGACTTTCAATCCCGCATTTCGCGCCAGCACGGCGGCCTGCTCATTAATTACGCCCAGTTGCATCCATAAGGTCCTCGCGCCAATGGCGATAGCTTCCTGCGCGACGCCCCATGCGGCTTCTGAATTACGGAAGACATCAACCATATCGACCCTTTCCGGTATGTCAGTCAGCTTCGCATAGCCTTTCTGCCCCAACAACGTGGTTCCGGCCACCTTCGGCGAGACAGGAATAACGTGGTAGCCCTGGTCGAGTAAATATTTCATCACACGGTAACTTGGGCGCTCGGGCTTATCACTTGCCCCCACCAGCGCGATGGTACGCGTGGACGTCAAAATGCCAGCGATATCGGTCTCTTTCATCATCTTTCTCCAGGCTGTTTTGCAAAGTGTACGACAAACCTGACATTGCAACCATTCATCCCATACGGACGTATGAGAGCAAAAGCTAAAAATATGTCTATATGTTAGTAAACATGATTAGCGAAAAATTTTGATACATTATTAACCGGGCGGTTTTTGGACAGGAGAACCCTATGAAAACCGGCATTATAACCATGTTATTCGTTCTGTATTTGCCGGTAACCGCCTTTGCCACGACCCTTCGTCTTTCAAATGACATTGACCTTTTAGTGTTAGACGGCAAAAAAGTCTCCAGTTCATTGCTGCGCGGCGCGGACAGCATCGAACTGGACAATGGCCCGCATCAGCTTGTGTTTCGCGTTGAGAAGACCATTCGCCTGTCCAGCCACGAGGAACGACTCTACATTTCTCCCCCGCTGGTGATCAGCTTTAACACGCAACTCATCAGCCAGGTCAATTTTCACCTTCCACATCTGGAAACCGAACGAGAAGCCGCGCATTTTTCCACCACGCCGCGTCTGGAACTGCTGGACGGCGACGCAATGCCGATTCCGGTCAAACTGGATATTCTGGCAATCACCTCGACCGCCAAAATCATTGATTACGAAACCGAAACCGAGCGCTACAACAAAGCCGATAAACGCGCCTCCTTGCCGCAGTTCGCCACGATGATGGCCGATGACAGCACGCTGCTTTCCGGGATCTCTGAGCTGGACGCCGTTCCGCCACAGTCTCAGGCACTCACGGAGCAGCGACTCAAATACTGGTTCAAACAAGCCGATCCGCAAACGCGTAATAACTTCCTGCAATGGGCGGAAAAACAACCGCCCTCCTGACATTTTATGTCGACGCTGGCGAGTATGACGAGTCGGCGCGCATTTTTTTCGTCTTTCTCTTGCAGCGTCAAGCGCTTCCAGTACTCTGTAGCAAGGTTAACTACGGAATTGAACTATGGAACTGACGACTCGCACCTTGCCTGCGCGCAAACACATTGCTCTGGTGGCGCACGACCACTGCAAACAGATGTTAATGAGCTGGGTGGAACGCCACCAGCCGCTGCTGGAAAAGCACGAGCTTTATGCCACAGGCACAACCGGAAACTTAATTCAACGCGCCACGGGTATGAACGTTAACGCGATGCTGAGCGGCCCGATGGGCGGCGATCAGCAGGTCGGCGCCCTGATCTCTGAAGGGAAGATTGATGTGCTGATTTTCTTCTGGGACCCGCTCAATGCCGTTCCGCACGATCCAGATGTGAAGGCGCTCCTGCGTCTGGCTACGGTGTGGAACATTCCGGTCGCCACCAACGCGTCTACGGCTGACTTTATTGTCCAGTCTCCCCATTTTAACGATGCCGTGGATATCCTGATCCCGGATTATCAACGTTACCTGGCTGAACGCCTGAAATAACGCTCCCACAGGCGGCACAAGCCGCCTGCTCTTAAGGCTTCCTCGCCACCGGCACGTCCAGATGCTTAAGATCGTCCACAAAGCGCGACGGATTCTCTTTGTTAAATAACAACCAGACCCGATGCCGGGCGCGCGTCAGCGCCACATACAGCAGTCGCCGCTCTTCCGCATCCGGGAAATCCTCCACCTGCGGCAGTAATGCTTCTTCCATAATCGACTCGCGCGCAGGCGCCGGGAAACCATCACTGCCTTCCTGTAACCCGACAATAATCACATAGTCAGCCTGCTGGCCCTTACTGGCATGGATGGTCATAAAATTCAGTTGCAGCTTAGGCCAGCGGGTCGCCGCTTTTTCAAGACTGGCTGGCTTCAGATGGTGGTAGCGCGCCAGCACCAGAATGCGCTCATCCTCTTTCGCATATCCTGAAAGCTTATCCAGCAAGGCATCCAGCTGGTTTTCATCCAGTAACGTTACCGCTTTCTTATCGCCCGCCGTCAGACTGTTAAGCGGCTTTTTGAGCTGATGCGGGTTTTGCTGGATAAAACGATTGGCGATTTCGCCAATGCGCCCGTTAAAACGGTAGGTTGTATCGAGGTCACAGCGATCGCCCTCGCCAAAAGAGTGATGAAACGCGGTCGTTAAAGAGAGCTGCGCCCCGCTGAAACGGTAAATCGCCTGCCAGTCATCGCCAACGGCAAACAGCGTGGTATGCGAATTTTGTTTGCGCAGCGCCGCCAGCAACGCCGCACGCTGCGGGGAGATATCCTGAAATTCGTCCACCAGAATATGCTTCCAGGGGCTGATAAAACGCCCCTTTTCCAGGATAACGATCGCCTGGTGGATAAGCCCGGAGAAATCGACGGCGTTCTCCTCTTTCAGCGCGCCTTTCCACGCTTTCAGCAACGGCGCCATCAATTTGATGCGCTTACTGAACAGATCGCGAATCTCCTCAGGCGCACTGGCGATCATCTCAGCCTGAGCGCCGCCATGCATTCGCATCAGGCTCACCCAACGGTCCAGCCGGGAGGCCAGACGGCGCTGTAGCTTTTCATCATCCCAGAAATTGCCCTCAGGCAGCGGCCATTGCATTTCCTCTTCCAGCCACTGCCGCCACCCTTTCGCCTGCGCTTTTTTCTCGCTGCACTGCTGACGCCAGGTTTTGATAAACAGTTTATGTCGCGCGGCAGCGTCATTTTCCAGTTTGCTGATGGTCGGGACTTTCTTACTCCCCTGCTGAATGATATGCAGCGCCAGGGCGTGGAACGTACGGGCGGCGATCGCGTCCGTATGCAATCTTTCACGAATGCGTTCGTCCATCTCTTCTGCGGCCTTGCGGCCAAAGGCCAGCAGCAGAATTTGCTCAGCCGCCGCTTCCCCCCTGGCTAACAGCCAGCCTGCGCGCGCGACCAGCACAGACGTCTTACCGCTCCCGGCTCCCGCAAGCACCAGCAAAGCATGTTCACCATTGACCACTGCTCTGGCCTGCGCCGGATTCAGCGGCGAGGACTCAATGTTCTGAAAGAAGTCGGCATATTCCGTCAGCATCACCTCGGTATAGGCCTGGTTATGCTGCTGGCGACATCCCTCGATATCGTTCAACCATGCCAGACAGCTACGCCAGGCATCGCGGCAGTTCTCGAACTCCTCCAGGCGATTAACCGGCAGCGGTAATGCAGCAAAAGCGCGGCGAATGTGTTGCTGTAATCCTGACGTTTGCTCACGCGTTAACCACCGTTTTTCTCCGGTTCGCTCGGCAATAAGATCCCGTTGTTCCTGTAAAACCCGGGCCGCCACCTCGCTCATCTCCTGGCTCCAGCGCTGCCAGTGCGCATCCAGGTAGTGATGAAAACGCTGCGTCTCTGCCCATTCAGTACCGTGCAGACGCACCACTTTGTCATCCGGGAGGACAAACTCAAGCTCCCCCCACACCAGTCCCCGTTTACAATGAATAGCCAGTAACTGATTGAATGGAATAAGATACTCGTGGCGATCGCCCGAGACTTTAATACCGGCATTGAGAATAACGGCCCGATCGTACGGGTGTTGCGCCAGACGTTTTCCAAGAGAAGTTGCTTTCAGTTCCATGACTCAGCGAATCCAGACGAAGAGTATTTCTTGTCAGTGTAACCGCCAGAGAAAACGTGCTCCAGCCCAAAAAAACGTTACAATTGCCTGCAATCACAGAAAACCAGAGTTAGCCGAGGGTTTATGCGTACTGTTCTGAATATTTTAAATTTTGTATTGGGTGGTTTTGCCACCACTCTGGCCTGGCTGCTGGCCACACTCGTCAGCATCGTGCTCATTTTCACATTACCGTTAACCCGCTCATGCTGGGAGATTACAAAACTTTCGCTGCTTCCCTACGGCAATGAGGCCGTTCATGTTGACGAGCTGAACCCGGCAGGGAAAAGCACGTTGTTGAATACCGGCGGTACGGTACTCAATGTTTTCTGGCTGATCGTCTTTGGCTGGTGGCTCTGCCTGATGCACATCGCCTCCGGCATTGCGCAATGCATTACGATCATCGGCATTCCCGTCGGCATCGCGAATTTTAAAATCGCCGCCATTGCGCTCTGGCCGGTAGGACGTCGCGTGGTTTCCGTAGAGACAGCTCGCGCGGCGCGTGAAGCCAGTGCGCGTCGCCGCTTTGAGTAATCAGGACTGATGGCCTTTATGTTAAGCCCCTTGCTCAAACGCTATACCTGGAACAGCACCTGGCTGTATTACGTTCGCATTTTTATCGCGCTGTGCGGCACAACGGCCCTGCCCTGGTGGTTGGGCGATGTCAAACTCACCATACCGTTAACGCTCGGTATGGTCGCCGCCGCCCTGACCGATCTGGATGACCGTCTCACCGGGCGTCTGCGCAATTTAATCATCACATTAATCTGTTTTTTTATCGCCTCCGCTTCCGTGGAACTGCTCTTTCCCTGGCCGTGGCTGTTCGCAATTGGATTAACGCTCTCTACCAGCGGATTTATTCTGCTCGGCGGTTTAGGGCAGCGTTACGCCACCATTGCTTTCGGGGCGCTGCTTATCGCTATTTACACGATGCTGGGCACCTCGCTTTACGACCAGTGGTATCAACAGCCCATTCTGCTCCTTGCTGGCGCCGTATGGTACAACCTGCTGACGCTGACCGGGCATCTGCTCTTCCCGATTCGCCCCCTACAGGATAATCTGGCGCGCAGCTACGAACAGCTGGCACGCTACCTGGAGTTGAAGTCGCGCTTGTTTGACCCGGATATCGAGGATGAAAGCCAGGCGCCGCTGTATGATTTAGCGCTGGCCAACGGACAACTGATGGCGACGCTGAATCAGACGAAAGTCTCTCTTCTTACCCGCTTACGCGGCGACCGGGGGCAACGGGGAACCCGTCGCACGCTGCACTACTATTTTGTCGCGCAGGATATTCACGAGCGTGCAAGCTCATCGCATATTCAGTATCAGACGTTGCGCGATCATTTCCGCCACAGCGACGTGATGTTCCGTTTCCAGCGCCTGATGTCGATGCAGGGGCAAGCCTGTATGCAGCTCTCACGCTGTATATTACTGCGTACGCCTTATCAGCATGATCCACACTTTGAGCGCGCGTTTACCCATATTGATGCGGCGCTCGAACGTATGCGCGCCGCTGGAGCATCCGCTGACTTACTCAAAACACTGGGCTTTTTGTTGTCCAATCTACGGGCGATTGATGCGCAACTGGCGACGATTGAATCCGAGCAGGCGCAGGCAATGCCGCGCAGCGAATCAGAAAACCTGCTTGCCGACGACAGCCCTCATGGGTTCAGCGATATCTGGCTACGTCTGAGCCGTAACTTCACCCCCGATTCAGCGCTATTTCGCCACGCGGTGCGTATGTCGCTGGTGCTCTGCGTCGGTTACGCGCTGATCCAGATTACCGGCATGACTCACGGTTACTGGATCCTGCTCACCAGCCTGTTCGTCTGCCAGCCGAACTATAACGCCACGCGGCACCGGCTGGCGCTGAGGGTCATCGGGACGCTGGTCGGCGTCGCCATTGGTATACCAATCTTGTGGTTTGTCCCCTCGCTTGAAGGCCAGTTGATACTGCTGGTCATCACCGGCGTCCTGTTTTTTGCTTTTCGAAACGTACAGTATGCCCATGCGACGATGTTCATCACCCTGCTGGTGCTACTCTGTTTTAACCTGCTGGGTGAAGGCTTCGAAGTTGCCTTACCGCGCGTGATCGATACGCTGATCGGCTGTGCGATCGCGTGGGCCGCCGTCAGCTTTATCTGGCCCGACTGGCGCTTTCGTAACCTGCCGTGTGTCCTGCAACGGGCCACGGATGCGAACTGCCGCTACCTGGACGCGATCCTTGAGCAGTATCATCAGGGGCGGGATAACCGGCTGGCCTACCGCATTGCCCGCCGTGACGCCCACAACCGTGATGCCGAGCTGGCCTCGGTGGTGTCGAATATGTCCAGCGAACCCGATGTCACTGCCGAAACTCGTGAGGCGGCGTTCCGGTTACTCTGCCTCAATCATACCTTTACCAGCTATATCTCTGCTCTGGGCGCGCATCGCGAACAGCTCACCAACCCGGATGTCCTGGCGCTGCTGGATGATGCAGTGTGTTATGTCGATGATGCGCTTCACCATCAACCCGCCGATGAACAGCGCGTTCACCAGGAGCTGGCAAGCCTGAAAGAGCGGATTCAGCACCTGGAGCCAAAACCAGACAGTAAAGAACCCCTGGTGGTGCAACAAGTCGGCCTGCTCATTGCATTACTGCCTGAGATTGGTCGTTTACAGCGGCAAATCACGCCGTCGCCTTCTGGTGCTCCGGCGTAAGCGACTGCGCCCACTCAGCAAGCTCCTGGCGGCGTACCGCCGGGAGCGCCGCTTCATGTACGCCAACGATCGCCCCTTCTAACGCATAGAGAATTTTCACCGTCAGCAGCTTATTGCTCTCTCTTAGCCGCAGCCAACACATTTTTGCGCCGAGTATCCGCAATGTGTTTTCATCATTAATTCCGGCCTCATGCAGAAGGTTCTCCAGATGAAACGTCACGTTTGGCAGATTCTTCAATCGACGTTGTGAAAAACGGGTACGTTTTTCTTTTATGGCAGCATCCAGCGAATACTGCGATAAAAGCACCAGCTGTTGTTGATCACGCCATAAGCTTTCATCCACCCGGTAATAATTCAACATAACGGGACGGCCACGTTTCATAAATGTTAACCAGACGGGGGAGTGCTTCACGCAGTACGCGACGCTTTGCTCACAGGCGCGCAGGTATAGCTCTCCCTCAGCCACCATCGCAAACACCGTATCCTCGATTGTCAGGCTGTAGCTACCAAACAGCGAACGATAGTGAACCGTGCCCAGAGAGGCTAAATATTCTTGCGATTTATAGATCTTGTCATAGGAACGTAATTTCATAAAATCCCTTTTAAATCATAAAGTAAAAGAATGATTTGCAGTAACAGATCCGTTAATGACGAAAATAGGCAACTTATTCTCAGTGAGCAAGATGAATTTCATTTTTACGGCGACAACAGATAAAAATTGCGAGTCTGTTTCCGAAAATAGGGTTGATCTTTATTGGCGGCAGGGTTACTGTATATTCATACAGTAACTCACAGGGCTGGATTGATTATGTACACTTCAGGCTATGCAAATCGTTCTTCGTTGTTCTCTTCCACTGCGGGCAGCATTGCGCGCGTCTCTTCAGAGAACACCACCGCCGGGCTTATTAGCGAAGTGGTCTATCGCGAGGACCAGCCCATGATGACGCAATTACTGCTTTTACCGCTGCTGCAACAATTAGGTCAGCAATCACGCTGGCAGCTCTGGCTGACGCCGCAACAAAAGCTGAGCCGGGAATGGGTTCAATCTGCGGGGCTGCCTTTAACAAAAGTGATGCAGATCAGCCAACTTTCTCCATGCCATACGCTGGAGTCGATGATTCGCGCATTGCGGACGGGCAACTACAGCGTCGTTATCGGCTGGCTGGCGGATGAGCTTAGCGAAGAAGAACACACCCGGCTTGCGCAAGCGGCAGATGAGGGAAATGCGATGGGATTTATCATGCGTCCTGTGAGCGCACACGCTCATGCCACGAGACACCATTCCGGGCTAAAAATTCACTCAAATTTATATCATTGAGTGAAATTAGGATTTATCCTGGAATTTTTTTTCTGCTCTTTCATCTGCTCTGAAGCTTAATACTTTTTGTGTGTGAATGCTTGTCAGAAGCGGTTTCCGCGATTTTCGCTGAGCGATTTCTCAGCAGGAAATGTTAAATATTATGTATACAAGCCTTTTTTTTTCATATGCCTGACGGAGTTCACACTTGTAAGTTTTCAACTACGTTGTAGACTTTACATCGCCAGGGGTGCTCGGCATAAGCCGCAGATATCGGTAGAGTAACTATTGAGCTGATCCCCCGGTGAAGGATTTAACCGTGTTATCTCGTTGGAGATATTCATGGCGTATTTTGGATGATAACGAGGCGCAAAAAATGAAAAAGACAGCTATCGCGATTGCAGTGGCACTGGCTGGTTTCGCTACCGTAGCGCAGGCCGCTCCGAAAGATAACACCTGGTACACTGGTGCCAAACTGGGCTGGTCTCAGTTCCATGATGTTGGCAACAACCAGATCGACAACAACGGCCCGACCCATGAAAGCCAACTGGGTGCCGGTGCGTTCGGTGGTTATCAGGTAAACCCGTACGTTGGTTTTGAAATGGGTTACGACTGGTTAGGTCGTATGCCATACAAAGGCAACACTCAAAACGGTGCATTCAAAGCTCAGGGCGTTCAGCTGACTGCTAAACTGGGTTATCCGATCACTGACGATCTGGATGTCTACACCCGTCTGGGTGGTATGGTTTGGCGCGCAGACGCTCAGAACAACACTGGCTTCAAAGATCACGATACCGGTGTTTCCCCAGTATTCGCTGGTGGCGTAGAGTACGCTGTAACGCGTGACATCGCTACCCGTCTGGAATACCAGTGGACTAACAACATCGGCGACGCAAACACCGTTGGCGGTCGTCCAGATAACGGCCTGCTGAGCGTTGGTGTTTCCTACCGTTTCGGCCAGCAGGAAGAAGCAGCTCCGGTTGCTCCAGCTCCGGCACCGGCTCCAGAAGTACAGACCAAGCACTTCACTCTGAAGTCTGACGTTCTGTTCAACTTCAACAAAGCAACGCTGAAACCAGAAGGCCAGCAGGCTCTGGATCAGATGTACAGCCAGCTGAGCAACCTGGACCCGAAAGACGGTTCCGTCGTGGTTCTGGGCTTCACTGACCGTATCGGTTCCGACGCTTACAACCAGGGTCTGTCCGAAAAACGTGCTCAGTCTGTTGTTGATTACCTGATCTCCAAAGGTATCCCGGCTGACAAAATCTCCGCACGCGGTATGGGCGAATCCAACCCGGTTACTGGCAACACCTGTGACAACGTGAAAGCTCGCGCTGCACTGATCGACTGCCTGGCCCCGGATCGTCGCGTTGAGATCGAAGTTAAAGGCGTTAAAGACGTTGTAACTCAGCCGCAGGCTTAAGTTTCCGTCTAATAAAAAACCCCGCAGTGCGGGGTTTTTTTCGTCTGAAACCAGAAGAAAGAAGAAACGAACCGCTACTCTTTCCCCAGTAATGCCTGCAAATCCTGCTTCAGGGTCGACATCTTGCTGGCGTATTTCTCTTTATGTTCCGCATCTTCAATCAACTGCACAATCGTTTCTGAAAGCGTTTTGCCACGTCGCTGCGCGAGTCCCGCCAGACGCTGCCAGACAATAAACTCCAGATCGATAGACTTCTTGCGCGTATGTTGATGCTCGGCATTAAAGTGTCGTTTACGCCGTGCTCGTATGGTCTGCTTCATACGGTTTAACAGCGCAGGATTCATATGCTCTTCAATCCAGGCATTTACCCGAACCGGTTCATTTTCGAGGGTTAGCAACAAATCAACGGCTTCTTTGGCAGCACTGGCTTCCACGTACCGGGTAATCAACTCCCCTTCGCGGTGCTTCTTCACCAGATACTTCCATTTCCAGCCGCTTTCAAGGTTTTCAAGTTGTTGATATTTCATTGCGCTCTCAACGTTACCGTGTAACTCCTATCAGAATATCAGTTTTTTGGGCATCTGAAGAAAAGAATATCCAGCCTGTGAACTCTCACGCGTCATCCTGCACGTTTACATTCGCTTTCCGCGTGTGCAGCGTTGCCTGTTACGGTATAATCGCGTTTTTTACAACAGACTAAAAAACCTCAACTTTGACCATTACGAAACTTGCATGGCGTGATCTGGTTCCTGATACCGACAGTTATCAGGAAATATTTGCACAGCCACACTTTACTGACGAAAGCGCCACCCTACTCAGCGATACTCAACCGCGACTGCAATTTGCGCTGGAACAACTTCTCCAGCCCTGGGCGTCGTCCTCTTTTATGCTGGCGAAAGCGCCGGAAGAGCCCGAGTATCTCACTCTCCTTTCTGATGCGGCCAGAACGTTGCAAGCCGATGCCGGTCAGCTGACCGGGGGCCATTACGAAATTTCGGGCCACACCATCCGTTATCGCGCAGCAGAAAAAGCAGAAGACAATTTTGCCACGTCGGCGCAGGTTGTCAGCGCTGACTGGGTTGAAGCCGAACAGCTGTTTGGCTGTCTGCGCCAGTTTAACGGCGAAATTACGCTGCAACCGGGTCTGGTGCATCAGGCTAACGGCGGCGTTCTGGTGATCTCCTTACGCACCCTTCTGGCGCAGCCGTTGCTGTGGATGCGTCTGAAGGCGATTGTCAGCCATAACCGATTCGACTGGGTCGCGTTTGACGAGTCGCGTCCGTTGCCGGTCTCTGTGCCGTCTATGCCGCTCAAGCTGAAAGTCGTGTTGGTCGGCGAACGTGAATCGTTAGCCGACTTCCAGGAAATGGAGCCGGAACTGGCTGAACAGGCGATTTACAGCGAATTTGAAGATAATCTGCAAATAGTGGATGCCGAAACCATGACCCAGTGGTGTCAGTGGGTTCAGCACACGCTTAAACGCAATAATCTGCCAGCGCCAACGCCTGATGCCTGGCAAGTGCTGGTACGCGAAGCCGTTCGCTACACGGGAGAACAGGACACGCTTCCACTGTGTCCGCTATGGATTTCCCGCCAGTTCAGAGAAGCCGCGCCGTTGTGCCAGGACGGGACATGCAGCGCCGAACAGCTCGCTCTGATGCTTGCCCAACGCGAATGGCGTGAAGGCTATCTTGCGGAGCGCATGCAGGACGAAATCCTGCAAGAGCAGATCCTGATTGAAACGGAAGGCGAGCGCATTGGTCAGATTAACGCCCTTTCCGTCATTGAATTTCCCGGCCATCCGCGCGCGTTTGGCGAGCCTTCACGTATCAGCTGCGTCGTTCATATTGGCGACGGTGAATTCACGGACATCGAGCGAAAAGCCGAGCTTGGCGGTAACATTCATGCCAAGGGGATGATGATCATGCAGGCTTTCCTGATGTCGGAACTACAGCTTGAACAGCAAATCCCGTTCTCCGCCTCGCTAACCTTTGAACAGTCCTATAGTGAAGTGGATGGCGACAGCGCCTCAATGGCAGAACTGTGCGCATTGATCAGCGCTCTGTCCAACGTGCCGGTTAATCAAAATATCGCGATTACCGGTTCCGTCGATCAGTTTGGACGCGCCCAGCCTGTTGGCGGCCTGAATGAAAAAATTGAAGGCTTTTTCACAATTTGTCAGCAGCGTGAACTGACGGGTAAACAAGGCGTTATTATTCCGGCGGCTAACGTGAGACACCTCAGCCTCCAGCCTGCGCTGTTGCAGGCCGTGGAAGAAGAGAAATTCAGCATCTGGGCGGTAGACGACGTAACAGACGCACTGCCGCTTCTGCTTAATCTGGTGTGGGATGGCGAAGGTCAGACAACATTGATGCAGACCATCCAGGAACGTATTGCCCAGGCTACACAACAGGAAGGACGTCATCGTTTTCCCTGGCCGCTACGTTGGCTAAACTGGTTTATACCGAACTGATCGGACTTGTTCAGCGTACACGTGTTAGCTATCCTGCGTGCTTCAATAAAATAAGGCTTACAGAGAACATGGTAGATAAACGCGAATCCTATACAAAAGAAGACCTTCTTGCCTCTGGTCGCGGTGAACTGTTTGGCGCTAAAGGCCCACAACTGCCGGCACCAAACATGCTGATGATGGACCGTGTCATCAAAATGACAGAGACTGGCGGTAACTTCGACAAAGGTTATGTTGAAGCTGAGCTGGATATCAATCCAGATCTCTGGTTCTTCGGATGCCACTTTATCGGCGATCCGGTTATGCCGGGCTGCCTGGGTCTGGACGCAATGTGGCAGTTGGTTGGATTCTATCTCGGCTGGCTGGGCGGCGAAGGTAAAGGCCGTGCGCTGGGCGTAGGTGAAGTGAAATTTACCGGTCAGGTTCTGCCAAGCGCGAAGAAAGTGACCTACCGTATTCACTTTAAACGTATCGTTAACCGTCGTCTGATCATGGGTCTGGCGGATGGCGAAGTTCTGGTTGATGGCCGTCTGATCTACACCGCCAACGACCTGAAAGTAGGTCTGTTCCAGGACACGTCAGCGTTCTGATCGCGGACATCTCCAGGTCTGATAAGCGTTGCCACAAGCACGGCGTCATTGCCGGATGGCAGCATAACCACGTTATCTGACCTGCCTGTAAAAAGGCGAAACCTCCGCAGTGCGGAGGTTTCTTTTTTCTAAAGAGACAGAATCAGGCCATTACTACCCTGTCCGCCATGGCTTCTCGCCAACCTCCCAGCCAGTGCGACCTCTGATTCAGCGTCTGATAGGGACACATTTCTTTTGAGCGTCCGGCAATGCCGGCCTGATATCCACGTTGATGTGCCCGTTCCAGGCGATCTCGTTTTTGTCTCTTCATGCCTCGTTTCCCTCATCTTCATGTCTGGTGGAAAAGAAAACAGTGATTACGAAATGTGCAATCACAATAAACGAATACCGCGAAAAAGTTGTCCCGTCAATGCGCAAAATTCACGCCATTGTCATATTTGTGAGCTACTCAATAAATCATTTGTACAAAAATTGTGAGCCAGAACAGCTATTTTCACCGGGCAGAAAAACAAAAAAACCGCCCCCGGCGACGTGCCGAAAGCGGTTAAATTTACAATATTTTTAACTTATGGTATTTGCTTCAGCGCCTGAGCGATAGCGGTGGCTTCCTGATTCCAGGCGGCTGCCAGCACCTTGACCATTTCGTCATACCCGTCCTGCTGCTGCGCGGTTTCGATGTGGAATGGGCGCTTAATCAACTGCCCCTGATGGTTCAGTAGCCACTCCCCGCTTACGATAACTTTGCCATCATAACGGCCATGAAATCCCGTCACCGTCACGTTAAGCGTATCCTGCACGCTGCCCAGCGGCTGTGAGGCAACCACCCAGCCCGGAAGCTGGGCGCTCAGATTCGCCACCAGCGTATTGCGCAACTGCTGGTCCAGCGGGCTGGCCCAAAGATTGTTACTCGCAATCACGTACTGCACATCACTGGTTTGATACACCACGCCGTTGCCCGCCAGGTAGTCCGGCACCGAAACCTGTTCCACCCACAATAAGCGGTTTCCCTGGCTTGCCGTACTCTGTACGCCCCCTTGCGCGACGGGTAGCTGGTAGTAGCTCTTGTTTTCTCCGCTACTACTACATGACGTTAACCAAAACGCCATCATCACCACTAGCCACTTTTTCATTGTTTCGCCCTCTTCGGCTCTGGATCTTTCTTGTCCTTCGCTTCAAATACCAGCGCGTTGCTCTTTTCGTTCAGCGTTTTCAATACCGGTTGCAGTTCGCGGAGAACCTGATCAAGACGCTGCATATCCGCCACCATCTTGTTATACGCCGCGGAGCCAGGCTGGAAGCCCTGCATGCTGCGGTTCAGTTCGCGCAAGGTGTTCTGCATATCCGCCGGGAGCTGCTGCATCGACTGGCTGGAGGTAATCTTGTTCATATTATCCAGCGTGGTTTGCAGATGCTTCATCGTCCGCTGGCTTTCCGACAGCGTATTGGTCGCCTGTTGAATCATCGGGTTCAGCGGCAGGTTATTAATTTTATCCAGCGCTTCCATCAGACGCTGCTGGATTTGCGCCAGACCGCCGCTTACCGTCGGGATGATCTGATAACCGTTGAACTCATGAATGCCCGTAATTGGCGGCTCTTTCGGATAGAAGTCCAGATCAACATACAGCGCGCCAGTCACCAGATTGCCCGTTTTCAGTGAACCGCGCAGGCCACGTTTGAGCAGTTCGGCCAGATGCGCGCCGACATCCGTCTCTTCACCCAATTGTGCTTTCAGGCGTTCCGGCTCAATGCGTACCAGCACCGGAATACGGTAATCAGTGTTAAATACCTGACGCATATTCGGCGCAAAGAAAGGCACTTTGCTGACCGTCCCCAGACGAATCCCGCGGAACTCCAGCGGTGCGCCCGGTTGCAGGCCGCGAATCGAATCTTTGAAGAACATCAGATAGTCGATGTGGTCGGTATACAGCGAATCCTGAATGCTTCGCTGATCGTCATACAGGCTGAAAGCGGTTTTTTCCGCAACCGGCTGCCCCAGTTCAAGCCCTTCCGGCACGTCAAAGCTCACGCCACCGCCAAACAGCGTGCTTAGCGATCCCATTTCAACCCGCATACCGGCGGAAGTCAGATCCACCGCGATACCGCTGTCCTTCCAGAAACGGACGTTGCTGGTCACCAGGCGATCGTTTGGCGCATTAATGAAGAGTTGATAGCTGATGGAGCGTTTTTGCGGATCGAAGGTGCTGGTTTCAACCGAGCCAACGCGGTAGCCGCGGAAAAGCACCGGATCGCCCGGACTGAGCTGCCCGGCTTTTTTGCTGTCAAGAATAACGCGGATGCCTTTCGCATCTGGCGGCGCCAGAGGTGGGGAATCCAGCAACTGGTAATCCTCCAGCCTGTTACCTTTCGTCCCCGGCTGCAACTCAATATAAGCCCCGGACAGCAACGTGCCTAAGCCGCTGATCCCTTCACGCCCGACCTGCGGTTTCACCACCCAAAAGACCGAATCTTTGTGCAGCAGTTTTTCCATGCCGGAATGCAATCTGGCTTTGATCTCTACATGCGTAAGATCGTCGGTCAGCGTCGCGCTTTCCACCACCCCCACATCCACGCTACGGCTCTTGATGGTGGTCTTACCGCCTTCAATACCTTCAGCATTCGTGGTGATCAAGGTGACTTCAGGCCCCTGATGGCTGTAGTGATAAAACAGCACCCATGCCCCAATCAGCGCAGTGACGATAGGGAATATCCACACGGGAGACCAGTTTTTTACCTTCTGCACTTTGGCTTCCCCATTTTTAGATTCCATACTGTCAGGACTCCTCATGGCCTGGTTCAGGTTCACGATCCCACGACAGACGCGGATCAAAGGTCATCGCAGAAAACATTGTCATAATGACGACTAAAGCAAACATCAATGCACCCATCGCTGGATAAATATTCATTAACCCCCCCATGCGCACCAACGCAGAGAGTACGGCAATTACAAACACATCAATCATTGACCAGCGGCCAACAAATTCCACCACCTCATAAATCAGGTGCATTCTTTCACTGTCGCGTTTGCCATGCCCTTTCGCATCCCAGCACAGCCAGGCAATCGCAATCATTTTTAGCGTTGGCACCATAATACTGGCAATAAAAATAACCGCCGCCACCGGATAAGACCCTTCACTCCAGAGCAAAACGACCCCGGCGAGGATCGTAGAAGGCATCTTCGATCCCAATAAATCGGTGATCATGATCGGCATGATATTCGCGGGCAGATAAAGCATGATCGACGTAAATAACAGGGCCAGCGTCCATTGCAGGCTGTTTTTGCGTCGCACATGACCCTTTGCATGACAGCGCGGACACACTAATTCATTCTCCGGGAGAATGGCCGTACAGCAGGAGCAGGAACGCAGTCCCTGGCGAATGCCGGTAACGCCAGGTTTCAGCGGCTGCGCCAGCACAGGCATCGGCGTAATATCGTCCCATAACCAACGGCGATCGACGCACTGAAACGCGCGCAATTGCAGGATGCAGAAAAAACACCACGGAATAAAACTGCTTCCAACCCCGATATCCCCGTAAGCCATCAGCTTAACAAAACTGACCAGCACCCCTGCGAGGAAGATCTCCGCCATTCCCCAGGTTTTTAGCTGGAACAGCACGCGCGCCAGAACCTTTTTCACACGTAGCGGCAATTCGACGCGATTCACAAGCAATAATATCGTCACCAGACAAAAAGCCGGAACCAGCTGGACAAACAGCAAAAAGAAGGTGCCAAGGCTGGCGTAATTTTCCGAAAACATGACACCGGGGATTTCAAGCAGCGTAACTTCGCTCCTCACACCCGCGACGTTCATATTTACGAAAGGGAAAAGATTGGAAAGCAGCAGCATAAACAACGCCACTAACGAATAGGCGGTGGGACGCTGCCTTGGCGCGTCCCACTCGGTCGTCAGCGTTGTGCCACATCTTGGACATGCCGCTTTCTGCCCATGCTCAAGGTGGGGCAACGCCACCAGCATGTCACATTGCGAGCATAAAATGTGCTTCGCAGCATGATGATGTTCGCACATATGCGCTCCTTTAATTATGCGCCATTCTTCAAGGCTTCAAGATACTCCCAGCGCTCAAAGGCTTGTTCAAGTTCCTGCTCTGCGTGACTCAAATCGGCCAGAACTTTTTGCGTATGATCATGCGGTTGGCTGAAAAAGGCGGCATCCGCCACCTGCGCCTGCAACGCTTCCAGTTTGGCCTCCAGCTCTTCCAGTAACTGGGGGAGCTGTTCCAGTTCGCGTTGCAGTTTATAGCTTAGTTTGTTACTGCCGCGCTTTACAATTTCTGCTTTCGGGGCAACCACTTCCTCAGTTTTCTTGACGACGGGTTGTTTAAACGCCAGATGCTGTTCCTGCTGACCACGCGCATCATGGTATCCGCCGACATAGCGACCAATCTTACCGCCGCCCTCGAAGATCCAGCACTCGGTCACGGTGTTATCCACAAACTGACGGTCATGGCTCACCAGCAGGACAGTTCCCTGATAGCCGTCAATCAACTCTTCCAGCAGTTCCAGCGTTTCAACGTCCAGATCGTTGGTCGGTTCATCGAGAATCAGCAAATTGCTGGGTTTCAGGAATAAACGCGCCAGTAAGAGGCGGTTACGTTCTCCGCCAGACAGGGCGCGAACCGGCGTCATGGCGCGCTTAGGATGGAACAGGAAGTCCTGAAGATAGCCCAGCACATGACGCGGCTTACCGTTAACCAGCACCTCTTGCTTACCTTCAGCAAGGTTATCCATCACGGTTTTATCGGGATCCAGTTCCGCTCGATGCTGATCGAAATAAGCCACTTCCAGCTTCGTGCCGACATGAATACGTCCGCTGTCTGCCTGAAGCTGGCCCAGCATCAGTTTCAGCAACGTGGTTTTCCCGCAGCCGTTAGGGCCAATTAAAGCAATCTTGTCGGCACGCTGCACCTGCGCGGAGAAATCGTTTACCAGCTGCTTGCCGTCAACCTGATAGCTGACGTTTTCCATTTCGAAAACAATCTTGCCGGAGCGGGCCGCTTCTTCGACCTGCATCTTCGCCGTCCCCATCACTTCACGGCGTTCGCTGCGCTCGCGGCGCATCGCTTTCAGGGCGCGTACGCGACCTTCATTGCGGGTACGGCGCGCTTTAATACCCTGGCGGATCCAGACTTCTTCCTGCGCCAGTTTGCGATCGAACTCGGCATTCTGTAACTCTTCCACGCGCAGGGCTTCTTCTTTCTCCAGCAGATACTGATCGTAATCTCCCGGATAAGAAACCAGTTTGCCGCGATCGAGATCGACGATGCGGGTAGCCATATTGCGGATAAACGAACGGTCGTGGGAAATGAAAATAATCGTCCCGTTGAAAGATTTCAGGAACGTTTCCAGCCAGTCGATAGTTTCAATATCCAGGTGGTTGGTCGGCTCATCCAGCAACAATACGCGAGGGTTACTGACCAACGCCCTGCCCAGCGCCGCTTTACGCAGCCAGCCGCCGGAAAGCGAAGAGAGCGCCGCGTTAGGATCGAGCCCAAGCTGCGCCAGCACTTCATTAATACGATTTTCCAGTTGCCACAGGTTGTGGTGGTCGAGCTGTTCCTGCACCCGCGCCATCTCATTGAGATTTTTATCGCTGGGGTCGGTCATCACCAGGCGGGAAATATCGTGGTAACGTTTCAGGTATTCAGCCTGCTCCTCGATCCCTTCCGCAACGAAATCATAAACGCTGCCTTCGACATTACGCGGCGGATCCTGTTGCAGACGCGCGACGATCAGATCCTGCTCATAAATGATGCGTCCGTCATCCAGTCCCTGTTCGCGGTTGAGGATCTTCATCAGCGTTGACTTCCCGGCGCCATTACGGCCCACCAGGCACACGCGTTCGTTATCCTCGATATGCAGCTCTGCGTTATCGAGAAGCGGCGCGTCGCTAAACGACAGCCATGCGCCATGCATACTGATTAATGACATTTACTTTTCCTTTCAGGCTGCGGTAATCAGCCAGCAGTTGTGGATCTGACGATTACGGGCAAAGTCCTGAGAAAGCGTTTTTTGCGTAATTTCTTGTGCTTTCAGTCCCAGCGCCGCCAGGCCGTCCAGATCCATACGGAATCCGCGTTTGTTGTTGGAGAACATGATCGTGCCGCCTTTGCGCAGCAGACGTTTCAGATCTTTCATTAACACCAGGTGATCGCGCTGCACATCAAACGACTCGTCCATCCGTTTTGAGTTGGAGAACGTCGGCGGATCGATAAAAATCAGATCGAACTGTTCATTCGCCTCACGCAGCCAGCCCAGGCAGTCGGCCTGAATCAGGCGGTGCGCACGGCCGCTCAGCCCGTTCAGACGCAGGTTGCGTTCAGCCCACTCCAGATAGGTACGCGACATGTCCACCGTAGTGGTGCTACGTGCGCCGCCCAGCCCCGCATGTACGCTGGCGCTGCCGGTATAGGAGAACAGGTTAAGGAAATCTTTGCCTTTGCTCATCTGACCCAGCATCCGGCGCGCAATACGGTGATCGAGGAACAGACCGGTATCAAGATAGTCGGTCAGGTTAACCCATAAACGCGCGTTATATTCGCTGACTTCAATGAACTCACCTTTCTCGTTCATCTTTTGATACTGGCTTTTGCCTTTCTGGCGCTCACGGGTTTTTAACACCAGTTTATTCGGCGCAATCTCCAGTACCAACAGCGTGGCGGCGATGATGTCGAACAGACGCTGACGCGCTTTCTGCGCATCAACCGTTTTCGGCGGCGCATATTCCTGAATCACCACCCACTCGCCGTAGCGATCGACCGCCACATTGTATTCCGGCAGATCGGCATCATACAGGCGATAGCATTCGATCCCTTCCTGGCGCGCCCATTTCTCCAGCTTCTTAATATTTTTGCGCAGGCGGTTGGCGTAATCTTCCGCCACCGTCGCAGGCTTGCTGTCTGGCGTTTTTTCCGCCAGATGATAGTTTTTCTGCACGCAGTCCAGCGGGCCGTTTTTGGCTTTGAATTGCTTATCCGCGCGCAGTTGCAGGCAGTTCAGCAGATCCGGCGAGGCGCTGAACAGCGACAGGCTCCAGCCGCCGAACTGATTTTTCATGGTGCGCCCCAGCAGGCTGTGCAGCGCAATCAGCGCCGGTTCGCTGTCCAGACGCTCACCATACGGCGGGTTGCTGATTACCGTACCGTACGGCCCTTTCGGCAGCGGGTTGCTCAGTTGGGCGACATCTCTTACCTCGAAGGTAATCAACTCACCAATGCCTGCGCGACGGGCGTTGCTGCGCGCACGTTCAATCACGCGGGCATCGCTGTCAGAACCATAAAAATGCGAGCTATATTCCGCAAGCCCTTTACGGGCGCGGGTTTGCGCTTCTGCTTTGACTTCCTGCCAGATAGCCTCATCATGCTGCGCCCAGCCGCTAAAGCCCCAGTGACCACGATGCAGACCCGGCGCGCGATCGGTCGCCCACATTGCGGCCTCGATCAGCAGCGTACCGGAACCACACATCGGGTCGAGCAGCGGCGTTCCCGGCTGCCAGCCGGAACGCATCACGATGGCCGCCGCCAGCGTCTCTTTAATGGGCGCCAGACCGGTACGATCGCGATAGCCGCGCAGGTGCAGGCCATCGCCGCTCAGATCGAGGGCAATGCTGGCAGTGTCTTTGTTCAGCCAGACGTTAACGCGAATATCTGGAGATTCACGATCGACATTAGGACGCGGCAGGTTTTTACGCGTGAACGCATCAACAATCGCATCCTTTACTTTCATTGCACCATACTGGCTGTTGCGAATGGTGTCGTTCAGCCCACTAAAATGCACGGCAAAGGTGGCGTCTGGATTAAAAATCTCTGTCCAGTTGATTGCCTGCACGCCGAGGTACAGGTCTAAATCGCTGTAGACCTTGCACTCTCCCATCGGCAGCATAATGCGCGAGGCCAGGCGGCTCCACATTAAACTCTGGTACACAAGCCGCGTGTCGCCCTGAAAATGGACACCACCCTGAACCACCTGGCAATCCGCAGCGCCCAGGTTTTCAAGTTCAGTTTTTAACAGCTCTTCCAGCCCGCGGGCCGTACTGGCAAACAGAGAATTCATATTGTCACTTTTACTCTAAGAAAATTGCTGCGCATTATACACAAAATCTTTCGCGTTGCCTCGCAGCGACAAGCGTGAAGGATGGGGCTTATATAGCTAATCTGGCGCTCATGTCATAAGATTGAAGGCTTATTTCCGTTCGAGGGCTGTACAGTGGTGACGTTAACCCGGCTTTTTATTCATCCGGTCAAATCGATGCGCGGCATCGGCCTGACGCATGCGCTGGCAGACATCAGTGGCCTGGCTTTCGATCGTATCTTTATGGTTACTGAACCTGATGGCACCTTTATTACCGCCCGCCAGTTTCCGCAAATGGTGCGCTTTACGCCTTCTCCGCTACACGACGGATTACATATTAGCGCCCCGGATGGCAGCAGCGTGGTGGTGCGCTTTGCTGATTTCGCCGCGCAGGATGCGCCAACCGAAGTCTGGGGAAACCATTTTACTGCCCGTATCGCCCCGGACGCGATAAATCAGTGGTTAAGCGGATTCTTTTCCCGTGACGTGCAATTACGCTGGGTCGGCCCCCAACTTACGCGCAGAGTCAAACGCCGCGACGACGTGCCGTTGTCATTTGCCGATGGTTATCCCTTTCTGCTGGCCAACGAAGCCTCACTGCGCGACTTACAGCAGCGTTGCCCGGCTGGCGTGAAAATAGAACAGTTTCGTCCCAATCTGGTCGTTTCCGGCGCGGCGCCCTGGGAAGAAGACACCTGGAAGGTCATTCGTATCGGCGACGTCATCTTTGATGTCGCAAAACCGTGCAGCCGTTGTATTTTCACCACCGTCAGCCCTGAGAAAGGGCAAAAGCACCCAACGGGTGAGCCGCTGGCAACCTTGCAAACCTTTCGCACGGCGCAGGACAACGGCGATGTTGATTTCGGGCAGAACCTGATTGCGCGTAACAGCGGCGTCATTCGCGTAGGCGATGAGGTTGACATTCTCGCAACCGCCCCCGCCAAACCTTATGGCGCCGCAAATTCTGATGATGCGGTGGCGCCGGGAAAACAGCCTGATACGACAGTCACTATCGACTGGCAGGGGCAAACCTTTCGTGGGAATAACCAACAGGTGCTACTTGAACAACTGGAGAATCAGGGTATCCGCATCCCTTATTCATGTCGGGCCGGAATCTGCGGCAGTTGCCGGATAACGCTGCTGGAAGGCGAAGTGAGTCCGCTGAAAAAATCAGCGATTAACGATGACGGAACGATTCTTAGCTGTAGCTGCGTGCCAAAAACCGCGCTCAGGCTGGGAAATTAAACCGCTTGTTCAAGGCTGAAGCTGGCGAGTCGCTGTTGCGGCTTCAGTCTGTCGTTCATGATCTTAATCGCATCGCCGAGCTGCATAGTGCGTCCAGCCACGACGACACCGGGCTGGGCCAGCAGGCACAGCGCCGCGTTTTCACCCGGCTCAACCACCAGTAAATTCACCTGCTCTTCGGTGTCGCTAAGCCACACGCAGGCGGCATCACCCACCGTTGGCGTCCAGATCTCGCCGTGTGCGACAAAATGCCAGCTTTTTGGCATCTGTGGTTTCAGATAACGGATCGCCACCAGCGCATTGAGCACCAGTTCCGCTTTTTGTTCTTTCGATAATTCGAGGTCGCGACATTTTTCTTCAAAAGAGAAATAGAGCGCGGCGTCATCGACACAAAAACCAGACGGCGAAAATGCATCCGGCGTGAGCATTTTGCGAGCAAAGCGCGAGCGAAATAACATGCCATTGGCTAAATCGAGCATCATTCGGTCATGCTCTTCATCATAATACCAGCGCCAGTTATCGTCAGGTTTAATTCGCATTGTACTCTCTCCCGTTTCCATCACCCTGTTGCAAAAATGTCCTTTTTCACCGCTTCGTTTATTACCTTAATAAGCAAAGCCTAAAATGTTTAAATAAGCAACAATGAAGGAATATAAAACAACCAGGGCCGGAAATAAAGCCCTGGTTGTCTGATAATGAGAGAAAAGAATCAAATATGGGTAACGATTTCTTTAATCAGTTGCGGGCCTTTAAAAATAAAGCCGGAATAAATTTGTACCAGCGTAGCGCCAGCAGCCATCTTCTCACGCGCCGCGATGACAGAATCTATCCCGCCGACGCCAATAATCGGTAACTGTCCTTTCAATTCCTGGGACAGTCGGCGAATAATTTCTGTACTTTTTAACTGTAATGGTCGACCACTTAAACCACCCGCTTCATCGCAATTTTTCATTCCCTGAACCAGAGAACGATCGAGCGTCGTATTTGTCGCAATCACACCATCAATATTATGGCGAACTAAACTGTCGGCCACCTGGATCAATTCGTCCTCAGAAAGATCCGGGGCGATCTTTACCGCGATCGGAACATATTTATGGTGGATCGTCTGGAGATCATTTTGCTTATTTTTAATTGCCGTCAGCAAATCATCCAGTGCCTCACCATATTGTAGCGTACGTAACCCTGGGGTATTTGGCGAAGAGATATTAATAGCGATATAACCGGCATATGCATAGATTTTTTCCATACAAATCAGATAGTCATCTTTGCCATTCTCTACCGGCGTATCTTTATTTTTGCCGATATTAATTCCGAGGATACCGTCGAAATGCGCTTTTTTGACATTCTCTACCAGGTTATCAACGCCCAAATTATTAAAGCCCATCCGGTTGATCAACCCTTCGGCATCAACCAGGCGGAAAAGGCGCGGCTTATCGTTACCAGGCTGAGGGCGCGGCGTCACGGTTCCGATCTCAATCGATCCGAATCCCATTGCGCCCAGAGCGTCGATGCACTCTCCGTCCTTATCCAGACCCGCAGCAAGGCCGAGCGGATTCTTAAATGTCAGCCCCATGCAGCTTACTGGCTTCGCAGGGACTTTCTGTCGGACAAGCGCTTCCAGCGGCGTGCCTGTTACACGGCGTAATTGCTGAAACGTAAATTCATGAGCGCGCTCTGGATCGAGCTGAAAAAGGGCTTTACGAACGAAGGGGTAGTACATGAACTCTCCTGGATTCCCGGTGTGCAGACCGGGGGCGTATTATGTGCGATATCCAGCGAAAAGGGAATTGACTTGCGGCAATAAATAGCAATCGTTTTCCTTGTTGTCCTCTTTTTATTCAATTTCCAACTTTTCTATCCCGCATAAATCATTTCGGTAAACAAAATCTCTCTGTCAGACTGCACAAATTGTTATCAATGTTAATGAAAATCGAATAATTAGTTATAAGGGGAGATTGAGATTATGCGCGTCATCACTCTGGCGGGAAGCCCACGCTTTCCCTCTCGTTCCAGTGCGTTACTGGAATATTCCCGGGAAAAACTGAACAGTCTGGATGTCGAAGTCAGCCACTGGAATTTGCATAACTTTGACCCCGAAGACTTGCTATATGCGCGTTTCGACAGCCCGGCGTTAAAAACATTTATTGAACAATTGCAGGATGCAGACGGGCTGATCGTCGCAACACCGGTTTATAAAGCCGCCTATTCCGGGGCGTTAAAAACGCTGCTCGACCTGCTTCCTGAACGAGCGCTGGAAGGCAAAGCCGTATTACCGCTGGCAACCGGCGGTACTGTCGCCCATTTACTGGCCGTTGACTACGCGCTCAAGCCGGTGCTGAGCGCGCTGAAAGCACAAGAGATCCTGCACGGCGTGTTTGCCGACGATTCCCAGGTGATTGATTACCAGCATAAACCGCAGTTCACCCCTAATTTACAACATCGCCTTGACAGCGCGCTTGAAACATTCTGGCAAGCGTTGCACCGCCGCGATGTGCCGGTTCCCGTCATTCATTCACCACGAGGCGTTGCCCATGTTTAAATTTTTCAGACATCGTCCTCAATGGCTGGCGCTGGCCGGATTACTCTCGCTTTCGGCCTGGTCACACGCGGCAGAGTCAGCGCCTGACGCACTGCGCATCGGCTATCAGAAAGGCAGCATCAGTATGGTGCTGGCGAAAAGCCACCAACTGCTGGAGAAGCGTTACCCGCAAACCAAAATCTCCTGGGTTGAGTTCCCGGCAGGCCCGCAAATGCTGGAGGCATTGAATGTCGGCAGTATCGATCTCGGCAGTACCGGCGATATTCCCCCTATTTTTGCGCAGGCTGCCGGAGCGGACCTGGTTTATGTTGGCGTTGAGCCTCCCAAACCAAAAGCCGAGGTCATTCTCGTCCCTGAAAACAGTCCGATTAAAACCGTCGCGGATCTGAAAGGACACAAAGTCGCCTTCCAGAAAGGTTCCAGTTCGCACAATCTGCTGTTGCGCGCACTGCAACAGGCCGGACTTAAATTTACCGATATCCAGGCCACATACTTGACGCCAGCAGACGCCCGCGCCGCGTTCCAGCAAGGGAATGTCGATGCGTGGGCAATCTGGGACCCTTACTATTCCGCTGCGCTGTTGCAGGGTGGCGTTCGCGTCCTGAAAGACGGGACCGACCTGAAACAAACCGGTTCGTTCTATCTGGCGGCGCGCCCTTATGCCGAAAAGAACGGCAGCTTCATTCAGGGCGTTCTGGACACCTTCAGCCAGGCCGATGCGTTAACGATAAGCCAGCGTGAACAGAGTATCACCCTGCTGGCAAAAACGATGGGATTGCCTGAACCGGTGATTGCCACCTATCTGGATCATCGCCCGCCAACCACCATTACGCCGGTGAGCGCCTCTGTCGCTACCTTGCAGCAGCAAACCGCCGATCTGTTTTACGACAACCGTCTGGTGCCGAAAAAAATCGATATTCGCCAGCGTATCTGGCAGCCCACTCAACAAGAAGGAGCAAAATTATGAGCCTGAATATGTTCTGGTTTTTACCTACCCACGGTGACGGGCATTATCTGGGAACCGAAGCAGGCTCGCGCCCGGTCGATCACGGTTACCTGCAACAAATCGCGCAAACGGCGGACCGCCTGGGCTTTACAGGCGTATTGATCCCAACCGGGCGTTCCTGCGAAGACGCCTGGCTGGTTGCCGCCTCAATGATTCCGGTCACACAGCGACTGAAATTCCTGGTCGCCCTGCGCCCAAGCGTCACGTCGCCAACGGTTGCCGCCCGTCAGGCCGCAACGCTGGACAGACTCTCCAATGGCCGCGCGCTGTTTAATCTGGTTACCGGTAGCGATCCGCAGGAGCTGGCCGGTGACGGCGTCTTCCTTGACCACACCGAACGCTATGAAGCCTCATCCGAGTTTACGCAGGTATGGCGACGCCTGCTGCAAGGCGAGACGGTGGACTTCAACGGTAAACATATTCATGTTCGTGGCGCAAAATTGTTCTTCCCTGCCATTCAGCAACCGTATCCACCGCTCTATTTTGGCGGTTCATCGGATGTCGCACAGGATCTCGCCGCTGAGCAGGTCGATCTCTATCTCACCTGGGGCGAACCGCCTGCGCAGGTAAAAGAGAAAATTGAACAGGTACGCGCCAAAGCAGCGGCTCGCGGGCGTAAAATCCGTTTCGGCATCCGCCTGCACGTTATTGTGCGTGAAACCAATGAAGAGGCCTGGCGTGCGGCCGAGCGCCTGATTGCTCACCTGGATGACGATACGATCGCCAAAGCGCAAGCCGCATTCGCCAGAACGGATTCTGTCGGTCAGCACCGGATGGCCGCGCTGCATAACGGTAAGCGTGATCAACTGGAGATCAGCCCTAACTTGTGGGCTGGCGTCGGGCTGGTGCGCGGCGGCGCGGGAACCGCCCTGGTGGGTGATGGCCCGACCGTCGCCGCACGTATTAATGAGTACGCGGCGCTGGGTATCGACAGTTTTGTGCTCTCCGGTTATCCGCATCTGGAAGAGGCCTACAACGTGGGCGAACTGCTGTTCCCGCATCTGGACGTCGCCATCCCGGAAATTCCGCAGCCGCAGCCTCTGCACCAGCAAGGCGAAGCGGTTGCCAATGAATTTATCCCCCGTAAAGCCGCGCAGAGTTAAGGAGTACGCCAATGGCAACGCCCACAAACAAATGGTTATTGCGCGTTGCCCCCTGGTTTTTACCGGTGGGCATCGTGGCGGTCTGGCAAATAGCCTCTTCGATGGGCTGGTTGTCAACCCGCATACTCCCCTCTCCCGAAGGGGTGATCGCGGCATTCTGGACACTCTCCGCCAGCGGCGAACTCTGGCAGCATCTGGCCATTAGTTCGTGGCGCGCTTTCATCGGCTTTTCAATTGGCGGTTCTATCGGGCTGACGCTGGGGCTGATCAGCGGTTTGTCGCGGTGGGGAGAACGTCTGCTGGATACTTCAGTACAAATGCTGCGTAACGTGCCGCACCTGGCGCTGATCCCGCTGGTGATTTTATGGTTCGGGATTGATGAAAGCGCGAAGATTTTTCTCGTGGCGCTGGGAACGCTGTTTCCGATTTATATCAATACCTGGCATGGGATTCGTAATATCGATCGGGGTCTGGTGGAGATGGCTCGCAGCTATGGCTTATCCGGCTTCCCGCTGTTTGTGCATGTGATCCTCCCCGGCGCCCTGCCCTCTATTATGGTTGGCGTCCGTTTTGCGCTCGGGTTGATGTGGCTGACGCTGATTGTGGCGGAAACCATTTCGGCGAACGCCGGGATCGGCTATCTGGCGATGAACGCCAGGGAATTCCTGCAAACGGACATCGTCGTGGTCGCGATTATTTTGTATGCCCTGCTCGGTAAACTCGCCGACGTCAGCGCGCAGCTGTTAGAGCGCGTCTGGCTGCGCTGGAATCCTGCTTATTACACGAAAGAGGCAACCGTATGAATACCGCTCGTCTTAATCAGGGAACGCCGCTACTGCTCAACGCGGTAACCAAACAATATGCTGACAACACGGTGCTGAACCAGTTGGATCTGCATATTCCCGCCGGGCAATTTGTGGCGGTGGTTGGACGCAGCGGTGGCGGGAAAAGTACGCTGCTGCGTCTGCTGGCCGGTCTGGAATCCCCTACAGCTGGCGAATTGCTTGCCGGAACAACGCCGCTGGCCGAGATCCAGGACGACACGCGTATGATGTTCCAGGATGCGCGCCTGCTGCCGTGGAAGTCGGTGATCGATAATGTTGGATTGGGTCTGAAAGGCGGCTGGCGGGATGCGGCGCGTCAGGCGCTGGCGGCGGTCGGTCTCGAAAACCGGGCGGCGGAGTGGCCTGCGGCGCTGTCCGGCGGGCAGAAACAGCGTGTCGCGCTGGCCCGCGCGCTGATCCACCGGCCTGGATTATTGCTGCTGGATGAACCTCTCGGCGCGCTGGATGCCCTGACCCGGCTGGAAATGCAGGATTTGATCGTCTCGTTATGGCAAGAACACGGTTTTACAGTGCTGCTGGTCACGCATGACGTCAGCGAGGCCGTGGCGATGGCCGATCGGGTTCTGTTGATCGAGGACGGGAAAATTGGTCTGGACTTGACGGTGGATATCGCAAGGCCGCGCCGCCTGGGGACGGTACGTTTAGCGGAACTGGAAGCGGAAGTGTTGGGTCGGGTGATGCAACGTGGCGAAAATGAGGCTCTGCTACGCAAGCACGGTTAAAAAATGCCGGATGGCGCTGTTGCTTATCCGGCCTACACGTAAATGGTAGGCCGGACGCATCCGGCAATATTATCAGGCTAACGCTTTAGTAACCTTCTCGAACAGATCGCCAGAGAGGTTTTCCAGCCCTTTCAGTTGCTCCAGCGCGGCGCGCATTTTTTCCTGGCGCTTCGCATCGTAACGTTTCAGACGAATCAGCGGTTCAATCAGGCGTGATGCCACCTGTGGGTTACGGCTGTTGAGGTCCGTCAGCATTTCGACCAGGAACTGATAGCCGCTGCCGTCTTCAGCATGAAACGCCGCCGGATTGCTCCCGGCAAATGCGCCAATCAACGAACGAATACGGTTCGGGTTGCTCATACTGAAAGAGCGATGCTTCAGGAGGCCACGCACCGTTTCCAGCACGTTATCCGCCGGGCTGGTGGATTGCAGGATAAACCATTTATCCATGACCAGTCCGTCCTGATGCCACTTATCATCATACTCCTGCATCAACGCGTCACGGCACGGCAATTGCGCCGCGACCGCCGCCGACAGCGCCGCCAGTGCATCGGTCATATTATTGGCTTCATGGTACTGCTTACTCACCAGCGTATCCGCCAGGTGGGTTTCACCAAAGGCCAGGAAGCGCAGGCAGGCATTGCGTAGCGTACGCTTGCCAATGTCGGCGTGTTCAACGCGGTACTCATCAAGATGATTCGCGTTATAGATTGCCAGGAACTCGTCTGCCAGTTCCGCCGCCAGCGTGCGAGTCAACGCTTCGCGGACTTCGGCAATCGCCAGCGGATCGATGATCTCGAACAGTTCCGCAATCTCATTCACCGAAGGCAACGTCAGAATTTCCGCCGCCAGCGCCGGATCGATTTTCTCATCCAGCAGAACCGCCCGGAAGGCATCCGCCACATGTACCGGCAGCGACAGCGGCTGCCCCTGCTGGTGGCGCGCAACGTTCAGCTTAATATACGTCGCCAACAGGCTTTGCGCCGCGTCCCAACGTGAGAAGTCATTGCGCGAATGACGCATCAGGAACGTCAGTTGTTGATCGCTCCATTTGTACTCCAGTTTCACCGGCGCGGAGAATTCGCACAGTAGTGCTGGCACAGGCTGGAAATACACATTGTCAAAGACAAAGGTTTGCTCCGCCTGGGTTACATTCAACACGGAATTGACCGGATGACCGCCCTTCTGCAACGGAATAACGTTGCCTTCGTTGTCGTACAGCTCAATCGCGAACGGAATATGCAGCGCTTGCTTTTCTGCCTGATCCGCCGTCGCAGGCGTACGCTGACTAATGGTCAACGTGTACTGTTCCGTTTCCGGGTTATAGTCGTCCCGTACGCTGACAACCGGCGTGCCGGACTGGCTGTACCAGCGGCGGAAGTGAGACAAATCGACATTCGACGCATCCTCCATCGCCTGCACAAAGTCATCACAGGTAGCGGCGCTGCCGTCATGACGCTCAAAATAAAGCTGCATCCCTTTCTGGAAATTCGTTTCGCCCAGCAGCGTGTGGATCATGCGAATCACTTCCGCGCCCTTCTCGTAGACGGTCAGGGTGTAGAAGTTGTTCATCTCAATGACCTTATCCGGGCGGATAGGATGCGCCATTGGGCTGGCGTCCTCAGCAAATTGCAGACCGCGCATGGTGCGCACGTTGCTGATGCGGTTCACCGCGCGGGAGCCGAGATCGGAACTAAATTCCTGGTCGCGGAAAACGGTCAGGCCTTCTTTCAGACTCAACTGGAACCAGTCGCGACAGGTAACGCGGTTACCCGTCCAGTTGTGGAAATATTCGTGACCAATAACACGCTCAATGTCGAGATAATCTTTGTCGGTCGCCGTATCGGTGCGGGCCAGCACATATTTGGAGTTAAAGACGTTCAAACCTTTATTCTCCATCGCGCCCATATTGAAGAAGTCCACCGCCACGATCATGTAGATGTCGAGGTCATACTCCAGGCCGAAACGCTCTTCATCCCATTTCATGGAGTTTTTCAGCGAAGTCATCGCCCACGGCGCACGGTCCAGATTGCCGCGATCAACGTACAGTTCCAGCGCCACCTCCCGGCCAGAACGCGTGATGAAGGTATCGCGCAGTACATCGAAATCACCCGCCACCAGCGCAAACAGGTAACAGGGTTTCGGGAACGGGTCCTGCCACTGCACCCAGTGACGGCCATTATCCAGTTCACCCTGCGCAATACGGTTGCCGTTGGAAAGCAGGAACGGATATCTGGATTTATCGGCAATGATTTTGGTGGTAAAACGCGCCAGCACATCCGGGCGGTCAAGATACCAGGTTATGTGGCGGAAACCTTCCGCTTCACACTGCGTACACAGCGCGTCGCCTGACTGGTACAGGCCTTCCAGCGCCGTGTTCGCCGCCGGGCTGATCTCATTCACAATGCGCAGAGTAAAGCGCTCGGGCAGGCTGCCGATCACCAGCTCGCCCTCTTCTTCTTTGTAGTCAGTCCACGGCGCATCGTTTACATGGAGGGATACCAGTCGCAGATCTTCACCGCTCAGGCGAAGGGGCGCGTCAGATGCGCCATGACGGACAGCCTGACTCAGTGCTGTAACGACGGTTTTCTCAGCATCCAGGTCAAAGGTCAAATCAATGTCAGTAATCTGGTAATCCGGGGCACGGTAGTCGTGACGGTATTTGGCTTGTGGCTGTTGTGTCATAAAAAACCTTTAGCATCTTTTGTAGAGTCCCGACTCCAGTCTATTCCTGTTGTCGAAATCGCGCTATGCAGAATGTTCATCTTTTCAGACACAAACACTCTTTTTGCTACATTTTTATAACATAAAGGCGTCACGTTTAAAATCACGGAGGCCGTTCAGGCCCCCACCAGCCAAATGAAAACGTCACATCGCCAGTACAATGAGAACCACAGGCTTAAATCTCAAAACTTGATTTATGACCAAGCCTCATTTCAAAGGCATTTCTTAGCGTAGTCGTTACCTTTTCAAAATCGTGTAACTTTTCAGTGTCATTAAAACAGGCCTGCGCGGTGCCATTTGACAGCGTCTTGATGGCCTCGTTTATGTTACTGGACGACAAATTGAAATATACTCCACGCCCTTCCGGGTTCTTAGGATTAAAGTTACCGTGGGCCAGTTGCCAGTACCTGAATAAATACTGCGTTAAACATAATGGCTCTCTGAACCTTTTACTTGATGATTTTTTCAACAACTCCTCTTCGGCCTGCCATATCTCAGTGAATGTACTTTTCAGGAATGGCTGCGGAAGATGCTTACCGTAGAAGCCTTCAAAATAACTTGCACGACGGTTCATAAAATTTTTCAACAGACCTTTTTTATAACGTAAGCTATAGTATTTACGTCTGTTTTCTTTGATTATTGTCTTTTTATTAATATGCGTATTTAAGACACTGACATTAAGAAATTCTGATGACCTCATTATGATCTCGTCTTTATTTTTAGGTGATTGTTTTTTTATGATGAGGAAGTCATTAGGATAGCCATTATCAAAATAAAAATCTTCCCGCAAAGGAGAGGTAATGAACGTATCGTCATTAAATAAAACAAATTTATTACTGAGATCTTTTATCCGATGAAGATTTAGCTCTATCGTATTAGAGTTGAACGTTGGTAAATATTCAGACGGAATAAACTCATCATGAAAGACAATATTTAATTTTTCATGTTCTACATTGATCCATGACGGAATTTGTCCACAGGTAACCAAATGTACTTTTCTTACCCATGGCGCATATTTTTCGACACATCTGAACCAATATTTAAAGATACCCATATCCCTGAACCGCGCAGGGTGGACGGCTCTCTCACCGTGGCTACCTTTTCCTTTGAACTCAGTAAACTTTTCTTGCCAGGCTACATCGGTTGAATCAACCCATAAAACAACAAAATCAATATCACTCATCGTTTTTATCTCAAATAATCATTGCGCTCATAAAATATAACAAGTCCGAAAGGCTATTTTTAACCCCATCAAGGCAAAGGCAAACAAGATGAGCACGGTTAAATTGCCTGACGATGAACCCGCCGGAGCGGTGAGTCGCGCATAAATAATCAGGTAATAAAAGCATCAGCCGGGCACGTTTTCATACCCTTTAAGCCTTTGAGAATAAAGATTCAATATTGATAAGCCCAGGTAATAGAGGGTTTTCCTGGGTTCGAACAGGCTCTGCGATACTTTATCGCGAAAATGATACATGACGGATTCAGATGAAATCAAGGACAGAAGTCATAGAATCGCCCTGTTATCCGGTAATGCAGAATGATTTTTGAAGAAAAAACAAACGATGAGATGATTCTTACGCGTCGATATTTCACGATCTGATCAATTTGATTATTGGGGGCGGGATGAACATTGTCTCCACCAGCCCCTCAGGGCGCGGCATCGGGGGCTAACAGTGATTAAATTCAAAGAGTTAATAGCATACGTTCTACATTTTCATAACACGCGGCACGAAATGCACTCGACCGCAAAGACAGCTTATGTTGTGATCGGGGTTCAATAAATCGCTAAACAAGGTATACTCCAGCGGTTTTCTTAGTTGTTTATTGTACTAAACGCTCCCGTGAGAGGATGCTACTGCGCACCTATGACACAATTCGCTTCTCCTGTTCTGCACTCGTTGCTGGATACAGACGCTTATAAGTTGCATATGCAGCAAGCCGTTTTTCACCACTACTATGATGTGCATGTAGCGGCTGAATTTCGTTGCCGTGGTGACGACCTGCTCGGTATTTACGCCGACGCTATTCGCGAGCAGGTGAATGCAATGCAACACCTGCAACTTCAGGAGGACGAGTTCCAGTGGCTCTCCGGCCTGCCCTTCTTTAAAGCTGATTATCTCAACTGGTTACGTGACTTCCGCTATAACCCGGAACAGGTCTGCGTGACCAACGATAACGGGAAGCTAAACATCCGCTTAACCGGTCCGTGGCGCGAAGTCATCATGTGGGAAGTCCCGCTGTTGGCGGTGATCAGCGAACTGGTGCACCGTTACCGCTCGCCGGAAATGGGTGTGGCGCAGGCGCTTGATGCGCTGGAAAGTAAACTCGTCGATTTCTCTGCATTAACCGCCGATCTCGATATGTCCCGCTTCCATCTGATGGATTTCGGCACCCGTCGCCGTTTCTCTCGCGAAGTGCAGCAGGCCATCGTCAAACGCCTTCAGCAGGAACCGTGGTTTGTCGGCACCAGTAACTACGATCTCGCCCGTCGGCTGTCGCTTACGCCTATGGGCACACAGGCGCATGAATGGTTCCAGGCGCATCAGCAAATCAGCCCGGATCTGGCGACCAGCCAGCGCGCAGCTCTCGCCGCCTGGCTGAATGAATACCCTAACCAGCTCGGTATCGCGCTGACGGACTGCATCACGATGGACGCTTTCTTACGCGACTTCGGCACCGAATTTGCCACGCGTTATCAGGGCTTACGCCACGATTCTGGCGATCCGGTTGAATGGGGTGAAAAAGCCATCGCCCATTACCAGAAGCTGGGCATTGACCCGCTGAGTAAGACGCTGGTCTTCTCAGATAACCTCGATCTGAAGAAAGCAGTCGATCTCTATCGTCACTTCTCTTCACGCGTGCAGTTGAGCTTTGGTATTGGCACCCGTCTGACCTGCGATATCCCGCAGGTGAAGCCGCTCAATATTGTCATCAAGCTGGTGGAATGTAACGGCAAACCGGTCGCCAAATTGTCAGACAGCCCGGGGAAAACAATCTGTCATGACAAAGCTTTTGTGCGTGCATTACGTAAAGCTTTTGACCTTCCTCATATAAAGAAAGCCAGTTAATCATTGTTGGCCGGATAACGCGCTTGCGCCGCTATCCGGTCGACAGAAAGCGCGTCTTATCGCGACTTTGCTTCCCTTTTCATGTTTATTTCCGAAATCTTTCGCTCCAGCTGCGAATTCTGCTTGTCTGATTGCAGATGCCAGGTAACATAGGTATCCCCCCAAGCAGGGTGGACAAGTGTTTATTTTTTCCGACTATTAACAGAGAGAATATTATGAGCGTTGTGCCTGTAGCCGACGTACTCCAGGGCCGCGTAGCCGTTGACAGCGAAGTCACCGTGCGCGGATGGGTGCGTACCCGCCGAGATTCAAAAGCTGGCATCTCCTTCCTCGCCGTTTATGACGGTTCCTGCTTTGATCCTGTACAGGCTGTCATTAATAATTCTCTGCCCAATTACAATGAAGACGTATTGCGCCTGACAACCGGCTGCTCGGTTATCGTCACGGGTAAAGTCGTTGCGTCTCCAGGACAAGGGCAAAGTTTTGAAATTCAGGCCACCACGGTTGAAGTAACCGGTTGGGTTGAAGATCCTGATACCTATCCGATGGCGGCGAAACGCCACAGTATCGAATATCTGCGTGAAGTCGCGCACCTGCGTCCGCGCACCAATATGATTGGCGCAGTCGCGCGCGTGCGCCATACGCTGGCGCAAGCGCTGCACCGTTTCTTTGACGAGCAGGGTTTCTTCTGGGTTTCGACGCCGCTGATTACCGCCTCCGATACCGAAGGCGCGGGTGAAATGTTCCGTGTATCAACATTGGATCTGGAAAACCTGCCGCGTAACGACCAGGGCAAAGTCGATTTTGATAAAGACTTCTTTGGTAAAGAATCTTTCCTGACCGTATCCGGCCAGTTGAACGGCGAAACCTATGCGTGCGCCCTGTCCAAAATCTATACCTTTGGCCCTACATTCCGTGCAGAAAACTCCAACACCAGCCGCCACCTGGCTGAGTTCTGGATGCTGGAGCCGGAAGTCGCCTTTGCCAACCTGAATGACGTAGCTGGCCTTGCCGAAGCGATGCTGAAATACGTCTTCAAAGCCGTACTGGATGAACGCGCGGATGATATGAAATTCTTCGCCGAGCGTGTCGATAAAGATGCGATTTCTCGTCTGGAACATTTTATTGATGCAGACTTTGCCCAGGTTGATTACACCGATGCGGTCACAATTCTGGAAAACTGCGGTAGGAAATTCGAAAACCCGGTTTACTGGGGTGTGGATCTCTCCTCTGAGCACGAACGCTATCTGGCAGAAGAGCACTTTAAAGCGCCAGTGGTAGTGAAAAACTACCCGAAAGACATTAAAGCGTTTTATATGCGCCTTAACGAAGACGGTAAAACCGTGGCGGCAATGGATGTTCTGGCGCCGGGCATTGGTGAAATCATTGGGGGTTCCCAGCGTGAAGAGCGTCTGGACGTACTGGATGCCCGTATGGCGGAAATGGGCCTGAATAAAGAAGATTACTGGTGGTATCGCGATCTGCGCCGCTACGGTACTGTTCCGCATTCAGGTTTCGGTCTCGGCTTCGAGCGTCTGATCGCTTATGTCACCGGCGTGCAAAACGTTCGTGATGTGATTCCGTTCCCGCGTACTCCACGTAACGCCAGTTTCTGATTTTAAAAGGCCAGCTTTGCTGGCCTTTTTCTCTCTCAGAATGTCAAGTTTTATGGATAAGAAGTAAACAAATCTAAAAACAAGCCCCTCAGCTCCCCCTTCCTGTTACCTGATATTTCATTGCAACATCTCAGTACAAAAAATAATCCCTCCGATCATTGCGGATTAGTTTTTCCTCACCTGATAGCATAATTTTTAATCAATCGCACGGCATTCCAGACGTCTGAAAAAAGTTATCAATCACACCCGTGTTCAATCACATTTGCAGTAAGTGCTATGTTTAGAAAAATTAAACATAAGGAAATCATATAAATAGAAATAAAAATGGGAAATGGTGGCTGAAATTGGCCCGAAATTTGAAGTCGTTCACAAAGCGCCAAAAATAAAACATTTAGTTACACATTTTTTCTTTTTGAAACCAATTCTTTATCTTTGTAGCACTTTCACGGTAGCGAAACGGTGGTTTGAATGGAAAGATGCTTGTCAGACACATAAAGACACCAAACTCTCATCAATAGTTCCGTAAATTTTTATTGACAGAATTTATTGGCGGCAGTGGCAGGTGTCATATAAAAACCAATGAGGGTAATAAATAATGATGAAGCGTAATATCCTGGCAGTGGTAATCCCTGCCCTGCTGGCAGCTGGCGCCGCAAACGCAGCCGAAGTGTATAACAAAGATGGCAATAAACTGGACCTCTACGGTAAAGCGGTAGGTCTGCACTACTTCTCTAAAGACAACGGCAAAAACAGCTACGGCGGTGATGGCGACCAGACCTATGCACGTCTGGGTTTTAAAGGTGAAACCCAGATCAACGATCAACTGACCGGTTACGGCCAGTGGGAATACCAGTTCAGCGGTAACAGATCCGAAGGTGGTTCTGACTCTCAGAAAGGCAACAAAACCCGTCTGGCATTCGCGGGTCTGAAACTCGGCGATGCGGGTTCTCTGGACTACGGTCGTAACTACGGTATCGTTTACGATGCACTGGGCTACACCGATATGCTGCCAGAATTTGGTGGTGACACCGCATACAGCGATAACTTCTTCGTTGGCCGTGTTGGCGGTGTGGCAACCTACCGTAACTCCAACTTCTTCGGTCTGGTTGACGGCCTGAACTTCGGCGTTCAGTATCTGGGCAAAAACGAGCGCGCAAGCAACTATGTTGTTAACGCAGACGATTCCAGTAACTTCAGCGACGTACAGCGCTCTAACGGCGACGGCTGGGGTGCATCTCTGAGCTATGAATTCGAAGGCTTTGGTATCGTTGGTGCTTACGGTGCCGCTGACCGCACCAACGCTCAGCAAGATTCTCGCCTTGCTGGTCGTGGTAAAACCGCTGAGCAGTGGGCTACTGGTCTGAAATACGACGCCAACAATATCTACCTGGCAGCCAACTACGGTGAAACCCGTAACGCCACGGCTATCGACGGCGGCTTCGCCAACAAAACTCAGGACATCCTGTTAGTTGCTCAGTATCAGTTCGACTTCGGTCTGCGTCCGTCCATCGCTTACACCAAGTCCAAAGCCAAAAACGTTGAAGGCGTGGGTAGCGAAGATCTGGTCAACTACGTAGAAGTTGGCGCGACTTACTACTTCAACAAAAACATGTCCACCTATGTTGACTACATCATCAACCAGATTGATTCTGACAACAAACTGGGCGTAGGCTCTGACGACACGGTTGCTGTAGGTATCGTTTACCAGTTCTAATCAGCAGACCTCTTTGTTAAATGCCTAAAAAACAGGACTTCGGTCCTGTTTTTTTATGTCTGCCAGCAAAATCTGGCGTCTTAAAAAAACACTCAGGCTTTTTGTCACTAACAGTTGGCATTTTGTAAATCTGCCGTTAACCTGATTACGGATTTCCCTTCTGTAACCACAATGGAACCTCGTCATGTTTGAGAACATTACCGCCGCCCCTGCCGACCCTATTCTGGGCCTGGCCGATCTGTTTCGTGTCGATGACCGTCCCGGAAAAATTAACCTTGGTATCGGTGTCTATAAAGATGAGACAGGCAAAACGCCGGTGTTAACCAGCGTTAAAAAAGCCGAGCAGTATTTACTGGAAAATGAAACCACCAAAAACTATCTCGGTATTGATGGTATTCCAGAATTCGGCCGTTGCACGCAGGAATTACTGTTTGGCAAAGGTAGCGCGCTGATCAATGACAAACGCGCTCGCACCGCGCAAACGCCAGGCGGTACTGGCGCGCTCCGTGTTGCCGCGGACTTCCTGGCAAAAAATACGGCGGTAAAACGCGTGTGGGTAAGTAATCCAAGCTGGCCAAACCATAAGGGCGTGTTTAATTCCGCCGGTCTGGAAGTGTGCGAATACGCTTATTACGATGCAGAAAACCACGCGCTTGATTTCGATGCCTTGCTGGCAAGCCTCAATAACGCGCAGGCTGGTGACGTCGTTCTGTTCCATGGCTGCTGCCATAACCCAACCGGTATCGATCCGACGCTGGAACAGTGGCAAACGCTGGCTCAGCTTTCTGTCGAAAAAGGCTGGCTGCCGCTGTTTGACTTCGCCTATCAGGGTTTTGCTCGCGGTCTGGAAGAGGACGCGGAAGGTCTGCGTGCGTTCGCAGCGTTGCATAAAGAGCTGATCGTCGCCAGTTCCTACTCTAAAAACTTTGGCCTGTATAACGAGCGTGTCGGTGCCTGTACGCTGGTTGCCGCAGATGCAGAAACCGTTGACCGCGCATTCAGCCAGATGAAATCCGCCATTCGCGCCAACTACTCTAACCCTCCGGCACACGGCGCATCCGTTGTAGCGACTATCCTGAGCAACGATGCCCTGCGTGCTATCTGGGAACAGGAACTGACCGATATGCGCCAGCGTATTCAGCGCATGCGTCTGTTGTTCGTCAATACGTTGCAGGAAAAAGGCGCAAATCGCGATTTCAGCTTTATCACCAAACAGAATGGCATGTTCTCATTCAGCGGCCTGACGAAAGAGCAGGTACTGCGTCTGCGTGAAGAGTTTGGCGTATATGCGGTGGCTTCTGGTCGCGTCAACGTGGCTGGAATGACGCCGGATAACATGGCTCCGCTGTGCGAAGCCATTGTCGCCGTACTGTAAGTATCATAGCGCCAGGTAGTGCCTGGCGCTTACCCGGCCTACAGTGGTTTCCCATTGCAGGCCGGACAGAATTTACCAGACCGGCATTTCATCTTGCAGGAACGGGTTATGCAGCCGCTCATGGCCAAGCGTCGACATCGGCCCATGACCCGAAATAAACGTCACATCATCGCCCAACGGCAATAATTTACGCTTGATCGAATCAATCAGCTGAGCGTGATCGCCACGCGGGAAATCGCTGCGCCCAACGCCGCCTTTGAAGATCACGTCACCGGAAATCAGTAGCCGTGAAGACTCATCAAAGAAGACGATATGGCCCGGCGTATGCCCAGGACAATGCAACACCTGTAAAGTCACATTCCCTACGCTAATACGATCTCCCTCATTCAGCCAACGGTCAGGCGTCAGCGGCTGACACTCTTCCAGACCAAACATGCGACTTTGCGCCGGTAAACCCTGTAGCCAGAACTCATCTTCTTTTTCCGGGCCGATCACTGGCACGCCATAATGCTTTGCCAGTTCCGCCGCCGCGCCAACATGATCGAGATGACCGTGCGTAAGCAGGATCTGCATCAACGTCACGCCGCTGGCGTCCACTTCCTGTTTGATGGTCTGTGCGTCGCCGCCGGGATCGACCAGCGCGGCCAGACGGGTTTGCTCACACCAGATCAATGAACAGTTCTGGGAGAATGCGGTGACCGGAATAATACGATAGTTCATACTGCTCCTGTTTCGTTAAGTCTGCGGATCACCAGTGCCGTGCCGGCCCGGTGTCAATATGCACAAAGTTACTGCGTGGGTAGTATCCTACACCACCTGCGCGCATAGATAACGCAGCTTTGCGAATATTACTTAATGAAACGCCTTCAATATGGAAATCCATCGCCTGCCCTTTCGTGTGGTAGCTTTTTTTCGCCACTCCACGACTGTGCGCACGCAGTTCGTTATTGGTATCCAATGAGCGGTAACCCGAGATGAGCTGTACGGGCTTACGGGTGCCTAAAAGGCCTTGCAGGCGGAAGAGCTGGTCGAACAATCCTGGGTCAATGGCTTTCACTTTATTCGCGCGAAAATCACGGAAAAAATGGTTTAGTTTTGCTAATTCATCCTGAATATAGGCTCTTCCGTCGAAAAACTCCGCTTTAATTGACTCTCCGGTATGGAGGTTGTTCAGTGTCAAAATACGCGGACGTGGGGTGGAGAGTGTGGCAAATGCTGGCGTAGGCAAGATGGCGGCGCCGAGAGCAACGCCACCAAACGCCAGCAACTTGCGGCGATTAGCGTCAAATTTGTCCATGATAATCAGGTCTACAGGTAAATGTTTTCGTTAATATGCACTTCTGGCGCACGAGGGGCACCTTAACTGGCAAAAAAGCCGACGTCAAGGTGGCCCATCCCCAGCAACGGCGGGGCTTGCAGCGAATCAGCCCTGCCGATGACCAATATTACGACAACAGATTTATCAGAACTTCTTCATTTACCTGATTAATTGTTCTGCTTTTGACACAATTTGTGCGCTGGATCGCGCAGTCAGATCATAATTGTAAATATCTGTACGATACTGAGTGCGTCCGTCTGCTCCCACAAACGCCGTCAGGTAATACAGATTCACCGGAATATTCTGGCGGATGTTGACGTACCGGGTATCACCTTGCTTCAGCGCATCCGAAATCCGCGTATCGTTCCAGCCTGCATCCTGAAGCAGCATATTTGCCAGCTCAGAGGCCTTATTCACACGCACGCAGCCGGAGCTGAGCGCTCGCGTATCTTTCTGGAACAGATTGTGATTCGGCGTATCGTGCAGATAAATCGCGTCTGAACTTGGCATATTAAATTTGTAACGCCCCAGCGAGTTGTGCGCGCCCGGCGCCTGCTGGAAGCGGAACGGCAGATTCGATGGCGTAATGGTCGACCAGTCCACCTGCCACGGGTTAATCGTCTCTTTGCTGTTCCAGCCGCGCATAACGGTATAACCGTGGCGTTCCAGATACCCTGGATCATTCCAGACTTTGGGCAGAATATCTTTTCGGGCCAGTGTTGGCGGCACATTCCAGGGCGGATTCACCACCACGTTATTAAGCGCGCTGCTCATCATTGGAGTTTTCCGATCGGGGCGGCCAACAATCACCCGGGAAGCCAACACCTGGTTGCCGTTCTGGTAATAAACCAGCGAATAGGCCGGAATATTGACCATAATGCCCGTTGATAATTCTCCTGGCAGTAAACGCAAACGCTGAATATTCAGCGCCAGTACCCCTGCACGTTGCGCAGGCGTCACATTCAACCATTCGCGCGTCGCCGGGCCGACAGCGCCATCCGCTCCCAGTCCTTGCCAGGTCTGAAAACGTTTCACCGCATCAACAAGCTCACGATCATAAGCCGCACGGACTGCCGGAGCGGGTTGGCTGCGCTGAGTGGATTGCCGGGCAACAGGTTTCACGGCGGCAGACTCCACCGCAACGGCGGAAGGGCTGACAACCACATCGGCCGCCACGTCATCCCCCGGGAGCGCTATCTTAGGCCCGCCTTCCAGCATACCGGTACGCTGTAAAATCTCACGCAGCGCAGGCACATCATTGCTCCACTGACCAGGACGCAACGTCGCGGTACTGGTCAACTGCGGCCAGGGACGAGCGTCGCTAACCAGCTTTTTCAGTGAATCATGCAGCGCGGCGTATTGCGGATGCTGTGGCGCAAGGCTGGCGACAAACGTCGTCAGTTGACCGTTGTCCAGCGCAATCTGCCACTGGTTGATCACCGAAAGCGGCGGTGTTGCCAGCGCATAAGGTTTGTCGCTGTACAGCCAGCGCGTCCCTTTTACGGGAATATTGGCGATGAAATGGAGATAGCCCATCATGGCGTCGGATAAAACAGCATCTCGCGCCAGACCGGTGACTGACGGGTCGGTCAGCAGCGCGACCCAAGTGGTAAATTGCGGCTGGAACCCGGCGATGGCCACTTCCGCCAGCTGCTGCTGAAACGCTTTCACCGCATCGCGATTTTCCCACATTGGTTGCATATCGCGGGCGGCATACAGCAGTTCCAGTTGATTCAGATAAACCGGCGTATAACCAGAAGGAAGTTGCGATTGTAATTCAGCCCGGGCTTTCTCCGCAGAGATCCCCTCCGGCAGCGGCTGAATCCCCGCCATTACCGCTGTCGCAGGCGATTGCGCTTGCGGCTGTGACAACGCGGTAGGCTGTTCGCTGACGGTCGCTGAGCTGTCGCCAGGAATCATTTCAGGCTCATCGGCCTGCACACTGAACAGTGGAGCAAATGTTACGGCCAGGCATAAACTGATTGCCGACAGCCGACGACTACAAATTTTGTTAAGCAACATCCCTTGCCCCCTGTTTCTTTATCATACTTTGAATAGCCAGGTTGCCCGCTCACATTGGGTAAAAACCTGAAAACGCCAATACCTTCTGAAGTATGACGAGCAAGCCTGCTTACTCGTCAGGCTTACCTTCAGTATATAAACATCAAAAAGGTTTTGCCTAACCTAATGTAAAGAAGTTTAAAGAAAAAGCACCTGGTGTAAGGTGCTTTTCAGACTTCTATTGATCGATTTTATGATGAAAAAAGACGGCGCGAAGGCCGTCTTCATCTTACTTACCCGGCGGCCTGCGACGAGGCATCTTCGGTGCCAGTGCCAGGTAGGGTCTCCGGCAGTTGTGGAGCGAAGCCACGCAGTCCGACCACATGAACGTGTTCGGTATTGTGGAAAACCTTACGCACCAGCTTATAGGTAGTGCCTTTCTCAGGGCTGATGTTTTCCGGCGCAGCGATGATAAGCTGCATTTGCAGACGTTCGCACAGTTCGAACAGCGTCGCGATGGAACGCGCATCCAGACGCGCAGCCTCATCAAGGAACAGCAGGCGGCATGGGGAGATATCTTTTCCGCGCAAGCGGCGGCCTTCGTCTTCCCAGCTTTGTACTACCATCACCAGAATGGACATCCCGGTACCAATCGCTTCACCGGTAGACAGCGCGCCGGACTCCGCACGCAACCAGCCGTCTGAACCACGGTTGACCTCGACTTCCATCTCCAGATAGTTACGGTAATCCAGCAGCTCCTCGCCAATGGTCTGCGGCGTACGCTGCCCCATATCAATCTGCGGATTCAGGCGCTGATACAGCTTCGCCAGCGCTTCAGAGAAGGTCAGGCGGTTGCTGTTAAACAGATCCTGATGTTGCTCATGCTGTTCGGAAAGAACATCCAGCAAGGTCGCATGCGTTTCCCGCACGTTAACGTTGAGACGCACGCTGTTCACCTGACCGAATGAGACGTTTTGCAGCCCCTGGTTCAGCATACGAATACGGTTTTGTTCGCGCTGAATCGTCTTACGAATAATGTTCGCCACGCTGCGCGAGCTGATCGCCAACTTCTGTTCGCGGGAGGTTAGCTCTTCCGTCAGGCGACTCAACTCAATTTCCATCTGTTCGATGGCCTCAACCGGGTCATCGGTACGGATGATATCCTGGCGAATACGCTCCCGCAGATGCTGGTAAACCGCCACGAAGAACTGGATCTTACGTTCCGGTCGTTTTGGATCTTCCGACATACGTAATACATCACGCAGGTGTTCATTATCCGCCACCGCCAGACGCAACGCACCCAACGCCTTATCCGACATGGAGCGAAGTTCATCTGCCGACAGATAAGCCAACTCGCGACGATGCAGACGGCGCTCTACCCCGTTATCTTTCACCATCCGCATCACCGCGCACCACCCGGCTTTCGCGGTGACCACCTGCTCGCGCATTTCATGATAATCGCGTTCCAGCTTGCGCAGTCTACGGGTCAGGTTATCCATTTCTGCTTCACAGAAGGTCAGCGCTTTTTCCAGCTGGTTACGACGTGAGCGGTTATTGCTCAGTTGCGTATGCAGTTCGTCACGGCGGATACGCGCGCGCTCTTCCGAACCGCTGTCGGCGCGCACGCCGATATCCTGCAATTCACGTTGCAGGTCGCCCAGCAGCTCTTTCTTGGTGTCATACGAGCTTTTCAGTGAGGCCAGAACCTGATTGTACTGGCTGAGTTGCGCGGCATGACCGCGTAACGCTTCACGGGCACGGGTACGCTCGGCTTCCGCCTGTTCCAGACGCTGGCGCAGTTTTTCGTTCAGATCGCTGTTGCCGCTCAGCATTTCGGCCGAGTCGGAATAGCTGAAGTGCGCCCGACGCTGTACGACCTCGGTCAGCGCAAAAGCCTGCTGACGCGCATCCCGCTGCGTTTGCTGGGAGTATGCGTAATCTTCTTTCAGTTGCTCAAACTGTTCGGGATCGTTTTGCAGAACCGAGACGATCGGCTCCAGTTTGGCTAACTGATTACCGTGTTGCTGTATAAAACGCGCCGCTTCCTGCGCATCATCCAGACGTTCCTGAATTTCATCTACGCGGTCAGCCAGCGTGTCGTCCGCCAGCAGGTTCAGGCGCGGCAGTAAGCGGTTCAGATCGGAGACGCCCTCTTTCGCCTGTTCAAACTGAATACGCTGCTGCTGGTTGTCGTTTTCATGCGTAGCCAGCGCGCGTTCCAGTTCAACGCGACGGCCATTCAATTGGCGAATTTCCGCTTCCGGGTCGGCCTCAAACGCGACCGCCAGATGGCTGCCGATAAAACGACTGAACGCCTGATGCAGACGCTGAGTTTTCTGCACGTCGAAGGACAACGTCGCAAAGCGTTCAGACAGCCCTTCTCGCTCAGCATGCAGACTTTCAATACGGTTTTCACGCGCGGCGCGACCAAAGATCGGCACCGTCGGGAAACGGGAATAACGCCACTGACGCTCGGCGGTTTTCACCACCACCGCGTTTTCCAGCTCATCAACGCTGAAGACGCTGTCATCGAACGACTGCGGGTCCCCTTCGATGAAATAGAGATCTTCCGGGCAATCCGTCAGCCCTTCAAGCTGTTCGGCGATCAGCGACAGATCCGGCACCACGATAGCATGACGGGACGGGCCGTACAGCGCGGAGAAGTACGGCGCGTCTTCGAAGCTGACGTCATCATAGATTTCCGACAGCAGTACGCCGCCAAAACGCTCCGCCAGCGCGTTCAGACGCGAGTCTTCCGAGCCGCCCGGCTGGCTTAAGCGTTCAATCTCTTCATCAACCGCATTCTTACGCGCGCCAACTTCGTCGCGCTCTACAATCGCTTCACGCTCGCGCTCCAGCAACTGTTGCAGATACTCGGTTACATCCTGGCTGGAGGTAAACTCTTCGCCGCTCTGTTCGCACAGCTGATTCAGACTGTTTTGCGCCGCCAGCCAGATCGGGGCGCGCTGCATTAAGTGCTGAATGCGGGACTGGAGTTGCTCCTGCTCCTGACGCAGCGTCATACGCTGTTCATGGGCGTTAGAAACGCTATCCGACAGGGCGGCGATGCGGGCTTCCAGCTCCTGGTGCAGCGCTTCCAGCTCATCAATGTCGAAATGTTTGCCCTGACGTTTACAGAATTCCGCCAGCAGGCGTTCAGCTTCCTGCTGTTCGCGCAAGCGCTGTTCCAGCTCACTCAGACGCATACGCAGCGGCTGAACCTGCTCCGCCAGGTGACGCTGTTCCACACCTTCGCGCAGCAGGTCGCGCGCCACACTCCAGGCTTCATTACGCGCCAGCGGGCCATTAATGGCGGCCACCAACTGATATGCCTGTTCAAACTGACTGTGCGCGGTTTGCGCCACGCTCATTTTCTGTTCCAGCGAAAGCAGTTTTTCCGTTGCTTCCTGCTCTTTCGCCTGGAACGTTTCCAGCCATTCTGCGGCGCTGTCCGCCGTCAGGTCAGGCAGATGACAAAGCGCTTTGGCGCGGTCGAGCGCCTGGATCGCCTGGTTGTACTGAATCGCGCGCGTCTGCTGCACATCCAGCGCCTGCTGATAGTCCGCCAGTTGGCTTTTCAGTTCATCCACTTCCAGCTCGGCGGCTTCCGCACGGGCTTCGTTCTCTTCCTGCATGTCGGCGGCTTCGGCCACCACTTCATTTTGCTCTTCGAGACGAATTTGCAGCTCATCGAGATCCGCTTCGTAGCGCTCGATCTTCTCCTGCTGGCGCAGCGCGGTCTGCACCAGGTTCAGGTGGTCGCTGGCGGCCTGGTAATCCGCTTCCAGATCCCCTTCCGCACCGTTGTGCTCGCCCAGTTCACGCGCCATGTCGACGTGTTTGTACTGTTCCGCCGCCAGTTGCTTACGCGATGTGTACAGCTCGCGACGAAACTCCAGCGCTTTATCCAGATGAACCCGGCGTTCGTTGGCGTGGCGCATGTAGTCCGCCGCCACGTAGTTAGTGGCTTCGCTAATCAAATGCTTGAACAGGTCACGATCCGACTGGGTTACGCGGATCGCTTCCAGCGTCATACGGTTTTCACGCAGCGCGGCTTCCATATCCTGGAACGCTTTACGCACGCCGCTATTTTCCGGCAGCAGGTAGTCACGCAGGGAACGGGTAATCGCGCTGGAGATCCCGCCGTACAGCGAGGCTTCAATCAGACGATAGAACTTGCTGCGATCGGACGCAGAACGCAGACGGCGGGCAATGATGCCCAGATCGAACATCAGCGAGTGATAATCGGTGATCGAGTTAAACTGCTTAAACTGCACGCCTTCCATCGCATCGAGCTTCTCTTTCAGCTCCGCGAGGGTCAACACGCGCGCCTGGCGCTCGTTCAGCGTTTCCGTCACCAGCTGCGTCGGCTGCACCGACATCGGCAAGCCCTGAATGGCAAACGGTTTGATATCAACTTTGCGATCGCGTCCGGCGACCTGCTGCAAACGTACGCCCACCACAACACGCTGATGGCGGGAATTGAGGACGTCGAGCATGGAATAACAGACGCCCGCTTTTAGCTTACCGTGCAGGCCTTTATCGCGCGATCCGCTGGTGGCCCCGGCTTCCGTGGTGTTACGGAAATGCAGTAAGGTTAAGTCCGGGATCAGCGCCGTGACGAACGCCGCCATCGTGGTGGATTTACCGGCGCCGTTCCCGCCGGACAGCGTGGTGACCAGCTCATCGAGGTCAAAGGTGCGGGCAAAAAAGCCGTTCCAGTTAATCAGCGTTAGTGAGCGAAATTTACCGCGTTCAATCATTATTCTTCCTCTCCACTGTCCGGCTGATTCTCTTCGGTCTCATCGTTGAGTTGCAGGTGATTTTCAACCGGCATGGCTTCCCCATCGCGGATTAAGCGACGCTGCGCTTCACGCGGATCGTCACCGGTACGCACATCCGCGCCAAAGCGGAACACCGATTCCGTGATGCGGAATTTGCTGCTGTCATGGCCCATAAACCACACCATCCCTAAGCGACGCAGACGGTTTAACGACGAGCGCACCTTCTCCTGTAGTTTCTGACGATCCACGTCAGACCCCGTTGAGCGGTTGTTGACCAGTTTCAGCAATTTGGCTTCGTCTGTCAGGGCGAGCAGCTCATCGTACAGTTCCTGCTGGGTAAAAATCCCCTCATTTGCCAACCGCTCCGGGCTGAGATAGAGGTAACAGAGGATTTTACCCACCATCATGTCCAGTTCAGACAAGACGGAGCGCGGGATAATCGTCGTGGAACGCGGGCGCAGGTAGAAAAAACCCTCCGGCGCGCGAATCAGTTCGACGTTATAGCGACTGTAAAACTCTTCCAGATACTCCTGGAAATCCATCAGGAAGGCATGATTATCCAGCTCATCCAGACCGATATGTCTGCCGGAGCGTAATGCGCTATCCAGCGCCGGAAATAACGGGTTTGCCAGCGCCTGCGCCAGCTTAACCGGCATCACTTGTTCAATATTTGTCAATGACATGCGCCTGTACCTTGGCTCCGTAATCATTAATCGGCTGCCATTTGGCTGGCAGTCCGGTGAAGTCTGCTTGCGCTACGCCAAGACGTACCGCCTGATCGATAACAATACGCGCCACGTCGAAGTGACGCGCTCGTGGGTATTGCGCCAGATATTCGCGCACTACCAGGCCGAGATCCAGTGGGGCTTGTCTGGATTTATAGATAGCCAGCTGTTCTTCGATGATCGCCGCCAGTTGTTCGCGGATCTCGTTAAATTCTTCATATTCCAGGTCCGGCGGCAGTTCGCCGGTCACCTCTTCATCGCGCAGCGCCATCTCTTCATCGCGCATATCCAGCAGACGATCGGCGTTGGCATAGGTCAGCGCCCACGGCTCATCAAAATAGCTCTGGATGGACTGGCGCAGTCGCTGGGCAAAGACGCGGTTTTTATCCATATCAATCGCGGTACGGATAAATTTGTGTACGTGTCGGTCATAGCCAATCCACAGGTCGATGGATTGCTGACCCCAGCTAATAATGCGGTCGAGTTTGCTTTGCAGATCGAACACCAGACGATCCACAAAATGCAGGTCGTCATGCGCCATCGTGGCGTCCTGGATGCGTAACAGATTGGCCTGTAATTTATCGCCAGCCGCTTCGAGCGTATCCTGCAACTCACGCAGCGTGCCGGATGTTTCAGAAAGCAGCAGTTCGCAACTCGAAATCGCCGCGCGCCAGTCTTTGTTCAGCAACTGCGCAATGTCGTCTTTTACCTGCTGCTGCTGCTCATCCATGATGCGCTGGGTCAGGTCGATGCTGTCGAAAATTTCCGCGACCGAATATTTCAGCGGCGCATAAACGTTGCGATGCCAGTGAAATTCGTCGCCGCCCTCATCTGCCGCATCCGCCGCCCGCTTCAGTTCACCCGCGACAATGGATAGCTGCATGGAAAGGCGCAACGTGGAAAACTCACGCTGGCGGATATAGTAATCGGTAATGCCAATCCCGAGCGGCGTCAGGCGATAAATGGCGTTGCCTTCCGCTTGCTCGCTGGTAAAGCGGTTCAGCAGACGTTGACGTACCATATCGTTGATCGCGTTGTTGGCGCGCACGCCGATGGTTTCGCTGGTTTGCTCAAACGCATCACTGACATGGCGGAACGCATCCACCAGTTCGCCTTCACTCATCTCCCCGTCCAGGCGCTCGCCATTCAGCGTGGCTACCGCCAGCAGGAACGAAAGTCGGTCTACCGGCAGAGAGATGGAAAAGTCATTTTTTCTGGCCCAGGCAACCAGTTCGGGGACTGTCTGGGAAAATTCACTCATAAGTTATCCTTGCATCTGCGGTTTGCGCGCGGTGACATGAATGTAGCGGCCAAGGCTAATATACGGCTCCTGGCGGCAATAACGCGTTTCTAATTCAACTAACATCTCATAGCAGTCACGCTGTTGATGCTTCTCACGCAGATAATCATGAAATACGCGTACGCCGGTCTTACCGGTAATCTGCCAGCCAATATCTTCCAGCCACTGATAAACCTGCTCGGGTTTACGTGGATAGTCTGGCGAAAGCGTACGCTTTTTGCGTTTTGGCATCCCCACCTGCACATAGTCAAAGTTCCCTGCCACCATGTTATGCATCAACAGGCCGTTAGCATTGTAGAACATTAACGACAGTGCTCCGCCGGGGCGCAAAACTGACCAAAGCGTCTCTAACACGCCGACCGGTTCCGCCACCCACTCCAGCACAGCATGAAACAATATCAGATCAGCGGAGGTTTCCAAATGCGAAGCGACATCCTGAACGGCGCATTGTATAAAATGCATGTTTCCGCTCACACCTTTTGCTTCTGCCGCCTGCTGCGCACGCGCGATCATCTCGCCGGACAGATCGCACAATGTAACCTGATGCCCACGCTCCGCCATTTTGATGGCCGTTTGCCCCTCTCCGCCGCCAGCATCCAGGATGTGCAGTTTTCGCTCGCCGAATTCCGCCAGCAACCGATCAAGATCCTGCCACAGAATCGCCTGTCGCAGCTGTCCTTTGGTGGTTCCGTAGATGTTACGGGAAAACTTTTCAGCAATGTCATCAAAATTGCGGTCCCGCATCGGACTCTCCACAGGCTGGCTCAGGTGTGCTTTTAAAAAGAAGCTATTTTGTCATAGTCGCGGCGATATTTAACCTGTCTGGTGTAATATCCCTGCTGATCCCCTGCTGTATGGTCAAAAAAGGAACCAAAAAGGATGCTTTTTACTCTGAAGAAAGTGACTGGCGGTCTGTTGCTGCCGCTTCCCTTTATGCTGCTCATCATGGGCGTGGGGCTGGCGCTGGTATGGTTTAGCCGCTTTCAGAAAACCGGGAAGGCGTTTATCAGCCTGGGATGGCTGGCAATATTTCTATTAAGCCTGCAACCTGTTGCTGACCGTTTACTCAAACCGATTGAAGACAGTTACCCCACCTGGCAGGGAACGCAAAAAGTAGACTACATCGTGGTGCTGGGCGGCGGCTACACCTGGAACCCCCAGTGGGCGCCCAGTTCGAATCTGATCAATAACAGCCTCCCACGTCTGAACGAAGGCGTACGCCTCTGGCTGGCCAATCCGGGATCGAAACTGATCTTTACGGGCGCGGCGGCAAAAACCAATCGCGTGAGTACGGCAGAAGCGGGCGCAAGAGTGGCACAATCGCTGGGTGTGCCGCGCAGCGACATCATCACGCTGGATCAGCCAAAAGATACCGAAGAAGAGGCGGAAGCGGTGAAACAGGCCATCGGCGATTCCCCTTTCCTGCTGGTCACTTCCGCCTCCCACTTACCGCGCGCCATGATCTTCTTCCAGAATGTTGGGTTACATCCGCTGCCTGCGCCAGCCAATCAACTGGCGATAGATTCACCGTTAAATCCGTGGGAGCGAGCAATTCCCTCCCCGGTATGGTTGATGCATAGCGATCGCGCCGGTTATGAAACGCTGGGGCGCATCTGGCAGTGGCTGAAAGGCGCGTCAGGCGAGCCAGGGCAGCAGTGATTTTGTCGCGAGGTCAAAGTTGGAGCGGCTAAAACGCCCGGTATTGACCAGCTGCGCGACTTCGTCCCATAACACATAAAGCCAACGCCGCCAGATGAACGATTCCGCCACTGGCGCGTGTTGCAGATAATGCCAGAGCAACCCTTCCGCCAGCGCATTGTCCATCAGCCGAAACAGTTCATACTCTCGTGGCGCCCACAGCATAACGCCAGGCCCCACCATCGCCAGAAGCTGATCGCTGCGGGCGTCTTTCAGCATACTGCGCAGGCTAAAATTGCCGTGGATGAGCACGCAATTATCATTAAATCCTTCAAACAGCGCAGGCAGGCACTCCCGGGTACGAAACAGAATGCGTTTATCCTGCATGGTTAACCCGGTGTTGTTGAACTGGTTTAACGTCGTCCATAGCACTTCAACACGCTGGCGATACCAGGACGGCCAGATATTTTCCTGCGTATGATCCACCGCGCCCACGCAACCCCGGCTGTCCTGTCGATGCCAGGCTAACAACCCTTCTACAATCTGATCCTTCAACTGCTCCCAGCGCTCAGGCGTGCGGGCGGGCGCTTCCACAGAGACGCCACGCAGACGCTCCAGCAGCAGGACATCAGGCCCGGGGTGTTCCTCATGCGTCATCACGCCATAGACAACCGGCATGCGTACCGTGCCGCTACGCGCCAGCATGGTCGTTTTCCATGCCAGTTGCTGCGCCACGCCGGGGGTCGTAAAACTTCTCGCCATCAGCGGCATCGGGTTTCCCTGACTGTCGTACAGCGACCACAAGGCCGTATCCGCCTTTTCACTCACGCACTCTATACGGCTGAGTTTTTCGCCCAGCAGATGACTCAGTTCGGCTCGCAGCTGTTCCATTTCAGATTGCCCTCATAAACGCCACTGCTTTTATAATGAGCGCCGTATGGACAGATGTCACCCGGATGAGATCAATTGATGAAAAGAAAAATGAAGGGAAAATCGTAACGATACGACACTCCTCCCATTTGCGAGAGGAGTGCGATAGCGGATATCAGCGCATTTCGGCGCGAACGCGCTCAAGATCTTCGGCTGTATCAACGCCCGTTCCCGGGACTTCTTTGGCGACGGCAACATGGATTTTTTCGCCATACCACAGCACACGAAGCTGCTCCAGCATCTCAATATGCTCAAGCGGGCTGGGCTGCCAGTTCACGTAGCGGCGAATAAACCCGGCGCGATAGCCGTAAATTCCCAGATGGCGCAGGAACGTGTCGCCCACGGTCTCAAGGCTTTTCGCAAAACGATCGCGATCCCAGGGGATCGTCGCACGCGAGAAATAAAGCGCATAGCCTTCAGCGTCCAGCACAACTTTCACTGCATTAGGATTAAAGGCTTCTTCAGCACCGTGAATCGGCGCCGCCAGCGTCGCCATACCAACCTGGCGCTGCGCCAGGTTTTCCGCCACCTGACGAATAATCACCGCCGGGATCATCGGCTCATCACCCTGCACGTTCACAATAACGGTATCGTCGCTAAAACCGCATTTTTCAACGACTTCCGCCAGACGCTCCGTCCCGGACTGATGGTCAGCGCGCGTCATGCAGACTTCCCCACCCGCCGCTTCTACCGCGCGAGCGACATCTTCATGGTCCGTCGCGACAATAATGCGTTCAGCGCCAGATTCGCGCGCGCGTTCCAGAACATGCACGATCATCGGTTTGCCGTTGATATCCAGTAAAGGCTTACCGGGCAGACGCGTGGACGAAAAACGAGCGGGAATAATGACCACAAAACTCATGATTTACTCTCATCAGCAGTAATGGAACGCGCTTCCGTTTCCAGCAATACCGGAATGCCATCGCGCAATGGGAAAGCCAGGTTATCCAGTTTGCAAATCAGTTCTTGTTTTTCCTGGTTATACCAGAGTTTGCCGTTGCATACCGGGCAGGCAATGATTTCAAGTAGACGATGATCCATAGTTCCTCCAGATGGACCGGATTGTGAATTCATCAATATTAACATAATCGTTTATGAGACCGCGTCTATTTCCCAGCCATGACGATTTTCTGCAAACAAGCCGGATGGGCAACTCCCTAGCGTGACGCGGCTGGCCTGTTGCCAGCGAGCAAACGCATTAATCGCCTGCAACAACCCTTTTTGCAGCGTCGGGCCCGGTTTAACCCCCTCCTGCAACCAGAGCGAGATGACTTCCAGCACGCCCGTTTTGCGATGCATTTTGGCATCCATACGCCCAACCAACTGCCCCCGATGCAGCAGCGGCAAAACAAAATAGCCGTACTGGCGTTTAGGCGCCGGGGTATAGCATTCCAGGCGGTAGCTAAAATCGAACAACTGCTCTGCCCGTTTCCGGTCCCAGACGACGGGATCAAAAGGGGATAAAACCGCGCTATGCGTAGCGGTGAGCTTATTGTTCAGCGCCTGCTCCAGTAGCGGCAACAGATCGGCGTGTAGCCACATTGCCCCCAGCCTGTCGGCCTGAACGGGAACCAGTTGCCCCTGTTCAACGCGGATATCACGCCACGTTTTCACTTCAGGTCGCCGCAGGCGATAGTAATCCGCCAGCCACTGCTCGCGAAAAATCCCCAGACTGCGCGCGCTATTATCCAGCATGACGATTTCTGCTTCTGCCTGCGACAGTAAATCGCGTTTATCGTCCCAGTGCGGCATCACGCGTTGCGTCAGGTCATACACGCGCTGAAAGTTGCGCCGTTCTACAACCATGACTTTCCCGGCAGTGAACAATCCTTCAAGATGGCGCTTATGCGGCTTCCATTCCCACCATCCACTGGCGCCTTTGCGTGGATGCGCAAAATCCGCTGAGCGCACAGGGCCGTTATGGTGAATATGCTGGATCAACTGCGCGATCTCATCGGCATGTTCCTGCATCCACGATGCTTTGTACTTCCAGCCCATCTTCTCAGGCGCCAGCATACGGTGACGAATTAGCGTAAAGTCGCTACGCGGTAAGAAACAGGCCTCATGCGCCCAGTATTCCATGAGTTCGCCACGCGACAACGAGTCGTCCAGCCACTGTTGCGGGTAGTGGCCCAGACGGCTAAACAGCACCAGATAGGGGCTGCGCGCCACAACGTTGATCGTATCGATTTGCAATAAAGACATGCGCGAAATCGTCGCGAGAATATCCGCAGGCAATGCCTGACGGCGGGGCTTTTTCAGCAAACCTTGCGCAGCAAGATGGAGATGACGAACATCCGTAAGAGAGAGATGCGGCAACGACATGTATAACTCCGGGAATCGTTCGCTGCCGCCACATCAATTTGTGCTAGCGAGCCAGCGAGATGAGTTGTTCAAGCAGTGCGTCGGGTTGTTCACCCGACAAACGCGCGTCTACAGGTAAATACCACCAGTTGTCCTCGGCAAATCCCCGGCATTTAACGGCATCTTTTTCCGTCATGACCAGCGTTTGCCCGTCGGTTACTAACGCCTTCACATCGTTAAAGGCGAGAGACTGATGATCGGTCAACGGAACGCATTTCTGTAGCGATGCCCCACACGCTTCGAGCGTAGCAAAGAAACGTGGAGGATGGCCAATCCCCGCCATCGCGACAATGTTGCTTAACTCCGCGACATGACGGCGCTCACCGGTGCATAAATTAACCGCCAGCCCTGGCGCCAGATGCATCGGAATTTCTCCTGGTCTGGCAACGCCGCCGTTGACGATCACCGCATCTACCGATTTAAGCCGGCTGGCGCGCTCACGCATCGGCCCTGCGGGCAACCACCAGCCATTGCCAAACCGACGCACGCCGTCGATGACAACGATTTCAATATCGCGCGCCAGACGATAATGCTGTAGCCCGTCATCCGTCACGATAATTTGTACATCGTGACGCGCGAGAATCGCTTTTACTGCGTCTGAGCGAACCGGCGAGACAGCAACAGGCGCGCCGGTTCGTTGATAGATCAGTACCGGCTCATCGCCCGCTTCCGCAGAGGACGTTTGTGGAGTAAGCAACAGCGGATAAGACGCCGCTTTACCGCCATACCCCCGCGAAACAACCCCCACGCGAATGCCGCGCTGTTGCAGTTGCTCGACCAGCCAGATAACGACCGGCGTTTTTCCGTTGCCTCCCGCCGTAAGGTTTCCGACGACAACGACCGGCACCGGCGCACGCCAGGCGCGTTTAATTCCCAGCCGGTAGCACAGGCGAATCCCCCCACTCACCAGGCCATACAGCCAGGAGAGTGGGAGCAACAGACGCCACAGGGGCGATTCACCAGACCAGATGCGAGCGATCATTGGCCAAATTGCATTTTATGCAGTTGCGAATACACACCGCGCTGCTCCAGCAATTCGCGATGGGTTCCACGCTCAACAATAATCCCGTCTTCCACCACGACAATTTCATCAGCTTGTTCAATCGTTGAAAGACGGTGCGCGATAACCAGCGAAGTACGGTTTTTCTGCAACTCATCCAGCGCGGACTGAATCGCGCGTTCGGATTCGGTGTCCAGCGCAGAGGTGGCTTCATCCAGAATCAGGATTGGGCTGTCACGCAGCAACGCACGGGCAATCGCGATACGCTGACGCTGGCCACCAGAAAGCAGTACGCCGTTCTCGCCGATAACCGTATCCAGACCGTTATCCATCTTGCTGATAAAGTCCATGGCATACGCCATACGCGCCGCTTCTTCAATTTGCTCGCGGCTGTACTCTTCAGTACGCGCATAGGCGATGTTGTTCGCAACCGTATCGTTAAACAGGTGCACATTCTGCGAAACCAGCGCGACCTGATTACGCAATGAAGACAGGGTATATTCACGCAGATCGTGTCCATCCATCAGGATATTCCCTTCATTGATGTCGTAGAAGCGCGTGATCAGACTGGCAATGGTTGATTTACCTGAACCGGAACGCCCAACCAGCGCAACCGTCTTACCCGCCGGAATGTGCAGATTGATATTGCGCAGCGCAGGCGTTTCACGCCCCGGATAGGTAAAGGTCACATTGCGGAATTCCAGATCGCCCGTCGAGCGTTCAATTACGCGTTTGCCTTCGTCTTTCTCTTGCTCGCTATCCAGAATAGCAAACAGCGTCTGGCATGCCGCCATACCACGCTGGAACTGCGCATTGACGTTGGTCAGCGATTTCAGAGGACGCATCAGGGCAATCATTGATGAGAATACGACGGTAATCGTACCCGCAGTCAGGCTGTCCATTACGCTCGGGAAGCTAGCCGCATAGAGAACAAAGGCCAGCGCCAGAGACGCGATCAGCTGAATGATCGGATCAGAGATGGATGATGCAGACACCATTTTCATCCCTTGCAGACGCATTTTATTGCTGACTTTGTCAAAACGTTTCGTTTCAACTTCCTGACCGCCAAAGATAAGCACTTCTTTGTGGCCTTTCAGCATCTGCTCTGCACTGGTGGTCACCTGCCCCATCGTGTTCTGCATGTTTTTACTGATGCTACGAAAACGCTTCGATACCACGCGAATCGCAATAGACACAACAGGCGCCAGAATGACCAGAATGATCGACAGTTGCCAGCTGTTATAGAACATCATGATAAACAAAGCGATGATCGATGCACCTTCACGCACGACCGTAATCAACGCCCCGGAAGACGATGACGCAACCTGTTCTGAGTCATAGGTAATACGAGAAAGCAGTGTCCCCGTTGATTGTTTATCAAAGAATGCAACAGGCATCCCCATCATATGACCAAACAGACGACGGCGCATGGTCATCACCACTTTGCCCGATACCCATGAAATACAGTAGCTGGAAATATAGCTGGTGATACCACGTAATATCATCAGGCCAATAACCACCAGCGGCATCCAAAGCAGCACCGATCGATCTGTTTTACCAAAACCATCGTCCAGCAATGGTTTGAGGAGCGATAACATAAAAGCATCGCTGGCCGCATTGAGGATCAACGCGACACCCGCCACGATCAGCCCAGTTTTGAAAGGCGCAATGGTAGGCCACAGTCGGCGGAACGTCTGCCACGTAGAGAGATCTTTATCGTTATGCATTCAAAAAACCAGCATTTGTTGAAATAGCCGCATATTCTACCCGTTATCCTCTGACACGCCAAACCACTGATGATACCAACGAGGTAAAATTTGCTCCCGTAAACCTCGTATGCGCCAGCCTTGCGGGGAAAAATCCACCGAAATTTGCCCCTGATGCGGGGTATCCAGCCACTGATAACCTTGTTGTTGATAGCGCTGTTGTACCTTCCAGGAAGGCAGATGCCAGGCGTTGTAGCGCGATGCCGACGCCAGCGCGGCCAGGCCCTCAACCCGTTGGATTAACGCTAATGACGACGATGTATTACTGCCATGATGCGGAACCTGAATGATTGTCGCCTGCAAATGCCGCCAATAACGACTTAGCATTTTTTGTTCAGCCGGAGATTCAATATCGCCCGTCAGCAAAATACTCTGCTTTCCGTCATCCACTTTAACCACGCAGGAATGGTTGTTGCCCTTTTCCCTGTTTCCTTTAATCGGCCAGTGTGCGCTGAAGGATAGCCCCTGCCACGTCCACTGCTCCGCACGAAAGCACGGCAGATGGCCCTTCCAGCCTAATGGGCTTCGTATCCAGAGCGAAGGCCACGTCTTCTGTAATGATGACAGGCCCCCCCGATGATCCAGATGTTCATGGCTCAGGATAATCCCCTCAGGTTCCAGATTGTGCCAGCGTAGCCAGGGAATGATGAGCTGCTGTGCGCTATCGCCATCCGGCCAGGCGCGTCCCGTATCATAAAGTATCGCTTTCCCATTATGCGCGATAACCATCGCCAGCCCCTGTCCGACATCCAGCATATGAACCTGCCACGCCTCCGTGCGCGGCGTACGCCAGAACGGCCAACTCAACAGCAACACGCCAGACAAACAGATCACCGGGTAAGTTCGCCAGGCATTCAATCGCCACGCCATAAGCGTTAACCAGGGAGCCAAAGACAGGTATTGCCAGCGATAATCAATATTAATCCACCCTTCCGGCAGACTTTTCAGCGCCCGGAACAACACGTCCAGAGAGGCGTCAGCCAGCGCCCAGAGGCCTTCTTCAACCATCAGCGGCCCGGTCAAATGGCCGATCATTCCCGCCAGTATCAGTGGTACAGAGATAAATGTAACCAAAGGAACAGCAAACAGATTCGCCAGAAAAGAGGTCACACTTACGCCATGAAAAAGCGCTATTTGCACAGGTAAGAGCAGAAGCGTAATGCCCAACTGTAAGTGAACGAGATCCAACGCGACTTTCCCTGCCCGAGGCAACGCCCAGGCCGGTACAGGAAACCACTGATACCAGAAAATAAGCGCTGCGACGGCAAAGGCCGAAAGCCACAGACTTTGCGACAGAACAGCAATCGGATCGGCAATCACTATTGCCGCCAGGCAGCAGAACCAGACCTCCCAACCGCTCCATTGTCGACCGCTCAGCTTCAGTAATCCCCACGCCGCCAGCGCCACAACCGTACGCAACGCGGGGGGTTGTAACCCCGTGAGCCAGGCATAAAACGTCGCGCACACAATCCCTCCCACTAACGGCGTTTGCCAGTGAATCCAGCGGGTGGGAAGTAAAAATTGCGCGCCACGAATCAATCCTCCGGCCAGTAGTGCGGCAAAGGCGATATGCAACCCTGAAATGGCCATCAGGTGCGCCGTACCAGTATCGCGCATAATATTTTTGACCTCTTGCGATACTGATAAACGCTCGCCCATGCCTAATGCCAGGATAACCTGCTGCCAGGAGTAGTGCGCCAGCGTGGTATTGAGGGAAGCAAGATAACGCGCGCGTAAACTACATGACGATTCGATGACCGTCGCATGCAGAAACCGGCCGCTCAGAGGCTGATGTTGCGTGAGCGCATAACGCTGGCTATCAAATCCCCCCTCATTAAGCTGACCATGCACGGCACGGACTTTTAGTTTCATCGCCCAACGTTGACCTGCACACACCTCGCCGGGCAAATACTGCCCATAAAGAACAACGCCCACCGAGGGAAACAGGCGTTTCCCCTGTACATGGGTAATTTGCCCGTAATGTGTGGTGGCATGATCGGTCGCCGTAATTTGCACCACGGTTTCTTGTGTTGCGCCAGGCAAGATATTACCCGGCCAGACGGCTTGCTTTGCAGCAAGTATTCCCCAGAGAAAAAACAGCAGGGTCAAGCTGGCGTACTGCGTATATTTATATGGAACAAAGGACAGCGCACAGGCAAAACAAAATATGCCAATGAGACACAACGAACCGGGAAGTACAGGTAAGAATATTAGCGGAAGAATTCCGCATAATACACACACGCTGACCGTTGTTATTTTCATAGACACCTCCCTGTTACAGGAAGTGTGCAGATTTAGCTAACGTTTGTCTGGCGACAATTTGTGGTTATTCGGCGCAAATTCCGTGGTTTTCGCGTTGGGAATGCAAGATGCACATAAAAATGCGAGAGGCTTTCCAGTTACGCCTACGAGAACGCATCTGTAGATCTGATAAGCGTAGCGCCTTCAGGCGCTGCTTTATGCCGGATGGTGACGCGAAGCGTCTTATCCGGCCTACGGGAGTCACAGGTACATATCTGTAGGCCTGATAAGCGTAGCGCCATCAGGCGCTGCTTTGTGCCGGATGATGGCGTTGAAGTCTCTTTTCCGGTCGGAATGCAGAAATGAAAAAAGCACCTTTCAGGTGCTTTTTTCTGGATCAAGTTTTTCGTTAAAACTTAACCGTAAATATTGGCGCGATCGCGCAGTTCTTTACCCGGCTTAAAGTGCGGAACATACTTTCCTTCCAGTTCTACTTTATCGCCAGTCTTCGGGTTACGTCCGGTACGAGGTGCGCGGTAGTGCAAAGAAAAGCTGCCGAAACCGCGGATTTCAATACGCTCGCCCTGCGCAAGAGTCGAGGCCATATGTTCCAGCATCTCTTTTACTGCATCTTCAACCGCTTTCGCGGGAATGTGAGATTGCTGGGTTGCAAGTCTTTCAATCAATTCTGACTTGGTCATGATTCCTCCGGTTCCTGTAAGCAAATTGGCTGCTGCTGTTATTGCATTGATTAAGGGCGGCCGTAGCCGCCCTTAGTGCTTGATTACAGGACGAATCTTGTAATCTGTCAAGTAAACTCATCAAACTTCGGGATAAAACACCCGAAGTTTCAGAGAATTACTCGCCTTTAGCTGCTTTGAAAGCTTCAGCCATTGCGTTGTTGGAGAAGTTTGCATCTTCCTGTTTGTTAACAGTTGCGATTGCATCTTTCTCGTCAGCTTCGTCTTTCGCACGAACAGACAGGCTGATTGCGCGGTTTTTACGATCAACGCCGGTGAATTTAGCTTCAACTTCGTCGCCAACGCTCAGAACCAGAGTCGCATCTTCAACGCGGTCACGGGATGCTTCAGAAGCACGCAGGTAACCTTCAACGCCGTCAGCCAGTTCTACGGTTGCGCCTTTAGCGTCAACAGCAGTGACTTTACCGGTTACGATAGCGCCTTTCTTGTTCAGAGCAACCCAGTTGTTGAACGGATCTTCTGCGAGCTGTTTAACGCCCAGAGAGATACGCTCACGCTCTGCGTCAACTTGCAGAACAACTGCTGCGATTTCGTCGCCTTTTTTGTATTCACGAACTGCTTCTTCGCCTGCAACGTTCCAGGAGATGTCAGACAGGTGAACCAGGCCGTCGATGCCGCCGTCCAGGCCGATGAAGATACCGAAGTCAGTGATAGACTTGATTTTACCTTCAACACGGTCGCCCTTGTTGTGGGTTTCCGCAAACTGCTGCCACGGGTTGGATTTGCACTGTTTCAGACCCAGGGAGATACGACGACGTTCTTCGTCGATATCCAGAACCATAACTTCCACTACATCGCCAACATTAACAACTTTGGACGGGTGGATGTTTTTGTTGGTCCAATCCATTTCGGAAACGTGAACCAGGCCTTCAACGCCTTCTTCGATTTCAACGAAGCAGCCGTAGTCGGTCAGGTTGGTCACGCGACCAGTCAGTTTGGTACCTTCTGGATAACGCTTAGCGATAGCTACCCACGGATCTTCGCCCAGCTGTTTCAGGCCCAGAGATACACGAGTACGCTCGCGGTCGAACTTCAGCACTTTAACAGTGATTTCGTCGCCAACGTTTACGATTTCGCTCGGATGCTTAACGCGTTTCCATGCCATGTCGGTGATGTGCAGCAGGCCGTCAACGCCACCCAGATCAACGAATGCACCGTAGTCAGTGAGGTTCTTAACGATACCTTTAACTTCCATGCCTTCTTGCAGGTTTTCCAGCAGCTGATCGCGTTCTGCGCTGTTTTCGGATTCGATAACGGCACGACGGGAAACCACAACGTTGTTGCGCTTCTGATCCAGCTTGATGACTTTGAATTCAAGCTCTTTGCCTTCCAGGTGCAGCGTGTCGCGCACCGGACGAACGTCTACCAGGGAACCTGGCAGGAACGCACGAATACCGTTCAGCTCAACAGTGAAGCCGCCCTTAACTTTGCCGTTGATAACACCGGTAACAGTTTCAGCATCTTCGTAAGCTTTTTCCAGCGTGATCCAGGCTTCGTGACGTTTCGCTTTTTCACGGGACAGCAGGGTTTCGCCGAAGCCGTCTTCTACTGCATCCAGAGCAACGTCAACTTCGTCGCCAACCTGGATTTCCAGTTCGCCCTGGGCGTTTTTGAACTGCTCAGCCGGAATGGCGGATTCAGATTTCAGACCAGCGTCAACCAGTACGATATCTTTATCAATAGCAACAACAACGCCGCGAACGATGGAACCCGGGCGGGTTTCGATTTCTTTTAAGGACTCTTCAAAGAGTTGAGCAAAAGATTCAGTCATGTTTAATCTTCAGGTTTCATATTTAACGTCCACCTGGCTCCATGCCGGATGGGGTTGTTTCACATACCCACTGTCAATCCATTGCAGCGGGGGTACTACAAATTCGGTCGCACTTAAGCGAGTGCCAGTTTTTGGCGCGCGTATTGTAACGCTTTTTCAATCACTTGCTCAATGCTTAATCGGGTAGAATCCAGAACTAAAGCATCGGCAGCAGGAACCAGTGGCGCGACAGCGCGATTACGATCGCGGTCGTCACGTTCCTTTATCTCGGCCAAAAGGCGTTCAAAGTTAACACTAAAGCCCTTCTCCTGCAACTGTAGCATACGGCGGTGAGCGCGTTCTTCAGAAGACGCATCCAGGAAAATTTTTACTGGCGCATCAGGGAATACCACCGTTCCCATGTCGCGGCCATCGGCAATCAACCCTGGCGCATCGCGAAACGCACGCTGGCGGCGCAAAAGCGCTTCGCGCACGCGCGGGAATGCAGCGACCTGAGATGCCGCGTTCGCGACTTCTTGCGTGCGGATTTCCCCGCTCACATCTTCCCCTTCCAGAATGACTTCCAGATTGCCATTGGTTGAGACAAAACGAACATCCAGATGAGACGCAAGCGGTACAAGAGCGTCTTCAGAGGTGACATCAACATGATGATGTAAGGCCGCCAGCGCCAGTACACGATAAATCGCGCCCGAGTCCAGCAGATGCCATTGCAATGCTTCCGCCATTGCCTTGCACAAGGTGCCTTTACCTGCACCGCTTGGGCCATCAATGGTAATTACCGGGGCAATTGCCGTCATCTTTTTCTCCTTAAACAGGCATACCGTTAACGTGAACGCCGCGCATTATACGCGCCAACGCTCACAATCGTTATCTTTGTATGCAAAAACCCATTTTGTCTGTCATCAGATGAGGAAGATTTGCGCAATTATAGCGGGCTGGCGAAGAACCAGCCCAAAAGATGACAATGTTTTACTTTTATCAGGCAGGCGTACTAATACGCTCCAGTTGTTCGAAGTAATCCGGGAAGGTTTTTGCGGTACATTTCGGATCGAGAATCGTCACCGGCGTATCCGACAACGCAACCAGCGAGAAACACATCGCCATACGGTGATCGTTATAGGTGCCGATTTCGGCGAACTGCAACTGAGCCGGTGGCGTGATACGAATGAAATCATGCCCCTCTTCCACTTCAGCGCCGACTTTACGCAGTTCCGTCGCCATCGCAAACAGGCGGTCAGTCTCTTTCACACGCCAGTTATAGATATTACGCAGCGTGGTGGTGCCTTTAGCAAACAACGCCGCCGTGGCGATGGTCATCGCCGCATCTGGGATATGGTTCATGTCCATATCCACAGCGTTCAGTTCACCGCGCGTACAGGCAATGAAGTCATCGCCCCAGGTGATAGTGGCGCCCATCTTCTCCAGTACGTCGGCAAAGCGGATATCGCCCTGCATACTGTTGCGGCCAATCCCCGTCACTTTTACCGTTCCGCCTTTAATGGCGCCAGCGGCAAGGAAATAAGAAGCGGATGACGCGTCGCCTTCCACCAGATATTGACCCGGTGAACGGTACTGCTGCTCCCCTTTCACCACAAAACGCTGGTAATTCTGGTTCTCAACCTCAACGCCGAATGTTTTCATCAGGTTCAGCGTGATGTCGATATACGGTTTGGACACCAGATCGCCTTTAATTGCGATCGTCGTATCCTGCGGCGCAAGCGGCGCGGTCATCAGCAGCGCGGTGAGGAACTGACTGGAGACGCTGCCATCAACCTCAACGTAACCACCGCTAAAACCGCCGCGCAGACGCAGAGGCGGATAGTTTTCCTGCTCCAGATAATCAATCTTCGCACCGCCCTGACGCAGCGCATCGACCAGATGACCGATCGGGCGCTCTTTCATGCGAGGCTCACCGGTCAGCACGATATCATTTGCCCCCAGGCACAGCGCGGCGGCAAGCGGACGCATCGCCGTTCCCGCATTGCCCAGGAACAGTTCCAGCGCGCCTTCGGCATGTAATACGCCGCCCTGCCCGGTAATTTCACAACGGGTACGGTCGGCGGAAAGGGTATAACTGACCCCCAACGCACTCAGCGCGTTCAGCATATGGCGAACATCATCGCTGTCCAGCAGGTTTGTCAGAACAGTGGTGCCGCTTGCTAATGCCGCCAGTAACAAAGCGCGATTCGAAACACTCTTGGAGCCAGGCAGATTGATGGTGCCATCGACCCGCGCGATGGGTTGTAACGTCAGGGATTCCATGAAACTCAACTCTCAAAAACAGAAATAAAAACCCCACAGGCTGGCTGTGGGGATGAAAAAAGAAAACGAATTAGCCGTGGCGACGCTCGAAATCGACCATGAAATCCGTCAACGCCTTCACGCCTTCAAGCGGCATTGCGTTATAGATAGAGGCGCGCATTCCGCCCACCACGCGATGACCTTTCAGCGCATGCAGACCCGCAGCGAAAGATTCCTCCAGGAAGACTTTATCAAGCGCGCTGTCCGCTAGCTGGAAAGGCACGTTCATACGTGAACGATTCGATTTCGCCACATCGTTACGGTAGAAATCACTGTTATCAATCACGCCATACAGCAGTTCCGCTTTTTGCTGATTGATTTTGTTCATCGCCGCAACGCCGCCCTGCGCTTTCAGCCATTTGAACACCAGGCCAGAAAGATACCAGGCAAAGGTCGGCGGGGTATTGAACATCGAGTCGTTGTCGTTCAGCACGGTGTAATCAAGGATAGACGGGCAAGCGATGTTCGCTTTACCTAACAGATCTTCACGCACGATCACAATTGTCAGCCCCGCCGGGCCGATGTTTTTCTGCGCCCCGGCGTAGATCACGCCATAACGCGACACATCCAGCGGCGCGGAAAGAATTGTGGATGAGAAATCCGCAGCCACAACGACATCCGAACCAAAATTCGGCGTTTCATCAATTGCGATGCCGTCGATAGTCTCGTTCGGGCAATAATGAACGTAAGCGGCGTTATCAGAAAGCTGCCACTCGCTCATCGGTTTGACCGCACGCAGACCGTCAACCGTGACTTTGGCGTCAATCACGTTTGGCGAACAGTATTTTTTCGCTTCTTTGATGGCGCTGGCCGCCCAGTAACCGGCATCAACGTAATCCGCCGACGTTTTATCGCCCAGAATATTTAACGGAATTGCCGCAAACTGCCCACGGCCGCCGCCGTGGCAGAACAATACTTTGTAGTTGGAGGGGATGCTGAGGAGATCGCGAAAATCCTGTTCCGCTTCCTCTGCGACCTGGATAAATTCTTTGCCGCGGTGGCTAATTTCCATTACTGACGTACCAAGACCGTGCCAGTCACGCAGATCCTGTTGAGCCAGTTTAAGCACTTCCGCCGGTAGCATTGCCGGACCTGAACTAAAATTGAAGACCTGAGCCATTTCCCCTCACCACGTTGCGTTATTATCGCCTCAACACCCGGACGTCTGCGCAAGGCAGGACGACGGATATTGGGTATAAGTTATTCCTGTGGATATCGGTTTTATCATTCAGTGACACGCGCCGCAATGGGTAAAACTCATCAGGTCAAAAATGCGCGCTACGTCACACAACAGAATCTATCGGATTGACGACATAAAACCGATAGATTCGCTGTCAGGTAGCCCGTTTTACCCGGCTGGCCTTCGACCATTCTGGATTTGCGCCGCGCGGGCGTCATTGACGATCCCCGGCATTCACAGGAACGACGCTACTACACACTTTTATTTACGCTGCCGGGGCGGCGGCGATAGCGCCGTCAACATAAAACCCGTATCATTGCGCGCTTTCCGTACGACAAAAGTGATTTTCATGACGCAAACATTTATCCCCGGCAAAGACGCCGCCCTGGAAGATTCCATCGCTCGCTTCCAGCAAAAACTGCTCGACCTCGGTTTTCATATTGAAGAGGCCTCCTGGCTGAATCCGGTGCCTAACGTCTGGTCGGTGCATATTCGCGACAAAGAGTGCGCGTTGTGCTTTACCAACGGCAAAGGCGCAACCAAAAAAGCCGCGCTGGCTTCCGCGCTGGGTGAATATTTTGAGCGTCTGTCCACCAACTATTTCTTCGCCGATTTCTGGCTGGGTGAAACCATCGCCAATGGCCCGTTCGTGCATTATCCGAATGAAAAATGGTTCCCGCTAACCGATGACGACGCCCTGCCGGAAGGGTTACTGGATGACCGTCTGCGCGCGTTCTACGACCCGGAAAACGAGCTGGCCGGAAGCATGCTTATAGACCTGCAATCCGGTAACGAAGATCGCGGTATCTGCGGCCTGCCGTTTACCCGCCAGTCTGATAATCACACCGTGTATATTCCGATGAACATTATCGGCAACCTGTACGTTTCCAACGGGATGTCGGCCGGTAACACCCGCAACGAAGCGCGTGTGCAGGGTTTGTCTGAAGTGTTCGAACGTCATGTTAAAAACCGCATCATCGCCGAAAGCATTAGCCTGCCGGAAATTCCAGCCGATGTGCTGGCACGCTACCCGGCAGTGGTAGAGGCCATCGCTAAGCTGGAGGCGGAAGGTTTCCCAATCTTCGCTTATGACGGCTCGCTGGGCGGTCAGTATCCGGTTATCTGCGTCGTCCTGTTCAACCCGGCCAACGGCACCTGCTTCGCCTCCTTCGGCGCGCATCCTGATTTCGGCGTTGCGCTGGAGCGTACCGTCACCGAGCTGTTGCAGGGCCGTGGACTGAAAGATCTTGATGTCTTTACCCCGCCAACGTTCGACGACGAAGAAGTGGCTGAACATACTAACCTTGAGACGCACTTCATTGACTCCAGCGGTTTGATCTCCTGGGATCTGTTCAAGCAGGATGCCGACTATCCGTTTGCTGACTGGAGTTTCTCCGGCACCACGGAAGAAGAGTTCGCCACGCTGATGGCAATCTTCAATGCGGAAGATAAAGAGGTCTATATTGCCGACTATGAGCACCTCGGCGTTTATGCCTGCCGCATTATTGTACCGGGCATGTCTGATATTTATCCGGCAGAAGATCTGTGGCTCGCCAACAACAGCATGGGAAGCCATCTGCGCGAAACCCTCCTTGCCCTGCCGGGCAGCGCATGGGAGAAAGAGGCTTACCTCAATCTGATTGAACAATTAGATGAAGAAGGCTTTGATGACTTTACCCGCGTGCGCGAGTTACTTGGCCTGGCGACAGGCCCGGATAATGGCTGGTATACCCTGCGCATCGGTGAGCTTAAAGCAATGCTGGCGCTGGCTGGCGGCGATCTGGAGCAGGCGCTGATCTGGACAGAGTGGACGATGGAATTCAACGCCTCCATCTTTAGCGCTGAACGTGCGAACTACTACCGCTGTCTGCAAACGCTGCTGCTTCTGGCGCAGGAAGAAGACCGCGAACCGCTGCAATACCTGAATGCTTTCGTTCGGATGTATGGCGCCGAAGCTGTTGAAGCGGCCAGCGCGGCACTGAGCGGCGAAGCGGCATTTTATGGGCTGCAAGCGGTTGATAGCGATCTGCATGCTTTCGCATCACATCAGTCCCTGCTGAAAGCCTATGAGAAATTGCAGCGCGCCAAGGCCGCTCACTGGTCAAAATAGAAGCGAATAACCCACTATAGGTAGGTTTAAACAATCGACTGAGCTATATTACGGGGCGCTTTATGCGCCCTGTTTTTTTATTTTTTTGGCAAACGAAAATAAATGTAATAACAAGGTTAAATATTGGTAGTTGATATTACAGATATTAATGTGCTGGTGTTACTTTATTTGCCAATTACTCCATTTTAATTAACTGCCACCGGGGAGGCTCAGCGAAAAAATTCAACTCACTTTATAATTTTTAAAATTTATTTTTATTTGGATAATCAAATATTTACACCGCAATCGCGTAAAAACCACGCATCTTGCGGGCCTATAAGCCAGGCGAGATATGATCTATATCAAATTCTCATCTATAATGCTTTGTTAGTATCTCGTCGCCGACTTAATAAAGAGAGAGTTAGTGTGAAAGCTGACAACCCTTTTGATCTATTACTCCCTGCTGCAATGGCCAAAGTGGCCGAAGAGGCAGGTGTCTATAAAGCAACGAAACATCCGCTGAAGACTTTCTATCTGGCGATTACCGCGGGTGTGTTCATTTCCATTGCCTTTGTTTTCTATATCACCGCCACAACCGGTACAGGCACAATGCCTTTTGGTATGGCGAAACTGGTTGGAGGCATCTGCTTCTCGCTGGGGCTGATTCTCTGTGTTATCTGCGGCGCAGATCTTTTCACATCAACAGTGCTGATTGTTGTCGCGAAAGCGAGCGGCCGAATCACATGGGGCCAACTGGCAAAAAACTGGCTCAACGTTTATTTTGGTAACCTGATCGGTTGTCTGCTCTTTGTGTTGTTGATGTGGCTTTCCGGCGAGTATATGACCGCCAACGGCGGATGGGGGCTTAACGTCCTGCAAACCGCCGACCACAAGATGCATCATACTTTTATTGAAGCTGTCTGCCTGGGTATCCTGGCTAACCTGATGGTTTGCCTGGCCGTGTGGATGAGCTACTCGGGTCGTAGCCTGATGGACAAAGCGTTTATCATGGTATTGCCCGTCGCCATGTTTGTTGCCAGCGGTTTTGAGCACAGCATCGCAAACATGTTTATGATTCCGATGGGGATTGTAATCCGTGACTTCGCCACACCGGAATTCTGGGCCGCAGTGGGCTCCAGTCCGGAAAGTTTTTCTCACCTGACCGTGATGAATTTCATCACCGATAACCTGATTCCGGTCACAATCGGTAACATTATCGGCGGCGGTTTATTGGTCGGGTTGACATACTGGGTCATTTACCTGCGTGGCGACGATCATCATTGCTGATGAGCGTTATACGCAGTAAATAAAAAATCCACTTAAGAAGGTAGGTGTTACATGTCCGAGCTTAATGAAAAGTTAGCCACAGCCTGGGAAGGTTTTACCAAAGGTGACTGGCAGAATGAAGTAAACGTCCGTGACTTCATTCAGAAAAACTACACTCCGTACGAGGGTGATGAGTCCTTCCTGGCTGGCGCGACGAATGCGACCACTGCACTGTGGGACAGCGTAATGGAAGGCGTTAAACAGGAAAACCGCACTCACGCGCCTGTTGACTTTGACACCTCCGTTGCTTCTACCATCACTTCTCACGACGCTGGCTACATCAATAAAGCGCTTGAGAAAATCGTTGGTCTGCAAACTGAAGCTCCGCTGAAACGTGCGATCATCCCGTTCGGTGGTATCAAAATGGTTGAAGGTTCCTGCAAAGCGTACAATCGCGAGCTGGACCCGATGCTGAAAAAAATCTTCACCGAATACCGCAAAACCCACAACCAGGGCGTATTCGATGTTTATACCAAAGACATTCTGAACTGCCGTAAATCCGGTGTTCTGACTGGTCTGCCAGATGCGTATGGCCGTGGCCGTATCATCGGTGACTACCGTCGCGTTGCGCTGTACGGTATCGACTTCCTGATGAAAGACAAATACGCCCAGTTCGTCTCTTTGCAGTCTGACCTGGAAAACGGCGTAAACCTGGAAGCGACTATCCGTCTGCGTGAAGAAATTGCTGAACAGCACCGCGCGCTGGGTCAGATCAAAGAGATGGCGGCTAAATACGGCTGCGATATCTCTGGTCCGGCTACCAACGCTCAGGAAGCTATCCAGTGGACCTACTTCGGCTACCTGGCCGCTGTTAAGTCTCAGAACGGCGCAGCAATGTCCTTCGGTCGCGTATCCACCTTCCTGGATGCGTACATCGAACGTGATATCAAAGCAGGCAAAATCACCGAACAAGACGCACAGGAAATGATTGACCACCTGGTCATGAAACTGCGTATGGTTCGCTTCCTGCGTACGCCGGAATACGATGAACTGTTCTCTGGCGACCCGATTTGGGCAACTGAATCTATCGGCGGTATGGGCGTTGACGGCCGTACTCTGGTTACCAAAAACAGCTTCCGCTTCCTGAACACCCTGTACACCATGGGTCCGTCTCCTGAGCCGAACATCACCGTTCTGTGGTCTGAAAAACTGCCGCTGAACTTCAAGAAATTCGCCGCTAAAGTGTCCATCGACACCTCTTCTCTGCAATACGAGAACGATGACCTGATGCGTCCAGACTTCAACAACGATGACTACGCTATTGCTTGCTGCGTAAGCCCGATGGTTGTTGGTAAACAAATGCAGTTCTTCGGTGCGCGTGCAAACCTGGCGAAAACCATGCTGTACGCAATCAACGGCGGCGTTGATGAAAAACTGAAAATGCAGGTTGGTCCTAAATCTGAACCGATCAAAGGCGACGTTCTGAACTTCGACGAAGTGATGGACCGCATGGATCACTTCATGGACTGGCTGGCTAAACAGTATGTCACCGCGCTGAACGTGATCCACTACATGCACGACAAGTACAGCTACGAAGCCTCTCTGATGGCGCTGCACGACCGTGACGTTATCCGCACTATGGCGTGTGGTATCGCAGGTCTGTCCGTTGCTGCTGACTCCCTGTCTGCAATCAAATATGCGAAAGTTAAACCGATTCGTGACGAAGACGGCCTGGCTGTAGACTTCGAAATCGAAGGCGAATACCCGCAGTTTGGTAACAACGACTCTCGCGTTGATGACATGGCGGTTGACCTGGTAGAACGTTTCATGAAGAAAATTCAGAAACTGACCACTTACCGTGGCGCTATCCCGACTCAGTCTGTTCTGACCATCACTTCTAACGTTGTGTATGGTAAGAAAACCGGTAACACCCCAGACGGTCGTCGTGCTGGCGCGCCGTTCGGACCGGGTGCTAACCCAATGCACGGCCGTGACCAGAAAGGTGCTGTTGCCTCTCTGACCTCCGTTGCAAAACTGCCGTTTGCTTACGCTAAAGATGGTATCTCTTACACCTTCTCTATCGTTCCGAATGCACTGGGTAAAGACGACGAAGTACGTAAAACCAACCTGGCGGGTCTGATGGATGGTTACTTCCACCACGAAGCGTCCATCGAAGGTGGTCAGCACCTGAACGTGAACGTGATGAACCGTGAAATGCTGCTGGACGCGATGGAACACCCGGAAAAATATCCGCAGCTGACCATCCGTGTATCAGGTTACGCAGTACGTTTTAACTCCCTGACTAAAGAACAACAGCAGGACGTTATTACTCGTACCTTCACTCAGACCATGTAATTGGGTTTTGACTGAAATCGTACTGTAAAAAGCGTACAATAAAGGCTCCACGTAAGTGGGGCCTTTTTAACAACTAAGTCTCTTTCGCCAGCTATCTATACTCAATGGATGACTGCCAAAACAGACTCGACACAGTTAATAACTGTGCACTAACACGGCCCCGGATGGGCCACATCTGGAGAAACACCGCAATGTCAGTTATTGGTCGCATTCACTCCTTTGAATCCTGTGGTACCGTTGACGGCCCGGGCATCCGCTTTATTACGTTCTTCCAGGGCTGTCTGATGCGATGCCTGTATTGCCATAACCGCGACACCTGGGATACGCATGGCGGCAAAGAAGTTACCGTTGAAGATCTGATGAAAGAGGTCGTCACCTACCGCCACTTTATGAACGCATCCGGCGGCGGCGTAACGGCTTCCGGCGGCGAAGCGATCTTACAGGCAGAGTTTGTTCGCGACTGGTTCCGTGCCTGTAAGAAAGAAAGCATCCATACCTGTCTTGATACCAACGGCTTTGTTCGCCGCTACGATCCGGTCATCGATGAACTGCTGGAAGTCACCGACCTGGTGATGCTTGACCTGAAGCAGATGAATGACGAGATTCATCAGAATCTGGTTGGCGTATCCAACCATCGCACGCTGGAGTTCGCCAAATACATCTCCGCAAAGGGCATTAAGACCTGGATTCGCTACGTTGTGGTGCCGGGCTGGTCTGACGATGACGACTCCGCACACCGCCTGGGCGAATTCACCCGCGATATGGGCAACGTTGAAAAAATCGAACTGCTGCCCTATCACGAGTTAGGCAAACACAAATGGGTCGCAATGGGCGAAGAATACAAGCTTGATGGCGTTAAACCGCCGAAGAAAGAAACCATGGAGCGCGTAAAAGGTATTCTTGAGCAGTACGGTCATAAAGTGATGTACTGAGTTATTTTGTCGGTATCGCCGGATGGCGACGCGAAAGCGTCTTATCCGGCCTACAGACTTCATACCTGATCATATAAATTAAACGTGCGCCACAGGGGTCGGCGTATGTCCTGCGTTACGCAGCAGCATAAGCAAATAAACAAACGAGACGCTGGCAATCATAATAAACAACAGATTATCAGAGTAATTCTGCATCAGCATCGCGGTAAATGACGGCCCCAGCAGGCTGCCTACGGTATAGCTGAGCAGCAACGCCTGGTTCATCGCCACAAGCTGATGACGTTCTACCTTTTCACAAGCCCAGGCCATCGCGACGGGATAGAGCGTAAAACCTGCCGCCCCCAGAATGAATAAGGCGGGCGCCATCGCAGCCTGAGTCAGCATGGCAATACTGCCGAGGATCACCACAAAGACCTGTACACGCAGCACCAGAAGACGACCAAACTTATCGGCCAGACGACCAATCGGCCATTGGCCTAAAATACCGGCGCTCACCAGCACGGCCATCCAGAAACCGATGCTCGCATTGCTAATCCCCTGATGATTAAGGTACAGCGGCATCAGGCCATACAGCGATCCCAGTACAATCCCGGAAATAATGCACCCGTTTACACCTAACCGCGCCTGACGCAGTCTCAGCATTGACGTAATCGGCGTCGTATCGTGTTCTTCCGACTGCTGGTTCAGGATACGGGTAAAGAGCAGCGGCAAAATGCCCGCCAGAATCATGCCGGTTACCCACGGCAGAACGCTCATTAATTCTGTCGGAACTTTACTGACCAGCAGTTGCCCCAAAAACGTTCCCACGTAATAGACCATCATGTACGCAGCCAGCAACCGCCCACGATTACGGGATGTTCCGCTGCACATCAGAGCGCTTTCCACCACGACCCAAATCATGGCGCAGCCCACGCCGGCAACAAAGCGCCAGGCCAGCCAGCTCCAGAAACCAATCATCATGCCCAGCCCTACGCAACCCGCCGCAAAAATGAGCGAGGCAATATAGTAACTGCGGTTAAAGCCCAGGCGCTTGATTAAATACCCGGTAAGCAACGTCCCAACCAGATTCCCGGTAAAGTAGGACGAACTGACCATACCGACCTGCCAGGTTGCCAGGCTTCCCTGGGCAAGCCACAAGGGGACGAGCGTGTTTAATACTGCGATCGCCAGGGTCAACAAAAGCAGGCCGCACAGCAAAAGCATGACGGGCCGGGTATAGATGGACATGGATAAAAACCGTGAGGAAGTTCAAATTTCATGCGCATCATGCCACCAACAAAAACATTGTCAATCTACCCGAATCGCGGCATTACGCGCTTTCCCCCCCTTCGATTTGAAATACTGATTCATGGCATGAAAGAGCAGCATCCGATAAACATCATGTTATTGTTTTAATTGACCTAAAACAAAACTGCCGCGTTTCGTTCAGTCGAAAAATTTCATGGTTCCTGCAACATCATTTTTCCGGTCTATGCTTTTGGGGAAGACAACACACCGGAATGGCTTTTGATGTAACGCTAACTCTCATCAGGAGAAGATAATGACTAAGCCTTACGTTCGTCTCGATAAAAATGATGCCGCGGTTCTTTTAGTTGATCACCAGGCGGGGCTGCTGTCTCTTGTACGAGACATCGATCCTGACAAATTCAAAAATAACGTTCTCGCACTTGGCGATTTAGCCAAATACTTCAACCTCCCCACCATCCTTACCACCAGTTTCGAAACGGGGCCAAACGGGCCGCTGGTGCCGGAATTGAAAGCACAGTTCCCCGATGCCCCCTACATTGCACGCCCCGGAAACATCAACGCGTGGGACAATGAAGATTTCGTGAAAGCCGTTAAGGCGACAGGTAAGAAGCAGCTCATCATTGCGGGGGTTGTCACGGAAGTGTGCGTGGCCTTCCCCGCCCTCTCTGCGATTGAAGAAGGGTTCGATGTGTTTGTCGTGACCGATGCGTCAGGCACCTTTAATGAAATTACCCGTCACTCCGCCTGGGATCGCATGTCGCAGGCTGGCGCGCAATTAATGACATGGTTTGGCGTGGCGTGCGAGTTACACCGCGACTGGCGTAATGATATCGAAGGTCTGGCAACGCTGTTCTCTAATCACATTCCTGATTATCGCAATCTGATGACCAGCTACGACACGTTAACTAAGCAGAAGTAAAAGACCAGGGACATATTGCCTGATGGCGCTTCGCTTATCAGGCCTACACGATCCGTAGGCCTGATAAGGCGCGAGCCGCCATCCGGCATATTATGGATTAACTCGCCACCGCCATTCCCACGGTCATATGGAGCCCGTAGAATACGCCGCGACCAATCAGTTCCCCTACCAGCAGCAGGATAAACGCCACCGACAGCAGCGGAACCGCAGGTTGATAACCTTTCAACTGCGGCACAATCCAGCAGCACAATGCCACGACCAGCACCACAATACGCCAGGCCATCAGCGAACCATAATCCGGTACGAGCGCAGAAGCCTGCTGGATGGAGCTATGAATCGTCGCCAGCTCCGCTCCCTGCATCACTGACATAATAGCGCTGACCACCAGTGCGAGGACTGAAATTACGGGCAGCAGACGCATCGCCCAACCATCGACGCCCGCAATACGCAGCAGCAGATAACCCAGCAACGGCCCCCCCATAAACAGCGTCAGGAAGAAGCCCAGCGGCGTCCAGATGCTGTACCAGGTCGGTACGGTATCAATGCTGTTATACACGCGCACCATCATCCAGACAAAGATAACGCCCAGCACGATCGTCACAACCAGCCAGAGATTACGCAGCGCCGGAGAGAGCTTTTTCAGCACCGCCAGTAACCAGCCGATCCCGCCGACGGCAAAAAAGAGCGAGCCGCTGGCAATTTCATTACTCAATGCCGACGAGCCCACGCGGTTCAGCGAATTGAAGGCGCGCATTGGCGACCCCAGATGCAGCATAGACGCGATGAAGCCAATTCCCATTAGCACCCACAGAGCAAACATGCCGGTCAGCACACGCTGTTGAGATTCGGTACGCAACTCGCCTTTCATCAGTGCCAGAGCCAGAACGATAAAACCGCCGACCACGCACTGGCCAAAAACCGTGAAGATCATCAGCGGCCATTCATGCCATCCACTTCCCATCTTACACCTCCTTCGGATTTGCCAGATAACCCGTGGTATCCCCGGTCGGGCGGCTGTTGGCGTTGGGTTTAATCACAATGTTCGGTCTGGTGAAGTGCGTGCCCGGCAGCGGCGCAACGGCCGCCAGCGTGCCATGTTTCTTCCGCAGCTCTTCTATCGGGCCAAAGTCCAGCGCGCGCAGCGGGCAGGACTCGACGCAGATCGGCTTTTTGCCGTCGGCAACGCGGTCATGACAACCGTCGCATTTGGTCATGTGGCCTTTGGCGGCGTTATACTGCGGCGCACCGTACGGGCAGGCCATATGGCAGTAGCGACAGCCGATGCAGACGTCCTCATCCACCACCACAAAGCCGTCCTCGCGTTTGTGCATCGCGCCGCTCGGGCACACTTTCGTGCAGGCCGGGTCTTCGCAGTGGTTGCAGGAAATGGAAAGATAGTAGGCAAAGACATTCTGGTGCCAGACGCCGTTATCCTCCTGCCAGTCGCCGCCCGCATATTCATAGATGCGGCGGAAGCTGACGTCCGGGGTTAAATCTTTGTAGTCTTTGCAGGCCAGTTCGCAGGTTTTGCAACCGGTGCAACGACTGGAGTCAATAAAAAATCCATATTGGGTTGTCATCGGTTACTCCTTATACCTTCTCAACCTGAACGAG